>JBEKJZ010000029.1:0-55590 GCA_050010955.1 Xanthobacteraceae bacterium | reverse complement strand
ATCGGCATCCAATTGAAGATCATCTGCTGGGTCGGATCGGGCGGCGCCGGATTGAGCTTCATCTGCACCCACATGGTGACGCCCATGATCGCCGGCCAAATGCCGAGGTGAAGGAAGCTGCCGATGAGCGGTAGAATCGTTGGGTCGAACGGGATCAGGCCAAACAGCGTGAAGATGTTGGTCGGGTCGGGCGCCGAAAGGTCGTGGATCCAACCGTAGAACGGCGCGTGCCGCATCTCGATGGTGATGAACAGTACCTTGTACAGCGAGAAGAACACCGGAATCTGGATCGCGATCGGCAGGCAGCCGGCCACCGGATTGATCTTCTCTTTCTTGTAGAGCTCCATCATCGCCTGCTGCTGCTTCATCTTGTCGTCGCCGTAGCGCTGCCGGATCATCGTGAGTTCCGGCTGCACCGCTTTCATTTTCGCCATCGAGGCATAGGACTTGTTGGCGAGCGGGAAGAACAACAGCTTGACCAGCACCGTGACGATGAGGATGCCGATGCCGAAATTGCCGACGAGACGGAAGAAGAAGTCAATGGCGAGGAACATCGGCTTGGTGATGAAGTAGAACCAGCCCCAATCGATCAACAGATCGAAATGGTTGAGGTGAAGCGCCTGGTTGTAGCCGCCGTCGATCGAGAACGGGAAATTGATGCCGACTACCGACACTTCCTTGGCGCCGGCGAACAGCCGCGCATCGGCGGTTGCGGTCGCGCCCGGCGCGATGGTCTGCGGATCGAGCAGGTAATCGGTCTGGTAGGTCTTCTCGCCGCCGGCTTCGCCGGCGGAGAAGCGCGCGTGCACCTTGACATTAGTGTCGGGCAATAACGCCACCGCCCAGTATTTGTCGGTGAAGCCGAGCCAGGCGTCGGTCACGTCCCAGCTTTCGCTCTTCTTGTCCTCGATCTTCTTGTAGGTCTCTTCTTTCTCACCTTGATCGCCGATCACCCCGATCAGGCCTTCATGCAAAATGTAGTAGCCGAGCGTCTTCGGCGTGCCGTGGCGTGAGATCAGCGCATAGGGAAACAGCGTGATCGGCTTGGTGCCTTTGTTCTCCGCCGAGTCCTTGATCGTGAACAGATAATGGTCATCGACCGCTATACTGCGGTGGAAGATCAATCCCTCACCGTTGTCGTAGCTGAGCACAACCGGATGCTCGACGCCCAACGCGCCGCTGCCGTCCTGCTTCCACACCGTATCCGGCCCCGGCACCTTCTCGGTCGTGCCGGATGCCGGCACCCAGCCGAATTCCGCATAATAGGCCTCCGGCGCGCCCGACGGCGAGAACAGCACAATCGGCGGCGAATGGGGATCAACGGTTTCGCGGTATTGCTCAAGCGACAGGTTGTCGATGCGCGCGCCTTTGAGGTCGATGCTGCCGCGAAGCCGCGGCGTGTCGATCGCAACATGCGGCGAGGCCGCGATCACCGCCTCGCGGCTCAGCGTCGCCGGCTGCTGTGCGGCGGCAGGGGGCGCGCCCGGCACCGCAGGCGCGCCGGCTTGCGGCGCCGGCGTAGCGGGCTGCGCCGCGCTCGGCTGCGTCGCGCCGGGCTGCACCTGCGTCTGCTCCTGCTGCTTGAGCCGCGCTTCTTCGCGCTGCTTTTGCATCTGCGGGTAGCCGATGAAATATTGCCAGCCGACCACGACGAGCAGCGACAGCACGATGGCGAGGATGGTGTTCTTGTGCTCGATCATGCAAAGCTCGTGCGGCGGCTATCCGGGTGGGTCTTGGGACGGCTTCTGGGACCGTTCTGGCGACTGCTTTCGATTGCGGAGCTTCGACGACCGGGACGGCGAACCCGCTTCATGTAGGGGGTCGCGGCGGGCGCCACCAGTTCCCCCGTGCTGGAGGGCTTGAATTCGACTGAGCGCCGCATCGAGTTCCCGCATCATCTCGCCAAACGGAGCTGCCAGCGCCGCCCGGCGCCCGATCAGCACGTAGTCGTGACCGGGGCATAACCCGCTCGCACCCGCTGCCGCCGATAGTCTCACGATCTCCCGTAATCGGCGCCGCACGCGGTTGCGCTCCACGGCATCGCCCACCTGCTTCGACACGGTAAACCCGATCCGGATCGCCCCACCGTCGGCGCGCCGGCGGGCCTGCACCACGAACGCTCTGCCCGAAGCTCGCAGACCGGCTGTCGCGGCTCGAAAATCGCTCCGGCGTTTCAGCCGCTCAACTGGGAACGAGGGAGCCGGCGCCCCGATCACGCACTCAGCCGTTTGCGGCCGTGCGCCCGCCGCGCCGCGACGACCTTGCGGCCACCCTTGGTCGCCATGCGCGCGCGAAACCCATGCCGGCGCTTGCGCACCAATTTGCTCGGCTGGTAGGTTCGTTTCACGGGATTTGTCTCCGCTGCACGCCCGACCTTCGCCCACCTGTCGGTCCGATTGTGCCAATGCCTTATGTCGGACGCGCACTTTCAATTCAGCGCGCGCGCCGCGCGATTGGCGCGGCTTATACGGGAGCCCTCATGGCTCGTCAATGCGACGGCCGGCCGAGCCAAGGTCCGCCAAGCGCCGCGCTCGCTTTTTCCAAGCGTCATTTGCCCCGCTAGAGAGATGTATGGAATATCCATGATGGGGTCGGCTGCGTTTGCGCCACGCCGGCAATAGAGCCATGAAGACTTTACGCCAAAATTTACCTCGGGGCCTGTGAGTTCGGCCGGCTGATGGCGAACGAGCTCAGACCGGACATTTGCGTCATCGGCGCCGGCGCCGGAGGTCTTTCGGCCGCCACCGCGGCAGCCGTTTTCGGCGCGCGGGCGGTGCTCATCGAAAAAGACCGCATGGGGGGCGAGCGCCTCAAAAAAAACGGCGGCTTGGCGCTGCACGCGCTAGCGGCGGCCGCCAAACGCGCGAACGCGTCGCGCAGCGGCGCGCGCTTCGGCATCAAAATAGCGCGCTTCGCCGTCGATTTTGCCGCGGTCCAGGCGCACGTGAACGACGTCATTGGCGCCGTCGCGCCGAACTCCACCCGCGAACGTATAGCTGGCCTCGGCGTGCATGTCGTCGAGGGGGCCGCGCGCTTCACCGACGAGCAGACCGCGATGGTCGGCGACGTTACAATCCGGGCGCGCCGGTTCGTCATCGCGACCGGCTGCTCGCCTGTCGCGCCGACGATTGCCGGCATCCAAGATACGCCACACCTGATCAGCGAAACTGTGTTCGACCTCGCCGAAATTCCGCGCCATCTCATCGTCGTCGACGCCGGGGCGGTGGGGCTCGAACTGGCGCAGGCGTTCCGCCGCCTCGGCTCCGACGTCACCGTGCTCGACGCCGCGGCGCCGCTGGCCAGCGATGACCCCGAATGCGCCGCCGTGGTGCTCGATGCCCTGGTGCGTTACGGCGTCAAGTTGCGCACCGGGATCGAGATCGCGAAAGTCGGCCGCGTCCTGGCCAAGGTCAAGGTCGTGCTCGCGACGCCGGCCGGCGCGGAGACCATCGAGGGCTCGCATCTCCTCATTGCGGCGGGACGCCGGCCGAATATCGAGGACCTCGACCTCCACGCCGCCGGCATCCGCACCACGCCGCGCGGCATCATCGTCGACGGCTCGCTGCGCACCACCAACAAGCGCGTCTACGCGGTGGGCGACGTCACCGGCGGACCCGCGTCCGCGCACGCCGCCAATCACCACGGCGGTCTGGTGATCCGCCACGCGCTGTTTCGCGTACCGTTCAGGGTCGATCATCGTGCCGTGCCCTCGGTAACTTATACCGATCCCGAATTGGCCCAAGTCGGCCTTCTCGAGCAGGAGGCCCGGGTGCAGAGCGGTGTCATCCGCGTCTTGCGCTGGCCCTATCGCGAGAACGATCGCGCCCAGGTGGAGCATGCGACCGACGGCCACATCAAGGTCGTTACCAACCGCGCCGGCGAGATCCTCGGCGTGACGATGGTCGGCGCCGGTGCCGGCGAAAGCATCACCGCCTGGACGCTGGCTATCAGCCAAAAGTTGAATATCCGGGCCCTTGCCGGCCTTGTCGTCCCCTACCCGACCTATGCCGAGGTGGGTAAACGTGCCGCAATGACTTATTTCATTCATGGTTTGACGATGCCGCGGACGCGTCGCATCATGGGTTGGCTGCGTCGTCTTGGCTGGATTGCTTGACGCAGCGAGGCTCAACCGATGAGCGATGCATCCGCCGCGCGGCCGGAACCGGTCCGGGCGCCGCGCTTTGGGCTGTCAGGCAAACTCCTCGCCTTCACGATCCTGTTCGTGATGATCGCGGAAGTGCTGATCTATGTGCCCTCGATCGCCATTTTCCGGGTGAGCTGGCTCAACGATCGCCTAGCCAGCGCCTACACCGCGGCCCTTGTGCTCGACGCCGCGCCGAACGGCATGGTGTCCGATAGCCTGGCCAAGCAGATCCTCGACTCAATCGACGCGCGCGCCGTCGCCATGAAGATGGGCATGCGGCGCCGCATGCTCGCGGTCGGCGACGCCCCGCCGCCGATCACCGACGACTACGACATGCGCAACGTCTACAACTTCGATGCGATCGTCGATGCCTTCAAGACGATGCTCAACACCAGGAATAACGTGATGCGCGTCGTCGGCCCGGCCCCGATGGGCGGCGACTATATCGAGATCGTCATGGACGAGCAGCCGTTGCGCAAGGCGATGCTGCGCTATTCGGTGGACCTGCTGCTGATCTCGCTATTGATCTCGGGCATCACCGCGGCGCTGGTCTATCTGACGCTGCATTACATGTTCGTGCGACCGATGCGCCGGGTCACCGCCAATATGATGGCGTTCCGCGCCGACCCGGAGAACGCCGACCGCATCATCGTGCCGTCGGGGCGCGCCGACGAGATCGGCATCGCCGAGCGCGAGCTCGCGACCATGCAGGCGGAGCTCGCCTCGACGCTGCACCAGAAGAATCGCCTCGCCGCGTTGGGGCTCGCCGTCTCCAAGATCAATCACGAGCTGCGCAACCTGCTCGGCTCGGCGCAGCTCATCTCCGACCGGCTGTTGAGCCTGCCCGATCCCGGCGTGCAGCGCTTTGCGCCCAAGCTGGTGCGCGCGCTCGAGCGCGCCATCGCCTTCTGCCAATCGACGCTGTCGTACGGCCGCCTGCAGGAACCTCCGCCGGAACGGCACCCGATCCTGCTCGAGCCCTTGGTCGAGGAGGTGCACGAAACACTCGGGCTCGGCCCCGATGCCCCGATCCGCTGGATCAGCGCGGTCGAGCGCGGGCTGATCGTGGAGGCCGACCACGACCAGCTGTTTCGCATCCTGCTCAATCTTGCCCGCAACGCCGTGCAGGCGTTGGAAAGTCGCGCGGCGCGCGATCCGAACCGCGACCAGATCCGCATCACCGGCCGCCGCGAAGGCGCGGTGGTGGTGATCGAAGTGTCCGACACCGGCCCGGGTTTTCCGGAACGCGCGCGGACGCATCTGTTCGAGGCGTTCCAGAGCTCGACCCGCACCGGGGGTACCGGCCTCGGGCTTGCCATCGCCGCCGAGCTGGTGCGCGCCCATGGCGGCGACATCCGCCTGGTCGATGGCACCATCGGGGCGACGCTGCGCGTCACCATTCCCGACCGTGCGGTGGAATTGAGCGCCCGCCGCGGCGCCCGGGCGCATGGATAATGGAAGGGTTGCGCCGAAAGGCGCGCCCGACGCCGCGCATCTCAAGCGCTTCCGGCGCGCGGGCGGTTTCCAGCTCTTCTGCTCCGTCGCCTTCGCGGCGATAAGCGTTAAAGGTCAATACTATTCCGATCAGGAGAAGTTTGAGCGCCTGCCTGCGCGAGACCCGGTTAGAAATTAAACTTTTCAGCACTTTCTTCCAAAGAGTCGTTACCAACTCACAGTGAAGAATCGAAAGATTCCGTCGCGCCGCTCGGCGGCTGGGCGGATGGTCACGGCGGGGATTCGCGTTTCTGGCCTACAGGACCGCACGCCGCAACCCTCACCGGCATACTGTATTGCCGGCTCCGGAACCAGATGTCGGATCCCGGATCGTCGGCCGTCCCAGAGTGACAAAGGCTTGTATTGAGCGCGTTTTAAGCTCGTGGACGATACCGCTGGCGCGTATTCCCGAGGCCGTCGATGTATTTTGCCGTCGGACTGAATAAGGTTGATGATTGATGAAGCCTGAAACTTTTTCAGATAACTGATTTTTCAGGTCTCACACCTAGACCCGTACGCAGCAATACTGTTGTTACTTTTACAGGGAGCAACACCGATGCGGGTCAATCAGCTGTCCTGGAGCGAGGCTGCCAGCTGGACCGCCGTTCCCGCCGACCGACGCAACGCCGATCTTGTCTTTTTGTTCGGCGGACGCCCAGCGCTGGCGTGCGGCACGCGCTATCACGAACTGCGGGCGATGTTCCCGGACGCGCACATTTTAGGCTGCAGCACCGGCGGTCAGATTCGCAACGACGACGTCACCGACGAGGAGATCGCGGCCGCCGCCATCGCCTTCGATGCGACCAGGCTCCGGCTCGCATGCCAGCCGGCGCCGTCGCCGGAGAGTTCGCATTCGTGCGGGGATGCGATTGGCCGGGCCTTGGCAGCGCCCGATCTTGCCGGAATTTTTGTTCTCTCCGATGGCTTGAATGTCAACGGCAGTGAGCTTGTTGCGGGAATTACCGGCGCAGTTGGCGATCGGGTCTCGGTCACTGGCGGCTTGGCCGGCGACGGCGCCGAGTTTCGCGAAACGCTGGTGAGTGCCGACTTCGCTCCGCGAAAGCAGATGGTCGCGGCAGTTGGCTTCTATGGTTCGGCGGTGCGCATCGGCCACGGCAGCGCCGGCGGCTGGGACGAGTTCGGGCCACGCCGGCAAATCACCCGGTCACGCGGCAATGTCTTGTTCGAGCTCGACGGCGGCCCGGCGCTCGATCTCTACGAGCGTTATCTGGGCGACGACGCCAAGGGCCTTCCTGGCAGCGCTTTGTTGTTTCCGCTGCGCATTTTCAATTGCCAGCGGCCCGACCACGACATCGTCCGCACGGTCCTTGCCGTCGACCACGAGGCCCGCTCCATGACGTTTGCCGGCGATGTTCCCGAGGGCTGGACGGCGCAACTGATGCGCGGGAATTTCGATCGATTGGCCGCCGGCGCCGCCAAGGCCGCGCGGCAGGCCGCCGAGGGGATCGGGCAGGACCGGACCGGCGACCAGCTCGCGATTCTGGTGAGCTGCATCGGACGCCGCCTGCTGATGGGTCAGCACACCCTGGATGAATTGGAGGCCGCCGGTGCCGAGATCGGCTCGCAGGTTCCGCGGCTTGGCTTTTACTCTTACGGGGAAATTTCTCCGCACCGCGCGTCTGGCGTCTGCGAACTGCACAACCAGACCATGACCGTCACCACCATTGCGGAAGCCGTGGGATAACGCTCGTGCATAAGCTCCTGGCGAGACAGCTCGGCAAGGCGGCAAAGGCCTCCGGCGAGGTCGATCTGCCGACGCTGCTCGAGCTCGTGTCCGCCGCCTACGAGCAGTCGGACAACGATCGCCGCCGCACCGACCGCTCGATCTCCTTGATGATCGGCGAGCTCGACCAGCTCAATCGCGGGCTCGAACGGCTGGTCGAGGAGCGGACCGCCGCCCTACGCGAGGGCAAGGCGGAATTGCGGGCTCAGAATCTGCGTTTCGATGCGGCACTGAGCAACATGTCACAAGCGCTTTTGATGTTCGACTCCGCGGCGCGGCTCGTGATCTGCAATCAACGCTACATCGAGATGTACGGACTTTCGCCCGAGCTGGTAAGGCCCGGGCGCACGGTTCGCGAATTGCTCGACGCCCGAGCGAAAAGCGGAACATTCTCGGACGATCCCGACCGCTACATTGAACGCCTGCAGACGGCGATCGCACAAGGCAAGCGCTTGAGTTTTCTTTCCGAGCTGCCGGACGGCCGCACAATCGCCATATCGATCCAGCCCACGGCCGACAGCGGGTGGGTGGCGACGCACGAAGACATCACCGAGCGTCGGCAGGCGGAACAACAGATCGCGTACATGGCACGTCACGATTCGCTTACCGACTTGCCCAATCGCATGCAGTTTCGCGAGCAGTTGGCGCGCGCACTTGCCGGCGTGAGTCGGGGCGAGCGCCTCGCCGTGCTGTGTCTCGATCTGGACAGCTTCAAAAGTGTCAACGACACTCTCGGGCATCTGGTCGGCGACGAGCTGCTGAAGGCCGTTGCCAACCGGCTGCGCGCATGCGTTCGCGAATCCGATACGGCGGCGCGCGTCGGTGGCGACGAGTTTGCGGTCGTTCAGACCGGCATTGACACGGCGACAGATACTGCAACGCTGGCGCGGCGGATCTGCGAGAGCCTGCGGGCGCCCTACGATTTGTTGGGCCAGACGGTGGTGGTGGACGCCAGCATCGGCATTGCGATAGCGCCGGACGACGGCACCGAGCCGACCGAGCTGTTGAAGAACGCAGACATGGCCTTGTACGGGGCCAAGGCCCATGGCCGCGGCACCTACCGCTTCTTCGAGCCGGGAATGGATGCCCGCATGAAGGCGCGACGGACGCTGGAGCTGGCGTTGCGCGCCGCACTGGCCAATGGCGAGTTCGAGCTTTACTACCAACCTCTCGTCGACCTGCAAACAGATGCAGTGACGACGTGCGAAGCGCTGCTGCGTTGGCAGCATCCCGAGCGGGGAATGGTCGGGCCGGCCGAATTCATCCCGGTGGCGGAAGAGATCGGCCTGATCGTTCCACTCGGAGAGTGGGTGCTCAAGCGGGCGTGCGGCGATGCCGCGCTGTGGCGAGATGACGTCAAGGTCGCGGTGAACTTGTCGCCGATCCAAGTGATGAGCAAAAATCTGGTGGCGGTCGTCGTCGGCGCGCTGGCGTCATCCGGCCTGCCGGCGCATCGGCTGGAGATCGAAATCACCGAATCCGTGCTGCTGCAAAACACCGAATTGACGCTCGCCACGTTGCATCGCTTGCGTGAGCTCGGCGTGAAAATATCCATGGACGATTTCGGCACCGGGTACTCCTCGCTCAGCTATTTGCGCAGCTTTCCCTTCGACAAGATCAAGATCGACCGCTGTTTCATCAGCGGTCTCGGCGACGGCGATGATGCGCGCGCGATCGTGCAGGCGATCGCCGGCCTGGCGAGAAACCTCGGCATCATGACGACCGCCGAAGGCGTCGAGACGGAACAGCAATTGGAGCAAGTCAGGTTCCTCGGCTGCACCGAGATGCAGGGTTATCTGTTCAGCCCGCCGCGCCGCGTGGAAGACATCAGGCGATTGCTGCGGCCGCGGGTCGTCAAGAGAGCGCTGATAGCGTGAGGAAGCAGCGCACGCCGACCGGTCGGCGATTTTCCTCAAAGCTGATCCGGAGGACTCCATGCCGGCGCCGTGAGACGGCGCTTGCCGTCGGGTGTGCGCCTTTCAGCGTCTGACGACGGCAGCTTGTCCCACAGCTGGCAGGTGACCGGTTTGTGCTTCTGGTCGAGCCCTTCGCAATAATTGGTGTATTCGCACACCCGCACCGCGTCGCCAAAGCCGAGCAGGGTTTTGCGAAACCAGTCCGGATCGGCGAGCGACTGGCGCGCCGCCCCGACGATATCGCACACCCCGCGCGCCAAATAATCCTCAGCCATTTCGAAGTTGTGGATGCCGCCCGTGCACACCAGCGGCACGAAACTGCCGGCGCCGCGGATCGCTTTACGGATGGCTGCGGTCGGCTCGGCGTTGCGGCCGAACGGCCCGCGCTCGTCGGAAATGAACTGCGGCATGCACTCGTAGCCGCTGCGGCCGGTGTAGGGATAGGCCGCAGTGCCGACGGCAGGTTGCTTGGCGTCATCGAACTTGCCGCCGCGCGACGTCGAGAGAAAATCCATGCCGGCGCGTGCAAACGCGACGCCGAAATACGCCGCATCGTCGACGCCGCCGCCGCCTTCGATACATTCGTCGGCGAGGAACCGGCAGCCGACGGCAAAAGCTTTGCCGACGCGGCGGCGAACCTCGGCAAAAACTTCGAGGGGAAGCCGAACCTGGCCTTCGCGCGACCCGCCATAGCCGTCCGCGCGGGTGTTGGTCCGCGATAGGAACGACGCCATGGTATAGGCGTGCGCATAGTGCAGCTCGACGCCGTCAAAGCCCGCCTGCTCGGCGCGCAAGGCGGCCTCTGCGAACAGTCCCGGCAGCACCTGCGGCAGGTTGCGGATATGCGCATGCTGCACGTCGGTGACACGCTCGCGATAGCCGAACTGCAGCGCTTCGAGTTCGGCCGGAGTGAGCACACCGGCGAGTTCATGCTCGCTCAGGGTGCGCAAGCGGGCGCGAATCGCGGCATCGGATAGGCGCAGCTCGCCCAGTGCCGCACGATGCTCCTCGGTGACGGCGAGAAGGCGGTCGAAGAACTTGCCGGGATCGGGACGACGGCGGATGGCGAGGAAATCGATCAGCTGAATGAAGAGACGCGTGCGGCCAAGGCTGGCGCGGCGGACCGTCTCGACCAGGCGCGCGAGCCCGGGCAGGAAGCGATCGTGCCCGATGCGCAACAGCGGTCCGCTCGGCACGTCGCGGATGCCGGTGGCCTCCACCACGATCGCGCCCGGCATCCCGCGCGCGAAGCGCTCGTACCATTCGATGACGTCCTCGGTGACGTAGCCTTCTTCGGTCGCCCGCCACGGCACCATGGCAGGAACCCAGGTTCGTTGCGCCAGCGCAATCGGGCCGATGTCGATCGGGGAGAACAAACGCGACGCGCGGGCTTCAGCCGCGGACGGCACGTGGCCGGTCGAGGCCTTAAACCGAATCCGTTGCGGTGGTCGCCACACGGTTCAACTCCGCGGCATTCGCGATGCCCGACCGTTGGGTTATACCATATCGTGCAGCGCCGCTTTTTACTGCCAACCCTTACAACACGGAGAGCTTACATGGCCTTGCCAGACTCATTGACCGAACGCGCGCAGCTCGGTGCCAAGGTGCGCCGCGAAGTGCTCGGAGCGGCGTATGTGGATTCCGGCAAACAACGGGCGAATGCGTTTACGCAGCATTTCATCGAGTTCACGCAGACGCAGTGCTGGGGCAATGTGTGGGTGCGCGAGGGTCTTTCCCGCAAAACCCGCAGCATGCTCAACGTTGCCATGCTGGCGGCGATGGCCCGCTGGCATGAGTTCGAGGTGCACATTCGCGGTGCGCTGAACAACGGCGTGACCCCGGAGGAGATTGCAGAAATTCTCCTGCAAGCCGGCGTCTACGCCGGCATTCCGATCGCGGCGGAAGGCTTCCGGCGCGCCAACGCCGTCGTCGACGAAGTCGCGGCCGAGAAGAAGAGCTGAGGCTGACAAGCCGTGCCGCAGATAGATGGCGGGGCGGCTGCGGCCAACCCCCAGCGCTTGCCAATGGCGGGTGAACGCTATAGCTATGACGCGCGTCGCAGGCGGCATCGGCAGCCGGTGATTTTCCCGCGCGACGTGCACCGCGCCCGTAGCTCAGCTGGATAGAGCACCAGACTACGAATCTGGGGGTCGGGAGTTCGAATCTCTCCGGGCGCGCCAGAATACAAGACATACCGTGCGAATCGCACGGCATTAACGCGGCAAACGCGCCCTCTGGCGTTCGGCAAAAATCCGACTGTGAAACAGAATCGGCCATTCTGTTTCAGCCGAGGTTTGCATGCGCGAGCAGCCTTACGATGGCCTAAGCCTCTTCGGGAAATCGGAAATATCTCAACGCTGGCGAGCGGCGGCGCTCTTCGGTGACATGGACGCCGGGCAGCGCCTGCCTTCGGAAGACTCAGCGCAGATGTGCGCGGCGACGCCAATATTTGTTATGGCGGTCGGCGACTCATCGCTCGGAACTTCAAGGCATGGTGCGAAGTTTGGTCGAAGACAACCCGCGCCTGCGCGATCTTCATTCGTAGCGCAGAGCTTCGTGCGGATCGAGAGTGGCGAAATCGCTTTGGCGCGATCCATGAATCAGCATCAATCCTCTAATGCCTCAAGGAATGCCCCTTCAGTGCACGCTTGGAGGCCCGGTTAATGCCATCGAGAGCAAATCCGCTACTGTCATCGAGGACGATGGCCGGGATCGCGTTTCGCGTTTCTGGTCAGGACGCTGAGCAGTCGCCTAGGCCAGTCCGACCCGCGCGACGAGCGCCGCATCTCGTAAATCGCGACAAGAAGGATCGCCAACGCAAGCGGCAACACGAAATAGATCAAGCGATAGGCGATGAGGGAGCCGAGCAAGGCCGCTTTCGACGTACTGGGCACCAACGCGACAACCATCGTTTCGAATACCCCCAATCCTCCTGGCACAAGGCTCAACAGAGAAATCGGCGTAGCGATGACGTAAACACCGACAAATTGCTGGAAGCTGATCTGAGTTTCCGGCGGAAGCAGCACGTAAACGACTCCTGCTGCGAGCACCTGATCTAAGGACGCTACGACAAATTGCATAAGCCCGCACCCGAGCGAGGGCAGCCGCAGTTGATAATGCCAGAGAGCGATCGGCCCGCGCCGGGCGACGAGAACGACGAGGTAAGCGACGCCCACCGCAATCATCGCAATCCCCGCAGCCAGCAGAAGTAGCTGTGGCAGTTTGAGGATAGACGACATGCCGGCGGGATCGAGCAAAATCATCAACCCGCCGACGGTCGTGACACCGAGCGCATAGGTGAGGATGCAGAACGCGACGACTTCCCCGATCTCGACGGGGTGCAGTCCGAATCCCGTATAGATCCAGTAGCGCACCGAGCTGCCGGACATGAGCGCGAAACCGAGATTGTTGCTGAAGGTGAATGAAATGAAGGAAGCGAACAAAGTCTCCCGCGAGCGCAGCTTATGGTCCGCATAGCTCAACGCCAGAAAATCGTACCCGGTCAGCAGCAGGTAGCTCGCTGCGGTGAGCGCCAGGGCAAGGATCACACGTGTCTTGGGCAGCGCTTCGAGATTGCCGGCCACGTCGATTAAGCGCGTATTCTCCAGCTCGCGGTAGAGCACGAAAATCGCCGCGAAAAACATCGCGACTGCGACTGCGATCGTCAGGCGATTGACGGTTTTCTGCATCATGAGCAGTGATCGGATATGAATCCGGAGGGTATTGTCACGCCTATTTTGCAACCTATTGAGCGAATCAACGGTACAATATAAATACCTATCGGCGACAAGCTGACCCGCAACCAAGTCTGAATGACAACTTGACGAATTTCGGCTTCGCCGTCGTTGGCATCTTCCTCGTCAATTGGATTGTGTCCGCCCTGGTCTATCGCGCGAAGGGCTTCGATGATCTGCAAGTCAGGCAGTCCTAGCTGCTTTTGCGCTTGGGTCATCAGCGCCGTTTCGAGCGCACGCCGGGCACTTCCGAAACTACCCTGAAAGCGGACAATGGCTTGCGCTGCAATATCTGAAGCGCTGGGCCACAAGCAGAAGTCCAGACCGTTCGCCGCCCCAGCGCTCATACTGCCAACTCATCGAACAAAACCTTAGCCTCCTTCAGATCGAGCGTATCGAAACCTTCGGTAAACCAGCCGTACACCGGAGCGAGAAGATCGCGAGCCTCATCCCGTTTGCCCTGATGACGCCACAGCCGCGCCATGCTCATCGCCGCGCGCAGTTCTAAGGAACTTTGCCTGCTACTTGCGAGCGACCATCTCCGATCTGATGCCCGTGTCGGGCCGAAGAAGCGCTGGGCGACTTTGACTGCAAGGCAACAAGTTTTAGCGCCGCCGCAATGATAACCTAAATCTCCTTCGACTAGGTCCGGTGAATCGATTTCACGGCGCCAGCTTCCCTTTTCCCGCCCGTATCCGGCCAGACCAGCGCGTGCGGATGGCTTCCTCGCGATCCATGGTATCGAGCTGTTCGTCGACGCGTTTGATCGCGTCTTCCACTTCGGGCAGCTGCACCTTTTCAAGCGCCTTGGCGCGCCGTTCGGTTCTCCGATATTCGCGTGCAAGGCGCGCAAGATTGCCCGCGCGCAGACCAACGTCGGCGGAGATCCAGAGCAACTTTTCGAAGACCGCCCGGCAGGCCTTCGCTTCCGGCGACGGATCGACCGCCACGCGGCCAGTCTCCCTTGCACGGGGAGGTTGGCCCGAGGATAGCATGGCCAGGCCGAGAAACAGAGTTCGCACGTTGGCCGGCGTCGCTGGTGCTTCAAGCGCCGGATACACCTGAAGCTGATCCAGACCGTGCCGCTCGACAGCGGCCGCGAGCGCGTTCGCTGCGTCCTTTGTTTCGGCAACTAGCTCTTCGGAGCGCTGTCGATAGTCGCGCAACTGCCGCAGCATTTCGACCGCCAGCAGCATGCGCTTCTCATCGAGAAACTCATAGCCCTGACGCATGAGTTTTCGCTCATCGGCAAGCTCAATGGCAGCGCCGGGCGTTGGAGTGACCTCACGCATGAGCGCCACCTTTTTCTCGCAACGCGGCCGGCTCGATGTACTCCACGATCTGCGCGTCCGAGAGGCGCGTCAGTTCGTTCTTCGGCAGGCGGCGCAGGACTTCCCAGCCGCACTCCATGCTTTCCTCCAGCGTGCGGCGGCCGGATTGCGCAATGAGCGCAGTCTCGAACTGGGTGGCGAATTCGAGATATTTGAGGTCAAGCGGTGTGAGGCCGTCACGACCGACTACGCTCGCCAGAACACGCACGCGCACGGCCTTGGCATAAGACGAGTAAAGTTGGTTCGCGAGGCCTGGATGATCGGGATGCGAATAGCCCTTGCCAATGCCCTGGTCCATCAGCCGTGAGAGACTAGGCAGTACATTGATCGGCGGAAACACGCCCTTGTGATCGAGAACGCGATCGAGCACCACTTGGCCTTCGGTGATGTAGCCGGTGAGATCCGGAATGGGATGGGTGATGTCCTCGGCCGGCATGGTGAGAATCGGCAGCTGGGTGACGGTGCCTTTGGCGCCGCGTAGGCAGCCGGCGCGTTCGTAGATCGCGGCGAGATCGGAATACATGTAGCCGGGATAGCCTTTGCGGCTCGGCACCTCGCCGTGGCTGGCGGACACCTCCCGCAAGGCCTCGCAGTAGTTGGTCATGTCGGTCATTATGACGAGCACGTGGCGGCCTTCCTCGGCGGCAAGATATTCGGCGGCGGTCAACGCAAAGCGCGGCGTCAGAAGCCGCTGCGTCGAGGATTCGCTGGCGAGGTTGAGGAACATCGCAGTGTGGGCGAGCGCGCCGGAATCCTGCATGGCGCGGCGGAACGTTTCGGCGATGTCATGTGAAATGCCAATGCCCACGAAGATGATGGCGAAAGCCGCTTCGCCCGCTCGTCGCAGCCGCGCGTTCTGAGCGATGTCGCTGGCAATGCGGTCATGCGGCATCCCGCCCCCCGAGAATAATGGCAGTTTCTGCCCGCGCACCAGGCTGTTCATCAGATCGATGGCCGTGATGCCGGTTTCGATGAAATCCTTCGGCAGCTCGCGTGCGGTGGGGTTGATTGGAACGCCGTCGATGCGCAGACGCTTGCGCGCGGCGACCGCCGGCCCGTCGTCCAAAGGCTCGCCGACGCCGTTGAATACGCGGCCAAGGAGGCCGGGGCCAACCGCGAAATGCAGCGGCTCGGCGAGGAAGCGGATGCGGATGTCGCGTAGACCGAGACCAATGGTCGATTCCAGCACTTCGATCACCATGGCGTCCTGATCGAGCGCAGCGACGCGGCCGAGCTTTGGCGGCTGGCTTTCGCTCAGGATCTCTACGGCCTCGTTCAAGCCCGCCTCGACATTGCGCCGCAGGAACAGCAATGGACCTTCGATGGCGGTGGCGGTGCCCTGCACCGACAATTCAGGCCGCATGGGGCGCTGCCTTTCCGAGCCCAGCCATCGCCGCCTCGATGCTGGCGCCGAGTTCGCCGAAGTTTTGCAATTGATCCTCGCCGATCTCCTCGCCCATGCGCTGCAAGCGGCGCAGCACCGGCAACTCGGCAATCGCCTGCAACGCGACGCCGCGCTGAAGTGCTGCTTCCGCCAACGCGATAAAGCGCACGAGGAGCTTGAGCATCGCGATTTGGCGCTGCGGCGAACAGTAGCGATCGACTTCGGAAAAGGCGGATTGGCGCAGAAAGGCCTCGTTAAAGAGCTCGGCGCAGAGCAGCGTCAACTGCTGCGCCGGCGGAAGCGCGTCCTTGCCGACGATGCGAGCCATGCGCTCGAGATCGGCCTGCACCTCCAACAGCGACAGCAGTTGCTCGCGCTGCGAACGCCATTCGGGATTGCCGCGCCCGGTCCACCAGGCGGCGAAGCGCGCGGCGTTCTCGGAATAGGACTGCAGCGGATGGATGGCGGGATAGAAGCGCGCCTGCGCGCGTTCGCGGTCCAGGCCCCAGAAGCAGCGCACAAAGCGTTTAGTATTGCTCGTCACCGGTTCGGAGAAATCGCCGGCCGGTGGACTGACCGCGCCGATAATGGTGAGCGAGCCGTCGGCGCCCCCAAGCGTCTTCACCTTCGCGGCGCGCTCGTAGAACTCGGCCAGGCGCGATCCAAGGTAGGCGGGGTAAGCGGCCTCACCAGGAATTTCGCCAAGTCGGCCTGACACCTCGCGTAAAGCCTCGGCCCAACGGCTCGTTGAGTCCGCCATCAGCGCGACGTGCAGGCCCTGGTCACGGAAATATTCTCCGACGGTGACTGCCGTGTAGATGCTGGCTTCGCGTGCAGCGACAGGCATGTTCGACGTGTTAGCGATGATGACCGTGCGTTCCATCAGCCCGCGGCCGGTGCGCGGATCGGTCAGCTTGGGAAACTCGCGCAGCACTTCGGCCATCTCGTTGCCGCGCTCGCCGCAGCCGACATAGACGATCACGTCGGCGTCGCACCATTTTGCCAAGGTCTCCTGCAGCACCGTCTTGCCGGTGCCGAAGCCGCCGGGGATCGCCGCTTGTCCGCCGCGCGCGACAGGAAACAGCGTGTCGAGGATGCGCTGGCCAGTGACCATCGGCTCGTCGGCGGGAAGACGTTGGCGCACTGGTCGCGCCTGCCGGATCGGCCATCGATGGAAGAAGCCGATCTCGTGGGTCGCGCCCGCCGCGTCACGAATTTTGCAAAGAATGGCGTCCGGATTATACACACTTTCGGTCGCCATGGTCTCAACCGTGCCGCCGATGTGCGGGGGCAGAAGGCATTTTTGCGGCACGCCGACGCCTGGCATGTCGCCAAATGGCCTGCCCGGCGCCAGTGCGTCGCCGACCTTCACCAGTGCACGAAAGGCGATAGGCGCCTCGTCTCGCTTTGCGGCGTCGAGCGGCCGCAACAAGCCGTCGAAGATGCGGCCGAGCAGCCGCGGACCCAGGCGTACCGACAACGGCGAGCCAGTGCCGTGCACGGCATCGCCGGGACGCAGGCCGGTAGTATCCTCATAGACTTGGCCGACGAGTTCGTCGCTCTTGAGGCGGATCACCTCCCCGGGACGGCGGTCGATGCCGACTTCGATGGCTTCGCCCACATGGAAGTCGTCGCTGGTGCGAGCATAGAGCACTGGGCCGCCGATCCAGCGGATAACCGCTTCACTCATCGCCGCTCTCCGAGAGTTGCAGCGGCGGGCGCATCATCGTTGTTCGATTTCGTCGAGTATCATCGCAGCGATGGTGCGGCCGTCTGCGAGCAGACCTTGCGGTGTGGCGTCGAATACCGCTTGGTCGGCTTTGATCCGCAGCCCGGACTTGAGATCGCCATCGGCTTTGAAGTTGATCGCGACGCTGTCTCTTTCTCCGATTGTCGCCGTGAAGTCGCGCTGCTCCGGCTCACTCCAATCGGGCGGATGCTCGATCCGCCAGGCGCCTGGACGTAAACGCATGACGCACAGCCGCGCAACGGCGTCCGTCCACTGCCTGCGATTCTGCGGGTCGCGCCACCGCGCATCCAGTTCCTCGCGCAACAGCGGGAGCGCATCGCCGACGGCTTGCGCCGCTAGCCGCTGCGCGCGGGCGCGCTGTTCGGTGTCGAGCTGGGCGTTGGCGCGTGCGAGCCGGCGGGTGCCTTCGCGTCGCAGCTCTTGAATTGCCTCATGCACGCGGCGCTGTGCGGCGGCCCGTGCTTGCGCGATGATCGCGCGCGCATCATGCTCTGCCGCTGCGGTCACGGCGCCGGTTTCATCCTTGAGCTGCCGCTCAACCTCGCTTGCCAGCGCGTCGGATTGCAGCGGTGGAATGAGATTTGCCGGATTCACGCTTCGATGCCCAGGACGCTTCTGAGCCTCCTTGTCAGATCGGGGACCGGTACGCGGAACAGCACGTCGGGAATGATCGCGAGCGTGGGCGCCTCGGCCAGCATCGCTGCTTCGAGCTGCGGTGCTGGAATAAGCCGTGCAAGCTCGGCCGTGATGATGACGAGTGAGCCGCGCGCTCTCGCGGCAGCAAACGCCGACTCGACTGCATCGGGGTTGGGCACAATTGTCTCAATGCCGGTGAGCCGAAAGCCTGCGACGCTCGACTCGTCGCCGATGAAGATGGCTACGCCCATGTCATCCCGCCCGGTTGAGGATCAGCACGGCAACGATGAGGCCGTAGATTGCGATGCCTTCGGCGAGGCCGACCAGGATCAGCACGCGGCCGAGGAGCTCCGGCTTTTCCGCCAGGGCGCCAACCGCGGCGCTGCCGACCACCGCGACCGCATAGCCGGCGGCGAGCGAGGAAAGGCCGGCGGCGATTGCGGCGGCCATCATCGCCCAGGGCGCGACGGCGCTGTCGGCGGCGGTGTGGGCGGCGGTCTGGGCAGCGGCCGGCATCATCTGCAGCAGCATAAAGGTCACCCCGATCGCGACCGCGGCGGCCAGCGCGAGCATCAGCGCCGGGATCTTCAAGTTTGCTCTCATGACGCCCCTCAAAATTGCTCCTGCATGGTGGTGCCCTTGCCGATGGTCGGTGGCGGCAGCGGCTTGAATTCGCGCCCACTGCCGGTGAGGAAGCGGATGAAGAATTCGAACAATAGCAGGCGCGTGGTCTGAATGCTCACTACGACGCCTTCCAGCACTATGACGAGAACGTTGCCGACCGCCAGCACAATCCAGTAACCGACGCGACCGCTTGCCTGCGCTATCTCGATAGTGGCGAGCGACAGTCCGGCGTGGGCAAGCGCAAAGGCGCCGATGCGGGCAAACGACACGGTGTTGACCAGGAGCCGCAGGCTTTGCTCGACAAATTCCGCGGCGGCTTCGATCATCGCAGACAGTCGGCCTTGTGGCGTCAGCACCGCGGCGCCGACAATGAACCAAGCCGCCCCCACGCCCGCGACCAGAAGCCCCTCCGCCCGCTGCAGTGAGATAAGGAGGCCCACATAGGCCGTGAACAAACCGGCGCGCTGTGCCCACCAGCGCCTCGCCTCGCCGCGCCAATGCATCTGGATGGCATCGAGCAGCAGCCCAAGCATAATGATCGCGATGCCGACGATCACCGCCGCTAGCAAAACCGTGACCGGATCGTTCATCGGCCGGATCCACAACGCTGGAATGATGTCCTCGCGGCAGAACACGCTTCCGAACAGAACACCGAAGAGAATCGCCATGATGCCGCCAGGGACTAACATGCGCGTCAGCGGCACGCGCCGTCCCAGCACGATGCCAGCGAGGCAAATGACAGCGCCCTGACCGACATCGCCGAACATGAAGCCGAAGATTGACGATGCGATGACCGCGAGGAGTTGGCTGGGGTCGCTCTCATACCGCCCGGGCGTGCCGAGCATGCGTGCGAACACCTCGAAAGCGCGGGCCCAGCCGGGATTGTGGAGCACAAGCGGCGCGTTCATCCCCGCCGGCGCATCCAACAGGCGCAGGATGTAGCGCGCTCCGCTAGCATCGAGCGCGGGGCGCAGCGCGGTGCCGCTGACGTCGCTGGTCCAGCCGGTGACCCAGGCCAGGTGATCGCTGCCACGCAATTCGTTGGCGTGTTCGTTGAGCCACTCGATCAGCGCAATGTCCGCGAGCGCTGCCGCGATCTTGAAGTGCTCGGAGAACGCCTGCAGTTGCGCGGTCAATACCGCGCGCTGGTGGGCGAATTCGGCGAGCTGACCGCTGATCGCCGTCACCGCCTGATCCGACGATGCCGGCAGCCAAGACGGAAGCGGCAGCGTGTGCCCTTTCAAGCCCTGAAGCTGTGTTTCAACATCGCCAATGTCGGAAGCTTTGCCAACCGCGAGTACGTAGCTTGCATCGGGTGTTTGCCAGGGCTTAACCAGCAGCAGCGCCGGCAGCTCTCGCAACAGCCCCCCGGCCGGCAGAGCAAACAGACGCACCTGCAATTTCGGGCCGGCAAGGCTAAGCGAATGAATATCTGGGAAGTTGTCGCCCGCGCTCTGCAAAGCTGCGCGCAACTGCCCGAGATCGACCGCATTCTGCGACAGTCTTTCGAGGGTTGTGATAATCGGATCGACCTGCTCCCTCCATGCCGCCAGGCGCGCGCGCGCGGCTTTGAGCGTCTCGCTCAATTGCTGCGAGCAGCGTTCGGCGGCGGGCGCGGGAGGCGGCCAATAATGCTGATAGCGGCGAGCTAGTTCGCGGTGACTCTTGAGCTCCTCGTCAAGGCCGGGAAACAGCAGCCGATCGGTCGTGCGGCTATGGGTCTCCAGTTCGACCGTGCCCGTGCGCGATAGACACTCCATCACCCGCGCCAACTCATTGTGCACGGTTACCAGCTCGAACCATTTGGCGGGTACAGGGCGAAGGCTCATGCGGCTTCCGTCGCGTGGCTAGGCTCGAAGAGCCGCCGCCGAATGAGATCGCCGCGCAACCGCTCCAGATCGAGCGCGACAAGAGCGAGATGGCAGAACATTGCGGCAGGCGAACCGCCGTGCCTCCGAAACAGGCGTGTGAGGCTGCGCGCCAGATCGCGGCGATAGGGAGCGCTCTTTTCTTGCGGAGCGGCGCGGTCGACTCGTTCGACGTGTGCATTAATCGTCGCCGCAAGATCGAGCAGCGCACTGTGATCAGCCATGCCGTGCTGCGGCCACAGCGAGCGCCAATGCGTATACCAGCTCGCCGCGGGACGCGCGCCCGACATGACGATTGCGGTGAAAGGGGATTTTGTCAGGGCGGCTCTGCGCTTGCGTAAATCAGTTTCAGCAAGCTGGGCGAATATCGGGTCTTGCTCGATCCACACCGGCGCTTCGCCCCTGAGCAAGGCATCGATAATGGGCAGATCCGGAAAATACGACGTCCACATCACGGCTTGGCGCCATGCAGTCGGCACCCAGCCGGCCACCTCCGTCACATAGGCGCGCCATGCATCGCGCAATATGCGCTCAACAACGTGGCTTGACGTGCGCGCATGCGCGCGCTCGGTAAAACGGCGCAGCGGCGATGCACGTGCGCGTTCAATGAACTGATCTATCGATCGCGCAGCCTCGATTGCGCGCCAATCGGCCTCCTGCAGCCGTTCGCCGTGGCGAGCTTGCAGCCGCGCCTGCACGTAACTCCATCGCGGGCTGTCACTCATGCTGCACCAGTCAACTTCGCGGCAACTCGGTGTGCGGTCTGAACGATCGTCACTGTGTCATAAGCATGATCAGCGCGCTCCGACGACAGGTTCGATTGCGCAAGACTTTCGATGTTGCGCTGCACTTTTTGCAAATAGCTGTTGTGCAGTTGCGAAATGCAGGCATCGGCCTGTCTTGCGATCGTTGCCGCCTGCGCGCGCGCCCGCGCCAGCAGAAGCTGGGCCTGCTCCTGGCTATGCTGCAATTGCTCCACGCCGTCGCGTTCGATCTTGAGCACCCGCGCGATGGCGGCGGTCACCGGGTCGCCCTGCTCGTGGTCTTGTTGACCCGCCATGATCAAAGCTTCGTCGCAAGCAGGAGCAAATGGCAGCAATATTGCGCAAGCGTTTTTTAGAATGGGCAACAAAGAAAGGCTTGGCATTGACATAGATCAAGCCAACGGCGGGTCAATTCTCCTAGCTATTATTGTTCAAGTTGACGGCGGCGTTGGGCAAATGCCGGCGTGCAGCTTGAGGTGGTCAGTCATAGTTGATTTTAAGCAGTGATCGCGACAATTCGAAGGAGAGGATAGGCCATGCGTGCTGGCAAACTTGTGCTGTCGGCGGTCGCGTTGTTGATGATCCTTATTGGTGCGCACGCAGCAAGCGCCCAAGACGCTGCTAACCTCGACAATGCGACGTGTCTCGGCTGTCACGGCGCGCAGGGCTTTGCAGCGCCGAGCGCGGACGGGCACGCGCGATCGCTCTACGTGTCGGCGGATCAGTTTACCGAGAGCGTGCACGGCAAAGTGCTGCGTTGCGTCGATTGTCATACGACAATAACCGAGCTGCCCCACAGGAACCTGCCGGCAACGCTCGCCGCGCGCGATCGGGAGCGGCTAGTCCTCAACAACAACTGCGGCGACTGTCACGTGAAGGCTCGGCAGAGCTATACGGAGACCTTCCATGGTCAAGTCGCCGCCTTGGGCTATGCTGATACGGCGACATGCTTCAACTGCCACGGCAGCCACGCTATCCGACCAGCCACCGATCCGACTTCGAGCGTGTCTCCAGCCAATCTGCTGACGACCTGCCAGAAGTGCCATCAGGACGCGACCCCGGGTTTCGCAACGTTCGAATCGCACGCCACGACCGACGACTTTGCGCATTATCCCTATGTGTGGATTACCTCAAAGTTCGTGATCGCAGCGGTCGGCGGCGTGCTTTGGTTCTTCTGGTTTCATTCGGTCCTTTGGTTTTACCGCGAATTTCGCGACCACCAGCAGCGCAAGTTGCGGCCGCATGTGCGGACGGATGCGCTGCCGCGAGGAGAAGGCCCGTATTACCAACGTTGGAGCGCCTTGTGGCGATGGACTCACCTCGTATTTGCGGTCAGCATCATTGTGCTGGTCATGACCGGCTTGCCGTTGCACTATCCGAACGCGGCCTGGGCGCCGCTGCTCGAACGGGCAATGGGCGGACCCGCGATCGCAGGGCTTGTGCACCGGGTCGCCGCCGTGATCATGGTCGCGGTCTTTGCCGGGCACATCGTCTACGCCGCCATCCACATCGCGCGGAACTGGAACACCTTCAAAGTGTTTGGGCCCTATTCGCTGATGCCGAATTGGCAAGACGCCGCGGACTTCGTCGCTATGTTCAAATGGTTTTTTGGCAAGCGTCCGCGACCAATGTTCGACCACTGGAACTATCAGCAAAAGGTTGATTACTGGGCGCCATTTTGGGGCATTGCGATGCTTGCCGCGACGGGTGCCATGCTGTGGTTCAAGACGCTCACCGCCGCGTATCTGCCGGGATGGACGTTCAATGTTGCCGCGGTTGCTCATGGCGATGAAGCCTTGCTCGCTGCCGCCTACCTGTTCACGGTACACTATTTCGCGAATCACTGGCGACCGGACAAGTTTCCGCTCGACGTCGTCATCTTCACTGGCTCGATGCCGCTCGAAGAGTTCAAGCGCGAATACGCTGTCGAATATGCCCGTTTGGTGGAAACTGGAGAACTCAAGCAGCATCTGGTGGATGCGCCGTCGCGGCCGCTGACGCTCGGCTCCAAAATCGTCGGCTTCAGCCTCGTGGCCGTCGGCCTGGCGTTGCTCGTCATGATGGCGATAGGCCTTAGCGGAAATCTGATCGGTGGTTAAGCGATGCCCGCCGTCAAGCCAGCGCTGCTACTCCGCATGCCTATCCGCAGGACCAATGAGCGGACGGCCGAGTGCGACTCCGTACCTAAGCTATATCGGTCCGTTTTCATGAAGCTGTCATCGTGGATCATAGCGGCAAGGCCGCGGACGCTTAGCCTGTCGACGACCCCAGTCGTCGTCGGCACGGCCCTCGCTTGGGCGGTAGAAAGACAGATCCGCTGGCCCGCGGTCTTGGCGGCACTCATCGGCAGTATGTTAATCCAGGTCGGTACTAACCTGCACAACGACGCGGCCGATTCCAAACGCGGCGGCGATGGTCCGGACCGCGTCGGACCGCTGAGGGCGACTGCATCCGGTCTGCTGGACGGAACGGCCGTCGATCGAGCCGCATGCGGATGCTTTGCGGCGGCAGCGCTTATGGGTACCTACTTGGTGTGGGTGGGCGGTTGGCCGATTTTCCTGCTCGGTGTCCTATCCATTCTGTCAGGCTGGGCCTATACCGGTGGCCCGGTCCCAGTCGCCTACACGCCGCTGGGGGAATTATTCGTGGTGGCGTTTTTTGGCGTAGGGGCCGTATGCGGCACGTATTGGCTATGCACCGGGAAGCTAGCGCTAGTCTCGATCGACGCCGGTCTCGCCGTGGGTCTCCTGACTGGAGCGGTATTGTTGGTCAACAATCATCGCGACGCGGAGGCCGATGCGCGCGTGGGACGACGGACTTTGGCCATTCTGGCAGGCCCACATGTGACGAATTGGCTATACGCCGCCCTGATGGTGGTCCCGTTCGGGCTGCTTCTTCCGATCGGACTGGCGCTCCCGCGCAGCCATGTGTGGCTGGCTCTCATGCCATTGCCCCTGTTTCAACCGAATTCTCTTACAAACCGTGAGGATTCAATTCCTGTTCAGCCTGCTGCTTAGTGTCGGATTGGTCCTGTGATGTAGATCAATGCAATTCCATAAGCGTTATCTATGGCTACTTGAGGCGGCTTTTGATCGGAGTACATTGGACCCATGATGGCGCGCAAAGGCATTTACGTGGTTCCTACCGACCGCTGGTATATCGAGCGGACGGTTTGGCTGATCGCCGGCATGGTCCTGCTGACTAGCACGCTGCTGGCGGTGCTGGTGAATCCGCTGTGGATTTTCGGGGTCATCGCCACCGGACTTGTCTCCATCAATGTCGCGCTGACCGGCTTCTGTCCGGTCGGCAATATACTCCGCCTGCTCGGTTTCAAGGCGAGGCTCGGGACGCGGGCGCCGACACGCTGGAACCTTTATTTCATGCAGACCGACAGCTGGTATCTCGAGCGGCGCATCTATGTCACGGTCGGCGTCAACGTTACCCTTGGGTCCATCTTGTTCCTGGCGCACAGCCAGTGGTGGGGCCTGTTCATCGCCTTCGTCGGCGCCGCGATGGTCTGGTTTGCAGCGAGCGGCCTCTGCATCCTGGCTAATTTATTGTACTGGATCGGTGCCGAACCGCGGCTGAATCCGGGCGCGGTGGCTTCGGGCCATGTCGGCGATCACGCCAAACACGCTTGAAGCGCTTCGCGTTCATTGCACACCGGTCTGCCGCACATCGGATGCAGTGTCCGATCGAAGTCACGAATGTCCGCCGTAAAGCCGATGCGCCTGACGTTCGTAGGCCGAGATCGTCGCAATGGCGCGGCCAGCGAACGTTTTTTGCATCAGGATTTGCAGCACACGCGGTCGGAACTTGAAATCAACGTAATATTCGACATTCGTGCCGCCGTGGGTCGCCGGCTCGAAGGTCCACCGCTGCTCAAAACGATCGAACAGAGGATCGTCGCTGCTGATATCGATCCGATGCGGTCGATGGAGCACCGCCGCCGTTGAGAATTGCTTTCGCAGTGGTCCGGCTCCGATCATCATATCCACAAGCATCATGCTATCCGTGCGGTGGCGTACACGCGCCTCGATCACCCAGGGCAAGAATTCCGGATACCGTTCGACGTCAACGACGAGATCGAACAATTGCTGCGGGGTGTACGCCAGAAGTTCTCGTTCGGTGCGGGCTGCCATGAGGAGTCGAAGGTTTGAATGAGCAACGCTATGCCAATCTTGCAGTTATTTGTTGAACGATGTTGCGAACAGTAGCCTGTGGTAACTACGAGCCTTTGAGCGACGTGATGTAAGCCACGAGCTCCCAGATTTGCCGATCATCCAGCATTCGCCACGACGGCATCGCGGTCCCGGGTACCCCATTTCGAATGGCCAGATATGTCCGGCCCGCGCTTGTCCCTTCGGACCACGGTGGCAGCGTCAGATTTGCAGGTGGCGGGTCTATTCCTTCTCGCCGCTGTCCGCGGCCGTCACCGCTGACACCGTGGCAGATGGCACAGTTGGTCGCAAAGATGACTGCCCCGGCTTGCTGGGCCTCGCGCGATGTCAACAGCCCGGCAGGCGGATTTGGCGTCCCACCGTCACATCCCGAAATGGCGAGTGAGATAGTGAATAGGGCGATGCCGGCCAGCCGTCTTCGACTCATGAACCATCTCGTGTCCAAGGCTTTGCACCTCGCGGACAATAGCGGAGACAAGCTCATCAAGCCCGCCGTCGACGGCACTCGATCGGGCCACCGCCAAATCGATGGTCTCCGGCACCAGCCCTAGCAGCGTGACCTCGGTCGGGTAACTGTCGATCAGACGCGCCGCGTCGAGAAGGTCTGCGACTCCTACCTGATGAGGAGACAGCCGCTCGCGCACCGCATCGATGACATCCGAACCATCGAGCCGAACCAATGTTCCCGGCGGCCCATCGGTGCGCACCGCGTCTACCAGGATCACGTGGTTTGATTCCGTCAGCAAGCCTAAAAGTGAAAGACCGAGCGTACCCCCGTCCGCCAGCCTGACTCCCGGCGGGACACAGTAGTCGCGTTCGATGCGGGCGACCGCGGCGGCGCCTACTCCGTCGTCGCCGAGCAGGACATTGCCCAGCCCCAGAACGAGTACGTCAATCGTCTTGTCGGCGAACTTTGCCGTGGACCCGTCGTTCACGAGGTGCCTGTTCTTCGCCTGGGCACGAACTTGTAGCCGGAAAAGATCGAGTCGAATGTCCCGATGTGCTCGACGATCGACGACAGGAATACGAAATAAATGTGCATTATCACGAAAACCAGCACGACCCACATGCCAATGTGATGGATCAGCCGCGCCATCTGCAAACCATCGAACAGTGGCACCAAGAAATCAAAGACTTGGAACGGCGAGCCGGCCGAAGCGATGGCCGTGTAGAGAGCAAGGCCAGTTGCGATCATGATCAGATATACCGCAAAGATCATGGCGTAGCTTCCGGCCCCGAGTGCGTTATGGCCCGGATAGTCGTCGGGATCGTGCCGGATGAATGAATAGTACAAGAACGTTCTCCAGAGGTTCTGCAGACGTTGGCGCGACATCGGTATGAACTGCGGCAGCCGCGCGTAGCTGTTGCCGACGAATAGCCAATAGATGCGGACGAGCACCGCCATCGCGAATATGATCGCCGTATACAAATGCACGGCACGAACGGTCCCCATCACGAAATGGCTCGTGGCCGCGCCTGGAACGCTGATGAAGGGATTGCCAATGTAATAACCGGTTGCCGCCAATATGACGATCGCAAAAAATATCACCCAATGCGTGAGCCGCACGGGCAATTCCCAGACGTAGAGGCGTTCAAGGTTGAGCTCTTTCTTGGGTGCTTCCGCCATGGCGCTCACATGACTCTGACGCGGGCCAACTCTCGTTTAGTCCCGTCGACGACGTGAACCGCGCAAGCCATGCACGGATCGAAGGAATGCAGCGTGCGCAGAATTTCCAGCGGTTGCTCGGGTTTGGCGACGGGGGTGCCGACAAGAGCCACTTCGTAGGGGCCGGGCTGGCCCTTCGCGTCGCGCGGACCGGCATTCCACGTGCTCGGCACTACGCACTGATAGTTGACGACTGAACCGTTGCTGATATGCACCCAGTGGCCGAGCGAACCCCGCGGCGCCTCATGGAAGCCGGCGCCGAGGCATTCGCGCGGCCAACTGCTGGGGTCCCACTTCGAATTGTCCTGGATGCGGTAATCGCGGCGCGCCATGTTATCGGCTAGGCCGCGTACCCACATGTCCATTGACTCGACAAGGACCTGCGCCTCGACGGCGCGCGCGGCGACCCGGCCCAGAGTGGAGAACAGCGCCTCAGGTCCAACCCGGAGCGTGGACAAAACTTTATCGACTAGCTCCTTGACTCGGGCAGGGCGCCCGGAGGCGTAAGCAATGAGCATACGCGCCAGCGGTCCAACCTCCATCGCCGCGCCGTCGTAGCGCGGCGATTTCAGCCAACTGTATTTCTGGGCGACTTCGAGCCTCTCATAGGGCGGCTTTGGTCCGGTATAGTGAGGCTTAGTCTCGCCGTCGAACGGATTGAGCCCCTTGTCGTCGCCGACCGAATAATCGTACCAGGAATGGGCTACATACTCGGAAACCCTGCTCTGATCGACCGTTGCTATCTTAGTCAAATCGCGGCCGTAAATGATTCCCGGTGACAGGAACAACTGGGGATTCTCGTTGTCGTCCTCCGGATACTCGCCGTAGCACATATAGTTGCCGATGCCGGCGCCGATGGAGGCCCAGTCCTTGTAGTAGGAAGCTATCGCCAGGACGTCCGGCAGATAGACGCGGCTGACGAACGCCAGGCCGTCGGCCACCAGCTTGTCCAGGGCCGCGATCGTTTCCATGTTGAGTGAGTTTTGCGAATCGGGATCGACCGGCGTCGCCATGCCGCCAACGAGGAAGCTCTGCAGATGCGGATTCTTGCCGCCGAGGATGGCATGGATCCTGATGAAACGCCGCTGCCAATCGAGCGCTTCGAGGTAGTGCGCCACCGCAAGCAGATTGGCTTCGGGCGGCAGCCGATAGGCGGGATGGCCCCAGTACCCATTCGCGAACGGCCCCAGCTGGCCGCGCTGGACGAAAGCCTTGATGCGGTCGCGGACGCCGGAAAAATACGTGGTGCTGGACAGCGGCCAATCCGAGATCGATTGAGCAAGCGACGAGGTTTTC
Source organism: Xanthobacteraceae bacterium (assembly GCA_050010955.1). Classification (GTDB taxonomy): domain Bacteria; phylum Pseudomonadota; class Alphaproteobacteria; order Rhizobiales; family Xanthobacteraceae; genus BOG-931. The sequence continues at coordinate 27,058 of JBEKJZ010000029.1, read as the reverse complement.
GCCGGATCGGCGTCGAGCGCGCTGACGATATCAACCCAGTCCAGCGCGTGCAGATGATAGAAATGAACCACATGGTCCTGGACATTCTGCGCCGCCATAATGAGATTGCGTAACAACCTGGCATTGGGCGGCGGCACCGCGCCGATGGCCTTTTCGACGGCGCGTATCGATGCGATCGCGTGAACCGTGGTGCACACGCCGCAAATCCGCTGAGCGAATGCCCATGCGTCGCGCGGATCGCGACCGCGCAAAATCAGCTCAATGCCGCGAAACATCGTCGACGAGGACCACGCCTCTCGCACCGCGCCGCCATCGACTTCGGCCTCGACGCGAAGATGACCCTCGATCCGAGTCACAGGGTCGACGACGATGCGGGTCATGACTTGGGCTCCGCTTTGTCGAGAATTGCCGGAGCCTTGCCGACGTCATGGCGCAGGACTTCGGCGACCCCGTGCACGACCACCGCTGCTGCTGTGAGACCGGCGAGACCGAGCCCGACTGGATCGACCCAGTTGCCGACGTTGAAGCCGACGACGTTAGGTAGCCGCTGATAGAACGGCGTCATCGTGTCCCAGAAATTCGGCTCGGCGCAGCCGATGCACGGGTGCCCGCATCCGATCGGCCAGTTGGTACCCTCGTTCCACCTCACCACTGGACAATTCTGTGACGTCGCGGGACCCTTACAGCCCAGTTTGTAGAGGCATTGGCCGTGGCGATGCGCTTCGTCGCCCCAGACCTCGACGTACTGCCCGGCGTCGAAATGTGCGCGCCGCTCGCAATTATCGTGGATAGTCTTGCCGTAGGCGAAGAGTGGGCGCCGATACCGGTCGAGCGGCGGCCAGCGTTTCAAGGTCAAGTAATAGACGATGAGCGCCGTAATGTTCTCGGCGTTGGCGGGACACGCCGACATGTTGATGAGGTTTTTGAGGCCAGGCACCGCGTCGGCGACGGACAAGGCACCGGTTGGATTCGGACGCGCCGCCGGAATGCCGCCGAACGCCGCGCAGGTGCCGACCGCGACGGTGGCCGCGGCAGCGCCGCAGACATCGCGTGCGATTTGCAGGGCGGATTTCCCGCCGATCGTGCAATAGGCGCCGTCGGCGCCAGTTGGAATGGAGCCCTCCACCAGGGCGATGTATTTGCCCTTGTTGTCACGAACCGTCTGTTCCAGCGCACTTTCGGCTTGGCTGCCGGCCGCCGCCATTAAGGTCTCATGATAGTTGAGGGAAATCGTATCGAGAATGAGATCGGCGACCGTCGGATGGCTGGCGCGCAGGAACGATTCAGTATTGCCGGCGCAGTCTTGAAACTCCAGCCAGATCAGAATCGGCCTGGGCTCGCCTTCGATCGCCGCAGCAATGGCTTGGGCGGCCGAAGCTGGCAATCCCAGAACCGCGGCCATCGCAGTGCAAAATCCCAAAAAATCACGACGAGAAATGCCGCGATCTTCGAGTTCCTGCGTGACGCTATGAGCGATCATTGCTCACCTCCGCTATTGAACCTCAAGGCGGTCGCCTTGACTTGAAGTTGCGGCGGCGCATTCGCAAGTTTTTTTGTTCTTTTTTTGAACGATAACATGTAAGACGCGCACAGCAAGCGCAGCGATTTGTGATTAAAATATAGCGTGCTTTAGGTGGCGGCTTTGATGTAAATCAATTCGGTGCGGATCGGAGCAAGGTCATGTGCCTGGGAATTCCTATGGAAGTGCGGACCGTTGACGGTTTCTTGGCCCGGTGTTGCGCCAAGGGCATCGAGCGCGAGGTGAGCCTGTTCTTGCTTCAAGACGATCCTGTGACGATCGGCGACTTCGTCTTGGTCCATGTCGGTTATGCGATCCAAAAAATGACGCCCCATCAGGCTCGATCCGCGTGGGAGTTGTTTGACGAAGTCCTCGCCGCCGAAGGAGCAGACAGCCGTGCATGAGCTTGCGATCTGTTCCGGGCGCTTGTCTCGCAAGTTGAAGATATTGCCGGTCAACAGACGGCATGGATGCGGCAAGTTCGCGTCGGCGTTGGGCCGCTGTCCGGAATAGAGCCGCGACTGCTGGAAAGCGCATATCCGCTGGCCTCTGCCGGTACGCGAGCGGAAGGTTCGCTGAAACAGCGCTGCAACACCATCGAGGAAATTCACCGCGGCATTTCCCATTGAGCATGTGCGGCGCGCGTCATCGCAACCAGCGACGCAACGCGGCGATGATTGTGCGCAAGGGTTCAGTCAGCCGCCACGAACGCGACGTTAGAATATGGGCCAGTTTGCGTTCCATATTCGCGCGCGCACGCGTGACGTTATCGAGCTCGGTTTGCAAGCGATCGCGATCAGCCGTCATGAGACTCAGGGCGGTTTGCAGGTTATCGCACGTCGTTTTTAGGGACTCTATTTTGAATTGGAAGCTGTCGCGTGATTCCACGCTACGCAACTCCGCCATGGTGTCTTTCCGCGGCGTGTGCCTGAGCTTCGGCGCGGGCTGGCCGAGCAGCCCATCGGAGAAGTAGAGATACGTGGCAAGCACCTCTCCAAGACCGGAAGCCGAGAAGCGACGATCGAGTTCATTCCGAACGATCGCCCCTTCATGCCGAGCCCGGATGAGTGCCAGATCGAGAAGATGGCGAAGCTGGATCTTATTCAGCGCGTATAGTTCGTGAAAAATCTCGCTGTGAAAGATCGTGTGCCGGATGTGCTCGATAGCTGCCGCGGTGCACCCGATCGTGCAGGTTTTTCAGTTTGTCTTCGAGATTTTCTCCGCAACTCCGCCACGTCACGCCATCGATCCCGGGCGCCGCAAGGCACTAACTCCGGTTCGCCTGACGACCTCGCTCAGATGCCAAGCCAAAACATCCAGCAGTTCGCAAATGTGAGCTTCCCAAGGGAAGCCTCTTTGATCTTGATCAAAGCGGGCCACCTAAAGAACGAGGACACTTTTTATACTGGGTGATATGTGGTCTTCGGTTCGCAGGATAGCGGCGCCTTTCAGGATCAGATCCAAAGCGGGTGCCGACGTAAGGGGGAGGCAACCAATGAAGGCGCTGTTCTGGAATGGGAACGGCATTCAGACGAAACTGCTATGGGGCGCGATTGCGGCGCTTGGCGCAGTTTCACTCGGCATCGTGGCCTTGAGTCGCGGCGAGCCGGTCAATGCCGCTTGGCTCGTCATTGCGGCGGTGTGCATCTACTTCATCGCCTACCGCTATTATGCCCTGTTCATCGCCAACAAAGTGCTCGGCATCAATTCCGGCCGGCCGACGCCGGCCGTCCGTCACAATGACGGCCTCGATTACGTTCCAACCAACCGTTACGTGCTGTTCGGCCATCACTTTGCGGCGATTGCCGGCGCCGGCCCGCTGGTCGGTCCGGTGCTCGCCGCGCAGATGGGCTACCTGCCGGGCACGCTTTGGATTCTTGCCGGCGTCGTCGTCGCCGGCGCGGTGCAGGACATGACCGTCCTGTTCCTGTCCACGCGGCGCGACGGCCGTTCGCTGGGAGACATGGTGCGCGCAGAGATGGGCCCGGTTGCCGGCACGATTGCCGGCATCGGTATCCTTCTGATCTGCATCATCATCCTGGCGGTGCTGGCGCTTGTCGTCGTGCAAGCCTTGCGCGGCAGTCCGTGGGGCACCTTCACGGTGTTCTGCACGGTGCCGATCGCTTTCATCATGGGCGTGTATGGTCGCTTCATCCGCCGCGGCCGTGTGGCGGAGATGTCGCTCATCGGCTTGGTTCTGCTGCTGGCGGCACTCGTCTACGGACAGACCGTATCGCAGACTCCCGCGGTTGCCGCCTATTTCGATCTGAGCGGCCCGTCGCTGGCGCTGATCATCATCGGCTACGGCTTTGTCGCCTCGGTGCTGCCGGTGTGGCTGTTGCTGGCGCCGCGCGACTATCTTTCGACCTTCATGAAGATCGGCGTGGTCACGCTGCTGGCTTTGGCCATCATCATCGTACGGCCGTATCTGCAGATGCCGTCGATCACCAAGTTCGTCGACGGAAGCGGCCCGGTTTGGGCTGGCAGCCTGTTCCCGTTCCTGTTCATCACCATCGCCTGCGGATCGGTCTCCGGCTGGCATTCGTTGATCGCCTCCGGGACGACACCGAAGATGATCGAGAACGAGAGCCAAATCCCGTTCATCGGCTACGGCGCCATGCTGATGGAGTCTTTCGTCGCCATCATGGCGATGATCGCCGCATCCGTGCTGCATCCGGGCGTCTATTTCGCCATGAACAGCGCGGCGGGAATCATTGGAACCACCGCCCTCCAAGCGGCGCAGACGGTTTCCAATATGGGCTTCGTGGTGACGCCCGATCAGCTGACACAGGTCGCCCATGACGTCGGTGAAATCACGATCTTGTCGCGCACCGGCGGCGCGCCGACGCTTGCCGTCGGCATGGCGCAGATCCTGTCCAGCCTGTTCGGCGGCCAGGCTTTGACGGCGATCTGGTACCACTTCGCTATCCTGTTCGAGGCGTTGTTCATCCTCACGACCGTCGATGCCGGCACCCGTGTTTGCCGCTTCATGATCCAGGATCTGATCGGCAATGCCATCCCGGCCTTCAAGCAAACCACGTCGTGGACGAACAACCTCATCGGTTCGGCGTTGGCTTGCGCGCTATGGGGATACTTCCTCTATCAGGGCGTCATCGACCCGCTCGGAGGAATCTGGACGATGTGGCCGCTGTTCGGCACCTCGAACCAGATGCTGGCGGCCATCGCGCTCGTGCTGTGCACGGTGGTGCTGTTCAAGATGAAGCGCGAGAGGTTCGCCTGGGTGACCGTCGTACCCGCCACTTGGCTTGTGGCCTGCACGGTGACGGCCGGCCTCGAGAAAGTGTTCAATCCGAATCCGGCAGTGGGCTTCATCGCGCACGCCTGGCGGCTTTCTAGCGCCATTGCGGCGGGCCAGGTACTGGCGCCGGCCCATTCGCTGAGTGAGATGAGCCGCCTGGTGTTCAACGACTACGTCGACGCGACGCTGGCCGCGGTGTTCGCCGCCGTCGTCGTGGCCGTGGTGATCTATGGCTTCTTCGACATCCGCAAAGCATTGGGGACACCAAAGGTGACCGCCGTGGAAGTGGAGTTCGCCGGCGCCGCCGTGGGAGGTCGCAGTGCCTGACCTGCTGTCCATCAAATTCGCGGAATGGAAGGAACGCGGTCAAGCCGTGAAAATCTGGAGTGTGCGCGCAGCGCGGCTGATGATAGGTGTCCCCGACTATGACACCTATGTCGAGCACCGTCGGGCCAACCATCCGGGACTGCCGATCATGACCTACGAAGAGTTCTTTGTGGAACGTCAGGAGGCCCGTTACGCCGTCGGCAAAGGGCGGTTCAAGGGTTGCTGCTAAGTGGAAGCGGGGCGCGTCCGTGCCCCGCCCGCTGGTGACTAACAAGCCAATGCTGCGGCGCACCGGCCGGAGAGGTGTGAAATGGAACGCGAAACCATGCAGCACATGCTCCGCGGCATGTTGCTCTCTCGCGCCTTCGAGGAGCGAGCCGCGGAAGAATACAGCAAAGGAAATATCGTCGGCTTCCTCCACCTTTATCCGGGCGAGGAGGCCGTCGCCGCCGGCGTGATCAACGCCACCGGCCCGTCTGATTACATCGTCAGCAATTACCGCGAACACGCGCATGCTCTGGTGCGCGGGACGCCGGCGCGCGAGGTGATGGCAGAGTTGTTCGGCCGCTCGACCGGCATGAGCGGCGGCATGGGCGGCTCCATGCACATGTTCGATCGCGAGCGCCGCTTCATGGGCGGTTACGCCATCGTCGGCCAAACCTGTCCGATCGCCATCGGCATTGCTTATGCGATCGCGATGCGTGGCCTGCCGGAACTCGTCGTCTCGTTCCTCGGCGACGGCGCCGTGAACCAGGGCACGTTCCATGAATCGCTCAACATGGCATCGCTGTGGCGGCTGCCGGTGCTGTTCGTCTGCGAGAACAACCACTACGCCATCGGCACCGAGATTCACCGCCACTCCGCGGTCCCCGAGGTTTTCAAGCGCATCGCCGCCTATAACATCCCGGCAGAAAAAATCGACGGCATGGATGTGCTCAAGGTCTACAACGCCACCCGGCAGGCGCTCGACCGCATCAGGCGCGGCGGCGGCCCGCAATTCATCGAATGCGAGACCTACCGCTATCGCGGCCATTCCATGGCCGACCCCGGCACGTATCGGCCGGCGGTTGAGCTCAAGGCCTATCAGAATTGGGATCCGATCGCAGCGGCGATCCGCGAGGTAGAATTCCAGTACCCGACGCCCGACGAACTGGCGGAAATCGGGCCGGACAACATCAAGCTGTTCGCCGACCACTTGATCGACGGCGAGCATCTTGCCGAAGCCGAGGTCGAGGAACTCAAGCACGACGTCCAGAAGATCGTCGACGACGCCGTCGCGTTCGCTTTGCAGAGCGCGCAGCCGACCATGGACGCTGCCTGGGGCCATCTCAACGTCAACCGGCATCACGAGGTGCTGATGTAGGAGACGCTCATGTCGCAGGAATTGCTCTATTGGCAGGCGCTCAACCGCGCCATGGACCACGAAATGGCGGCCGATGAGTCGGTCTTCACGCTCGGTGAAGACGTCGGCCTCTACGGCGGCAGCTACCGCGTGACCGAGGGTCTCTTTGCCAAATACGGTGAGTGGCGCGTCCGCGATACGCCGATCTCGGAAAACAGTTTCACCGGCCTCGGCGTCGGCGCCGCACTGGTCGGCATGCGGCCGGTGGTCGAGATCATGACCATCAATTTCATGCTGCTGGCGCTCGATTCGATCATCAACGGCGCCGCCAAGATTCCCTTCATGTCGGGCGGCCAGTTCAAAATGCCGCTGGTCGTGCGTGTTCCCGGCGGAATTGCCCGGCAACTTGCGGCCCAACATGCGCAGCGGCTGGAACACACGCTAATGAACGTCCCCGGTCTGCGCATTGCCGTCCCGGCGACGCCGCAGGACGCTTATTGGCAGCTGCGGCAGGCGATCGCCAGCGACGATCCGATCATCGTCTTGGAGCACGAGCTGCTTTATTTCACCAAGGGTCAGGTGGACCTCGTCGCCGAAGCGCCGCCGATGCACCGCGCCGCAGTGCGTCGCGAAGGCCGCGATCTGACCATCGTGAGTTATTCGCGCCATGCCGTCCTCGCGCAGGAAGCGGCGAACGAGCTCGCCAAGGAGAATATCGAAGCGGAAATCATCGATCTGCGCAGTCTCAAGCCGATCGACTGGGACACCTGCGCGAAGTCGCTGGAGAAGACTCATCGCCTCCTGGTCGTTGAAGAAGACTGCCGGTTCGCCGGCGCCGGCGCCGAGATCGTGGCGACGCTGACCGAGCGCTGCTTCTATTCGCTCGATGCCCCTGCGCAACGCTTGGCGGGTCTCGACATTCCTACGCCCTATAACGGCGCACTCGAGGCGGCGACGATTCCGCAAATCCCCGACATCGTGGCCGCGGCGCGAGAACTGTGCCGGCCGACGCCTGAAACCAAAGCGGCGTGACCATGAGTCAGGCGATCACGATGCCGGCGCTCTCCGACACGATGAGCAACGGCCGCTTGGTAAAGTGGGTCAAAAAGTCCGGCGATAAGATCAAGAAGGGGGACGTGATCGCCGAAGTCGAAACCGATAAGGCGGTCATGGAAGTCGAGGCGTTCCAGGACGGCTATTTGAGCGGCCCCCTCACGGCGGAAGGCACCGAAGCGCCGGTCGGCCAAACCATCGGCTATATTGCCGACAATTTGGCGGAGATTTCGAGCGCTGCGGCCGCGGCGGTCCGAGCGCCGGGCCCGAATGCCGGCAATGGAAATGCCACCGCGACGCCCGCGGTCGAGCTATCGGCCGTCTCTCCGGTTTTGGCCGCTTCGATGGCGGCGCTGCGACCCTCGCCGCGGCCTGGTCCACCTCCGTCGACCCTGCGGACGAGCGCCGGACCCGCCGCCGCTAGAATGCCTGTCCGCAATCCGGCTTTGTCCGCGCTCGAGGCGGGGCCGCCCTATCGGGTAGAGCGCGCCTCCAGCCTGCGCGAGGCGGTCGCCTGCAATATGATTGCGAGTGCGGCAACGCCGAGTTTCCGGGTGACGGCGCAGTTGCCGTTGGAAGCGTTGACGGAAGCCGCGAAGGAGCGGCAACAATCGCTGACGCTGCTGTTGGCGCGTGCCTGCGCGCTCACGATAGCGGCGCATCCCCTCTTCAACGCGGCTTATACGCCAGATGGTCTTGCGCGACGTGACCGAATCGACGTCGGCATTGCGGTCGATAGTGGCGATGGGCTCATCACGCCGGTTTTGCGGGATGCGGCCGGCAGGTCCTGGGCGGCGCTTGCGCAGGACTGGAACAGCTTGCGTGACAAGGTCAAAAGCCGCCGATTGATGCCAGCCGACTACAGCGGCGCGACGTTCTATCTGAGCGACCTCGGCGTATTTTCCGTTGTTTACGCCTTCGACTCGATCATTCCGCTCGGCGCGTCGGCGATCCTGTCGGTGGCAGCCTCTCGACGGCAGGGCGCTTTCTTCACGCTAACATGCGATCATCGCGTCGTGTTCGGCGCTGATGCTGCGCGCTTTCTCGAGACGCTCGGACAACAGCTGCGGAAACCCGACAAGCTACTAGCATAGCAGACGCCGCAACGCCCCCAGAGAAGCTGCGTGTCATAGGCGGCGGCCCTGCGTCGCAGCGCCATAATGTCGAGCAGTTTTGCCTCATCGAAAGTCCCAAGGATACCTGGATGTCAGCGGGTGCGGCCAGCGTGTCGTGATCGCGCGCAATGATTGATCCTTTGGCCATCATCGATCTCATTCGCTGATTATCGTTGAAAATCTTCATACCGCAGGGACACTTTCGTCCTTGATTCAGATCAAGAGAAGCGGCCGCTAAGGCGCGCAACATGCGCCATAAGAACTGAGGCTCGGTCCGGCAAGATAATCCGGACCGAAAGCCTGCGTCTGATGACGCGGTGTTATCATGATTGAACACACCAATGCGCGCGAACGACGCGATGTTCGCATTCCACCGCTCGGGCTTGCCGGAATCTTGCAGATACCAATGAAAGCCTATGCGCTCGTCGCTTTCGCGCATGGCAGCGGCTCAAGCCGCTTGAGTCCGCGAAACACGGCTGTCGCCGATGCATTGAACGATTGGGGCATAGCGACGCTGCTATTCGATCTATTGACCCCGGCGGAGGAAGCCGACCGCGCCAACGTTTTCGATATCCCGCTGCTGGCAGATCGGCTTGCCGATGCTATCCGCTGGCTCGGCGGCCAAGCGTCGGTGGCAACGCTCCCGCTCGGCCTGTTCGGCGCCAGTACCGGAGCGGCGGCGGCGCTGGTCGCGGCGGCGAAGCTTCCTCGCCAGGTCGGTGCCGTGGTCTCGCGCGGCGGGCGCCCCGACCTCGCCGGAGACGCCCTCGAAAAGGTTCAGGCACCGACGCTTCTGATCGTCGGCGGCGCCGATTTCGGCGTCATCGAACTCAATGAGCAGGCGCTGGCCCGGCTACGGGGACCCAAGGCGCTGGAGATTGTTCCGGGAGCAAGCCATTTGTTCCCCGAGCCGGGAGCCTTGGAGGCGGTAATCGACTTTGCCGCAAGCTGGTTTGAGCGCTATCTAGCACCGACTGCTCCGGAGCGGACGCGCGCGGCGGGGTGAAGCTAGCTGGAGATCGTTATGTCATTCAGGAATCGCTCTGACGCCGGCCGTCAATTGGCTAAGGCGCTTGCCGGGTACAAGGATCAGCAGCCGGTGATACTCGCGCTGCCGCGCGGCGGCGTGCCCGTAGCCGCCCAGGTTGCTGCCGCGCTCAATGCGCCGCTTGACCTGATCCTCGTGCGCAAGATTGGCGTACCTTTTCAACCCGAGTTGGCCATGGGCGCCGTCGTCGACGGCGGGGCGCCGATCATCGTACGCAACGAGGATGTGATTAGGCTGGCTGGTATTGACGAATCGGAATTCCAGGCCGTCTGCGACGATGAGCTCGCCGAGATCGAGCGGCGGCGTCAGCGCTATTTAGGCAGCCGCAACCGCGTGGATGTCAGCGGCCGCACGGCGATCGTGATTGACGATGGCGTTGCCACCGGCGCAACGACCCGCGCGGCCTTGCGCGCCACTCGCGTGCGCAAGCCAAAAAGACTGGTTCTTGCGGTACCTGTAGCGCCGACCGATAGCCTTCCCGAGCTGCGCCACGACGCAGACGACGTCGTCTGTCTTGAAGACCACGAGTTCTTCGGCGCGATCGGCGTCTATTACGCGGATTTTAGTCAGGTTCCGGACGAGGAAGTGATCGAGATTCTCAAGCAGTTTCCGGTGCAGCGGCCGGCGCAGGCAAAACAGCCCGTGGCCTGAATTGAGGGCCCGTTGGCCGAAGCCGCGCACCCCGACATCGGCGTCATGGGGAAAATGCTCCCATGTTGCGCGGCTCATGACTGACGGCGCGATCACACGCGGAGCCCATGTTTCCCCAGAAGCTTGACGGTCGTTGCCTGCGCACCCTTTTCGCCGAGCTCCTCGGCAAAGGTCACGCGCGACCCCACGTGCAACCGGGAAAATCCCTCATCGAGAACGCTGTTGCGGTGGAAGTAGACTTCCTGGCCGTCACTAGTCTCGAGAAAGCCGAACTCACCGGATGGATCAATCCGTACGACCGTTCCTATGGGTAATCCCTCATGATATTTCACGTCGCCCTGCGCGCGGCGGACTTGATCCTGGAGCTGCCGGCGCGCGTGTTTGAAGGCATCGTCAAGGGCGAATGTGAGATCCGCATGTCGCTCATCCGCCGCCGGGGTCCTTTCCACATTCACCTCCCGGCCGTCCGGCAGCAAGAGACGGATGTGGACCTCGTAAAGCCCGCTGGTGCGGTGATGCTGACCGGGGCCTTTCAGCACCACCCGGCATGCGGTTATACGGCCCCAGCGCTGCTCGAGCTGCGCCACATGCTTCGCGATGGCATCTTCGATTTGCGGAGTTCCGGCCATGCCTTGAAATTCGATTTCAGGCGGCGTTTGCATGTCATGCTCCTATTCGCCTAGCTAAGTCGCAATTGGTGATCCGCACGATGCGGGGCGGCCGATCATTGTGAGGCCACAGCCATGAGGATCGCTCGGCGGACGAGGGTCTCGAACAACGGAAGTTTGAAGGCGTTCCTAGATAGCGGTGTGGCGCCGTCGAGGGCGGCGCGCCCTGCTGCCGCGGCCATGTTTGCGTCGATCCGTTTACCGGTCAACACGACCTCGGCAGTCTTGGCCCGGTGCGGCACCGGCGCCGCCGCGCCAAGGATGACGGCGGCACGTCTACAGACGCCAGCCGCATCGACATCGAGCGCCACCGCCACGTCGGCGAGCGGCCAGTCGAACGAATCCCTTTCGCCTTGCCGGACATGCGCCATGCGCAGGCTTGCCGGCGCCTTCGACAGGCGGACGCAGGTCAGGATTTCCTGCGGCCGCAAGTCGTTCTCGCGCTGCAGATCGCTGTCCGGCAGAACGAAAAAATCCTCGAGCGACACTATGCGCCGGGCGCCTGCCGCATCCGTCAGCTCGGCTTGCGCATCCAAGGCCACCAACGCCGTGGCGACCGTAGAAGGATGAACGATTGCGCAAAGCGCATTGTCGAAGATCGCGTGATACTGGTTTTCGCCCGAAATTGCGAAACAATGGCCGCCGCCTTTGCGTAAACACCGATAAGCACGCGAGCGAAAGTACCAGCAGCGCGGGCGCTGCAGCAGGTTGCCGCCCAATGTCGCAACATTGCGGATTTGGGGGCTCGCCGAGCCGCCCAAGACCTCGGCGAGGACGGCATAACGTTCCCGCAGCAGCCGATGGTCGGCGAGCGACGCCAGTGTGACCATGGGTCCAATCCGCAGACCGCCGTCGTCGTCTTCGACGATCGCATCGAGCCCCGGCACCTCTTTCAGATTCACCACCTTCGCCGGCGCCAAGAGGCCTTCTTTCAGCAGATCGAGGAGGTCGATGCCGCCGGCCTTCACCACCGATATTTCGCCGTGACCGGCGGCTTCCGGAGAAATTGTCATCGCATTGGCCACCGTCGTCGATGCCGCGACCGCAGCCTCGGAAATCGTCCGTGCATTGGCGAAGGCGAAGCGGTTCACGGCTTCAGCTCCTCCTCTCGGGGATTTTGCCGAGCGCGGCGAGGATCGCCGCAGGCGTCATCGGCAGGCTGCGCAAGCGAACGCCGATCGCGTTGTAGACGGCGTTGGCGATCGCCGGCGCGGTGGCGATGTTGGCGGGCTCGGCAATGCCATAGGCGTCGGTTGAGCTGTTGCCCTGGTAATTTTCCAGGATCACGACGTCGATCGCCGGCGTCTCGCGCGGGCCGGCGAGCTTGTAGTGTTCGAGGTCCGGATTGACCATGCGGCCGGTGTGCCGGTCGAGGATGCGTTCCTCAAACAGCGCATAGGAGAGCCCCATCAGGATGCCGCCATGGACCTGGCTCTCGATCTGACGTGGATTTATGGGCCGGCCGCAATCCTGCACTGCGACGACGCGTTCCACGCGCACGATGCCGGTCTCGGTATCGACCGCCACTTCGGCAAATTGCACGCCACCCAAATCCTGGTGTGCCAAGGCGGCGTCACCCATGCTCCGGCGAAATCCGGGATAATCGTCGCTGCGCGAAGCAACCGCGCTGATTTGATCGGTGCGCAACCGGGCGGCGGCTTCCCGGAAACTGATGCCGCGGCTCGGATCGTCGCGAACCAAGATTCTTCCGTTACGCGCGACCAGGTCCTCGGCGGCGGCATTGAGCGCAAGCCCTGCTTCGCGCAACAGCGATTGCAGGACGCGCCAGGCAGCGGTGCGCGCCGGCGGCGTGATCGAGGCGGTCGCGCGGCTGCCGTAAGACGGCGGCCCAGGCGGAAACTCGGTATCGCCGATGCGCACCGTAATATCCTCGGGGCGAAGCCCGAAAACTTCGGCGACGGTCTGCGCCAGAACGGTTCCGGTGCCGGTGCCGATGTCTTGCACGCTCGAGAGGACTTCGACCGTGCCGTCGCGCATCACGCGCACCTCACAGGCCGAATTAATTTGCACATTGGCCATCCACAGCGATTGCGCTACGCCAAGGCCGCGTTTTACGGGGCCCTGATCCGCGCCCGGGGCATGCCGACGCCGCCAGCCGACCCGCTCGGCCCCGATGCGCCGCTCTTCACGCCGCACCGGACTCGGATCGATGCGCCCGCGCAGCACCAGCGGATCGATGGCAAGCCGTTCGGCCAACTCGTCGATCGCTTGCTCGAGTCCGAAAGCGCCGGGTGTGTTGCCCGGTGCGCGCATCGCACAGCCCGGCCCGGCATTAATGAACACGTCGTGTTGTGCGCCCTCGAAATTCGGACAGTCATAAAGCGTCTGGGCGTTGAAGCCGACGCCGGCGCCAAGCGCAACACCCGCCGTGCCATAGCTTTGCAGCGAGATTGCCGTCAGCGCGCCGTTGCGCTTGGCGCCGATGCGCAATTGCTGCCAGGTGCCCGGACGGTTGCCCGCGTCCATCTGTTCTTCTTCCCGGTCGAGCACGAGGCGAACCGGCGCTTGCGCGCGGCGGGACAGCTCAACGGCAAAGCGGCCATAATTGCCAAGCGTCGACTTGGAGCCAAAGCCGCCGCCCATGGCATGGACGATGACCCGGACGCGATTGAGCGGCAGGCCGAACTCCTCCGCCAGCTCGTGGCGCACGCCGGTAGTGTATTGCGTAGAGATGTAAACCGTCAGCCCGTCCGTGCGCCAATCGGCAACGATGCCGTGCGGTTCCAGGCAGCAATGGGTCTGCACCGGGGTGCGATAGTCGGCTTCGACGACGATATCGGCTTCGCGAAAACCTTGACTCACGTCGCCGCGGCGGCTGATGGCCGGTCCACGCACATTGCCGTTGAGCGACAGATTTACAGGTGCGGGCCAGCCCGAGGGATGGCCGCCCGGCGCGACTTCCGCACTTTCGTAAACCGCGGGCGCCGTTTGCGCGCGCGCCCGGTCCATGTCGACGACAAAGGGTAGCGATTGATAGTCGACGTGGATCAGCCGCAGCGCGTCTTCCGCCGCTGCCGTCGAGACGGCGGCAATTACCGCAACCGGCGCCCCGATGTAGCGCAAGCTGGCGCTCTGCGGATCGTTTGGGTCGGCGATCAGCAGGATTCCGCGCACGTCGGGATGACGCGCCGCCGCCGAAATGTCGATCGAACCTACGCGCGCATGCGGCAGTGGCGAGCGGAGGATGCGGGCATACAGCATGCCGGGGAGCGAAATATCGGCCGTGAAGGGCACGGCGCCGGTTACCTTGGCTCGGCCATCGTGGCGCCGCGCCGGCTTGCCGATCACCGCCAGTTCCTCGTTCGGCGGCAGCGCCGGCGGCTCGTCGGCGGGGATCTGTCGCTGCACCTTGCCGAGACCGACGCTGGCGATGCCGGAAGGAAACGTCTCGGTGCGCAGGGTTTCTTGTGCCGCCATGGTCACCCCTTGCATACCTTGGCGGCGGCGAGTGTCGCGGTGACGACATGCGGATAAGTACCGCAACGGCAAATGTGGCCGCTGATCGCGGCGCGGACATCGTCGGCATCGGCCGCGGGCATGCGGTCAAGGAGTGCCGCGCAGCTCATGAGCATCCCCGGCGTGCAATAGCCGCATTGCAAGGCGTCATGCTCGATGAACGCCTGCTGCACCGGATGCAGCGTGTCGCCCGGCGCCAGACCCTCGATCGTGGTGACGGGGCGCGCGCCGACATCGACGGCGAGCATCATGCACGAGCAGACCGGTTGCGTGTCGACCAACACCGTGCACGCGCCACAGGCGCCGCGATCGCAGCCGATTTTGGTCCCCGTCAGGCCGAGCGGCCCGCGTAATACTTCGGCCAGAGTCGCTCGCGGCTCGGCCCGTAGCGCCCGCGCTACGCCGTTGACCTGCAAGTTGATCGGAACGGCGTCGGGTCCGCCGCCGGATGCGCTGGTGCTCTCGGCCGTCTTGGCTTGGGCAAGAAGCGCCGATGTTGCGTTGACCATTGTCGCTCCCGCTGTGGTCACAGCGGAGCCGCGAAGAAACGAGCGGCGCGACAGGTCGCTGTGCATGCCCAGCCTCCACGGGGAATTGACATGTCGGGCACGTGCGAAACGTCCTTGATTAGGCGCTCAACCGTCCCGTGGCCTTGATTTACATCAATGCTTGATGGGCCTGCGGCGCAAGGTGTCGACGAACGAACCGTCCTTGGGTCATTTGCCGCATTCGAAATTCTGATATGAATCAAAGAAGAGAATTGGCGGCGATGTCATGAACGACGCAAGTGACGCTGAAGGTAAGGCCATGCATTCGCCGCTTACTCGAACCAAGGTCGAGACCGGGGCCGCGGCGAAAATCGAAGCGGCCGCGCCGGGCCGCAGCCGACGCGTGCTCGTGATCGTCGCGCTCGTAATCGCGGCCGCGGCGATCGCCGCCTATATCGAACGGCGCCCGCTGCACGACTGGCTGTTCGGACCTTCCGCCGCTGCCACCGTCCTCGTTTCCGGCAATATCGAGGCGCACCAGGCCGTGCTCGGCTTCAAGACCGTGCAGTCGACCATCGTCGAGCTGCCGTTCGACGAGGGGAAATGGGTGGATACCGGCACGCTGATCGCCCGGCTCGACGATTCCGATTACCGCCAGCAGGTCGCGGTCAATGCTGCGACGCTGGAAATGCAGAAGCGGCAGCTTGCCGCCGCTGAGAAGAACCTCGTCGCGGCACAAAGCACCGTCGAATTCGACGCCGCTGATCTCGAATTCCGCGAGGCCGAATATAAACGCGCCGATTTCCTGTTGCAGAAGGGTGCCGGCACCGTCGAGCAGCGCGACCAGACCTATGCGCTGTTTCGCCAGTCGCAGGCCGCGCATCAGCGTGATCAGGCGCTTGAGAACGCTTCCCAGCGTCAGGTCGAACTCGCCCAGGCCAATATCCATACTGCCGAGGAAAACCTGAAACTGTCGCAGATCGTGCTTGGCTACACCGTGTTGCGCGCGCCCTTCTCCGGCGTCATTCAGGTGCGGCAGGCCGAGCTCGGCGAAGTCATGGTTCCCGGTACGCCGGTGGTGACGCTCGCCGATCTCGATCACGTCTGGCTGCGCGCCTACATCAACGAGACCGATATCGGAAAAATCCGCTACGATCAGCCGGCGACGGTGACGACCGATACCTATTCGGGCAAGACCTACAAAGGCCGCGTCACCTTCATCTCTTCCAACGCCGAATTCACCCCGAAAAGCGTGGAGACGCATGCCGAACGGGTGACGCTGGTCTACCGCATCCGCATCGACATCTACAATCCGACCCATGAGCTGGTGCCCGGCATGCCGGCGGACGCGACGCTGGAAGCGCTTCAAGCAGGCAAGCCATGAGCGGAGCGCCCGCGCCCATTGTCGCCGTCGATGGGCTCAGCAAGCGGTTTGCCGGGGCCGCGGCCGTCGACGGCATGTCGTTTACCGTCAACCGCGGCGAGATTTTCGGCCTGGTCGGGCCTGATGGTGCCGGCAAGACCACGACCATGCGCATGCTCGCCGGCGTCATGCAGCCGGACGGCGGCGGCATCATTATCGATGGCGTCGACGTGGTCGCGAACCCCGAGAACGGCAAGCAACATCTCAGCTATATGCCGCAGCGGTTCGGCCTCTATGAGGACCTCACCGTCGACGAGAACATCCGTTTCTACGCCGATCTGTTCGAAGTCGCCAAGGACGTTCGCGAAGAGCGCGCCAACCGCTTGCTGGCCGCGTCGGGAATGAGCCAATTCCGCAGACGGCGCGCCGGGCAGCTTTCGGGAGGCATGAAGCAAAAGCTCGGTCTCACCTGTGCACTTGTCCACACGCCGCAAATTCTATTGCTCGACGAACCGACCACGGGGGTCGATCCGGTCTCGCGCCGTGACTTCTGGCGCATCCTCTACGGCTTGCGCGAGGAGGGAGTGACGATCCTCATCACCACCGCCTATCTAGACGAGGCGGAGCGCTGCAACCGTTTGGCGCTGCTGCATAACGGCCGCGTGCTTTATTGCGACACGCCGACGGCGCTCAAACAGCGTATGCCCGGGGCGGTGGTCGCAATTGCGTCGGACCGCGGGCGGGAGGTCCGCACGGCGATCGCCGAGCTGGAAGGTGTCAGCAACGTCATCCTGGTCGGCGACGGCGTCCACGCCGTGGTCGACGATGCGACGCTGCGGATTCCCGAACTGCGCAGTGCCTTGCAACGGGGCAGCGTCGCCTTCGCCGATATCGCCGTCGCCGCTCCAAGCATTGAGGACGTGTTTGTGGCGCTGCTCGAAGACCAAGAGCAAAGCCGATGAATGCCAACAACGCAGCGGCCGACGCGCAAATCGTCGTCGAAGGTCTGGTCAAGCGATTCGGCAGCTTTGTCGCCGTCGATGACGTCAGTTTTCGCATCGGGCGCGGCGAGATCGTGGGGTTTTTGGGCCCGAACGGCGCCGGCAAGTCGACGATCATCCGCATTCTCTGCGGCTTACTGCGCCCCAGCGCCGGACGGGTATTAGTCGGCGGCATCGACGTGGTGAGCGACCCGGAGCGGGTGCGCGAACACATCGGCTACATGTCGCAGAAGTTTTCGCTCTATCGCGACCTCACCGTCGAGGAAAACCTGCGGTTCTTCGGCGGCATCTACAGTGTGCCGCGCCAGCAGCTTGCCGAGCGGATGCGGTTCGCAATCGACATGGCCGGGCTCGGCGGCCGCGAGAAGGCGCTGGTCGCGACGCTCGCCGGCGGCTGGCAGCAGCGGCTGGCGCTCGGCTGCGCCGTTCTGCATCGGCCGCCGATCCTGTTTCTCGACGAACCGACCTCGGGCGTCGAGCCGACGTCGCGGCGGCGGTTCTGGGATCTCATCCACACACTCGCCGCCGACGGCGTCACGGTGCTGGTCTCCACCCATTACATGGACGAGGCCGAATATTGCCATCGCGCCGCGCTGATCAATCAAGGACGGATCATCGCCATGGGCAGTCCGGACCAGCTCAAGCGCACGGCGCTCGGCGGCGAGCTTCTCCTGCTCGAATGCGAGACGCTCGGACCGACGCTGGCGGCGCTGCAGCAAGCGCCGGGAGTGGTCGATGCTTCCGTCTTCGGCAATGCTATTCACGTTCTGGTCCGCGACGCCGCGCGCAGCCTCACCGAGTTGCCGGCTTATTTGGCTGAGAAGTCGCTGCGGCCGAGTGCTCTCGAGCGCATCCATCCCTCGCTCGAGGACATCTTCGTGCACCTCGTCGCCGCCGATATAGCCAAACGGAGGCAGGCGGCATGAGGTTGCGCCGGCTTAAGGCCATTGCAGTGAAGGAAGTGCTGCAGATCTGGCGCGATCCGCGCAGCCTGATGATTGCGCTGCTGCTGCCATTCACGCAAATGTTTTTGTTCGGCTACGGCGTCAATCTCGATCTCAAGCACCTGCCGATCTGCACGTTCGACCGCGAGGGTAGCCAGGCGAGCCAGGACCTGTTCAAGCATTTCCAGGCGTCGCTCTATTTCGCCATCGCCCACAACGTCAAAACCTACCCCGAAATGGTGGCGGCGATCGATCGCGGCGATTGCCGGGCCGGCATCGTGGTGCCGCCCGATTTCTCCGAGCGCTTGAACGACGCCGGAACTGCCTCGGTGCAGGCGATTCTCGACGGCACCGACGACAACACGGCGAATATCGCGTTTGCTTACGCGGCGGCGGTGGTAAACGGCTACTCGAACGACATTCAGCTGTCGTGGCTCGACCGCCAGGGCCGCACCCTGCAGCAAGTCACGCCTTTGGTGGTGCAATCGCGGGTCTGGTTCAACGAAGATCTGGTGAGCCGCAACTTCATCATCCCCGGACTCGTCGCTGTCATCATGGCGATGGTCGGAGCGCAGCTCACCTCCCTTACCATCGCGCGCGAATGGGAGCGCGGAACGATGGAGCTTCTCGTTTCCACGCCGGTGACATCGAGCGAGGTTATGTTCGGTAAGCTCATTCCCTACCTGATGCTGGGTTGGCTCGACGCCGCCTTCTGCCTGACGATCGCCGTGTTATGGTTCGCCGTGCCGTTCCGCGGCACGCTGTTCGCGCTATTCCTCACCACGACGTTGTTTCTCGCCGTCGTGCTGAGCATGGGCTATCTGTTCTCCGTCCTGATCCGCAGCCAGGTCGGCGCCAGTCAGATTGCGCTGGTGGCGACGTTGCTGCCGGCGATGCTGCTCTCGGGCTATATCTTCCCGATCGATCAGATGCCGCCGTTCATCCAGGACCTGACCTATCTGATATACGCGCGATATTACGTCACCATCATCAAGGCGATCTTCCTGAAAGGCATCGGCATCGGTCAGCTGATGATGCCGATCCTGTTCCTCGTCATTTACGCCCTCGCGGTCGTTGGGCTGGCCGCCCGGGCGTTTCGCAAACGCCTGACCTGAACCGGTTTGGACGAACAGATGTTCGCGCGCCTCGTAGCGATCATGATCAAGGAATTCCTTGAGATCAGCCGCGACAAGGCGGCGCGCTTCCTCCTGGTCGTGCCGCCGATACTGCAAATGTTGATCTTCGGCTATGCGGCAAGCTTCGAGGTCTATCACGTGTCCACGGCGGTGCTCGACCTCGACCATTCGCAGGAAAGCCGTGAATTGGTGGCGCGCTTCACCTCGAGCAATCGTTTCGATATCGTCAAGGTGGCTGCGTCGCAGCGCGAGATCAACAAAATCATCGATGCCAGCAGCGCCGCGGTCGCGCTGGTCATTCACGCAGGTTTCGCGGAACTGTTGCGCAAGGGTCAAGCCGCGCCGCTCCAAGTCATCGTCGACGGCACCAACTCGAACACTGCGCTGATTGCGCTGGGCTATGTGAACACGATCGCGTCGGGATTTGCCCAGGATTACGTGACCGACTTGATGCAGCGCGTCCAGGGCGCCCAGGGAATGCGGCAGGTGCGGGTGACGCTCGAGCAGCGACCCTGGTTCAACCCCGACCTGAACGGACGCTGGTTCTTCGTGCCTGGCGTCATCGGCACGCTGACGCTGGTCCTGATCGTGAATCTCACGGCGTTTGCCATCGTGCGCGAGCGCGAAGTCGGCACCCTCGAACAGATCATGGTGTCGCCGGTACGGCCGGCCGAGTTCATCCTCGGCAAGACCGTGCCGTTCTTCCTGGTCGGCCTGGGCGAGGTCGCGCTGGTCGTTACCGTCGGGCTCGTATGGTTCCGCATTCCCTTCGTCGGCAACCCATTCGTGCTGTTGCTTGGTACCACGCTGTTTCTGCTCTGCACGCTGGCGATCGGCTTGCTCATCTCCACGGTCTGCTCCACCCAGCAGCAGGCGTTCTCGACCAATTTCCTCATCCTCAGCCCGTTTTTCATTTTGTCTGGCTTCGCCTACCCGATCGCGAGCATGCCGCAGGTACTGCAGTGGTTCACCTACATCAATCCATTGCGCTATTACCTCGTCGTCATCCGCGGGACGCTGCTCAAAGGGGTCGGCGTCAGCGTGCTATGGCCGGATTTCGCGGCGATGGCGATCCTTGCGCTCGTGCTACTTACGCTGAGCATCCTGCGCTTCCGCAAGACCCTCGAATAGCGCCGGCTGCTGCCCGGAGGCCGACCAATGACCTCGCCCTTCGTTCGCGCCCGCGCATGAATTCGTGTGGAGCCGCCCATCTTTGCGTTGAACCTATCCAGAGATATTCTTCGGTCACTTCGGCTGAACGATCACCGGCATTTTCGACAGCTTGGCAAGGATCCGACAACGGCGGCGGACCGGCACCCATTCGTAGAGAAAAATTTCCACCGGGCGCCACATCGCCACCCAGCCAATGATCAGCATGCCTTCGCCGATGATGTCGGAGACTGCGCCGCTGCCGAAGGAAAATGCCAGTTCTCGCAACAGTACGCAGCAAAACAGGAATGCGAGCCCGGTGGCGAGCGCGATGCGGCCGTCGCGGAACAACAGGCGCAGCCGCCGTCGTTCGTGCATTTCGCGATACGCGAAATAGTTGTGGATCGCTTCGCCGAGATCGGGTGCGCCAGTCTTGGGCAATTGATCGACGGGCAGATAGATCACGAGCCGCAGCGGACCCTGGCGCGAGATTTCTTCCGCCGAACCCATGATGTATTCTTCGGCATCCTGGTCAAGGTCACGCTCATGAAACGGAGACGGGTCGAGAGAGTTGAACAACTGACCCAGTCGGCTGAGGTTGATCTCTATCTTTGCCTCCGCCGTGGATGAATCGGAAAACGTCGGCTCAGTCATGACACCGGATTCGTTGTTGTGATTCTCCAGATGAAGAACGAGCGCTGCTCCCGGCGGCCGATTGCACTCATGGCCGATGCCCCAGCTTTCCGTTCGCCAGCTTCCGGCTTTGATCCTTCGTAATTTGAACCTTCATGATCCCCGTCATTTTGACCGGGATCAACGACAATGGGAGCCGCGCAAATAAATATGCTATTGTAGAGGCGAGGGGAACTGCCGGACCCTTGATTTTAACCGTTTTTCGAATGTCATTTCCGGGTTGCGTTTGCGGCGGCTTCGGAGCCACGTGTTGAGGAACCATCCATGAAAGTGAAGCTTGAGCTGATAAAGCGCGGCCACAGCCTGTCCGAAGGCATCTACGAGATCGATGACAATGCCAGCTTCGGGGCGGCGTGTGCGGACGCGTGGGTCAAGGTCCGGGAACGGTGCGCGGCCAAGGCGACCAGCATCGGCGCCCTGATGGATGCCTGCACGAAAGCGTTCTTGACGAGCTTAACGGCGCCGAGATCAGGTTGAAACGGATTTGAAGTCGGCGCTGCTCCGGCCAAAGCCAGACGGAAGAATTCCGATGGCGCCACCTCTCGGCTGAGTTTTTTATCGCTTTGTGCAAAAAGCGGATTGATTCGCATCAATTGGCGCTCGGCATCGGCAGGCCATATCCTTTATTCATGCTGGTCGAGAAGCACCCATCCAGCCCAGAACCGAAGCCGGTTGCGGCGACCGATCTGTCGTTCGTCGACAAGAGCAAATTCTTGATGCGGGGCGACGCCTACCGGCCGCCCGTGCCCGAAGTCATTCTTCGCGAGACGCACATGTCGCAGGTATTTCTGGCCGGCGACCGGGTCTACAAGCTGAAAAAGCCGGTCCGTTTCCCCTATCTCGATTTCTCGACGCTCGCCCGCCGCGAGGCGGCTTGCCGGGCCGAGCTCGAGCTCAATCGCCGTCTCGCTCCCGACGTCTATCGTGGCGTTGTTCCACTGGTGCGTGCGGCGCATGGGCTTGCGATCGGCGGCCCCGGCGAGGTCGTCGACTGGCTCGTGGTCATGAACCGGCTCGACGAGACCCAGATGCTGGACCGCGTGATCATCGAAGGGCGCCTGCATCGCTGGCAGCTCGACCGCCTGGCCTACGTTCTCGTGCAGTTCTATCGCCGCGCCGGCCCGGTGTTCATCTCACCCGCCGTGCATGTTGCGGAGTGGTGGCGCAGTCTCGCCTATAATCGCCGCATTCTTCTCGATCCGCGCTTTCAGCTGCCGTCCGGCTCCGCGCGATACATCGATGCCATGCAGCGCCGTTTCCTGATCGCAAGGGCTCGGCTATTGGCCGAGCGCGTACGAATGCGGCGCATCGTCGATGGGCACGGAGACCTGCGTCCCGAACACATTTGCCTCGGCGATCCCGTGCGCATCATCGACTGCCTGGAATTCAATCGGCGCCTGAGAATGGTTGATCCTTTCGACGAAACCGCGTTCCTCTGCGTCGAATGCGAACGGTTCGGCGCCGCCTGGGCCAGTGAATATTTACGGCGCCGCATGGTGCACGCACTGCACGACGGAGACTCCGAGGAGCTTTTTATCTTCTATCGCTGCCATCGCGCCACGCTGCGGGCGCGGCTTGCCATCGCGCACTTGTTGGAGCCTAACCCACGCACGCCCGAGAAATGGGCGCCGTTGACGCGCACGTATTTGCGGCTCGCCGCCGCGGACGCGGTGAAGCTCGAAAGAAGCCTCAGAGCATGATCCGGAAATGGATAGTGGTTTTTCCGAAAAGATCATGCTCCACTAAAAGACCAGGAGATCGGTCAGGCCTCGCCGGCGTGCAGGCGGCGAACGGCCTCGGCGAAGAGCGGCGCCACGCCAAGGATGTCGACCTTGGCCCGGGCAGCTTCGGTGGCGAGCCGGAATGCCGGCACCGAGTCGGTAACGACGACCCGATCGATCGCCGGATCCAGGAGCGCGGCTTCGGCCCCGGGCATGAACAGACCGTGCGTCACCAGCGCGAGCACCCGTTTCGCACCGGCCTCGCGGGCGGCGCGGGCCGCGCGCAGGAGCGTGCCGCCGGTGCTGATGAGGTCGTCGATGACGAGCGCTGTCGCTCCCGCCACCTCGCCGACGAACAGGTCACCCGAGACGACGCCCGCGCTCCGGCGTTTGTCGGCAAAGGCTTTATTTACCGGTCGTCGCAGCGCGGCTTCCAGCGCCTCGCGAAACAGATCGGCACGCTTGGTCCCGCCGGGATCGGGCGACACGACGCAGAGCGGCTGGTCGTCCAGCGCCTTGGCGTAATCGACAAACAGCGGTGCGGCTGTCAGCGCCACCGTCGGGCAGCGAAAGGCGTTCTCGAAGGCGGCCGGATTATGCACGTCCAGGGTGACGACGGCGTCCGTGCCTGCGGCCTCGAACAGACTCGCCACGTAGCGCGTGATCACCGGATCGTTAGGCTTTGTGCGCCGGTCCTTGCGTGCGTAGCAGAGATACGGCACCAACGCCGTCACCCGCGCGGCACCGCTGTCCCTGAGCGCGCCGATGAAGAACAGGAGCCGGCACAGCTTGTCATTGGCGCTTTGCTCGGGTCCGCCGTGCAGGCTTTGCAATACGAAAACGTCGGCGCCGCGCACCGCCGCGAGGGGACGCGTCTTGTGTTCGCCATCCTCGAATTCCCGCTCCTCATGCGCCGCCAAAGGCCGGTCCAGCGCGGCGGCCACCGCTGAACCGAGTTTGGCGGTGGCGTGCAAAGCGAACAGACATAATCGTTGATCGGTCATGGCGCGATCCCTTCTCGCTTTTAACTTAGGCAATCTCCAAGCCCCTCGCCGCTCTGCGCGGCTTGCGGCAATTCCATGAAGCATGCCCGCAAGAGGAGCGCGCAGAGCGTGAACGCGCTAAGGCCTTAAAAAAGCGGTCCTGGCTGAGGCGGCTCGCGCTTGTCTTCCCATAGCCGCCAATGGGTCGGCTTAAGCCGCATGGGCCGATTGGCGCCAACATCTCGCCAGCCTGAGCCGTCCCGTCGGCAGGGGAACGCCAGCGCATGATATTCCCCTTGGTCGTAGATACTTAACTCGAGATCAGTATCCGCCGGCGCGGTGGCAATCGGATTCCAGTCGGACATCGGAATAGCCTTTCCAGCGAAAATCATTCATATAACTTGCGCCGGTTCGCGTTGATCTAGCTCAAAGGCCAACGCAGGAAGTGCGCCCTTGGAGAGGGTCATGGAGCGCTTTGTCATTCAGCAGAACATTGAGCACTACCGCGCAATGCTCAAAATGACGACCGATCCAGCGCGGCGAGGGCAGATCGAGAAATTGCTTCGCGACGAAGAGACAAAGCTCAAGAAATACGACGAAGATCACAAAAAGAAGTAATTGATCAGCGCGACAAGCGTTTAGACGCGCGTGAGCTCCAATGTGCCCAATGCCGTCGGCGCGCGACCAGGCCATCGAGCCGCCGCCGACGGCAACGGATGCTTGATTTGATCAGGCCGGGGCTGGGGTCGCCAGCGGCTTGCCCTTCTCCACGACATAAGTGCTCGTGATCCTCGTCTTCTTGTCGCCGGGCTTGCCGCCAGCATGGGGTGTTTCGGGCGGAATTTGGAAACCATCGCCGGGTTTCAACGTGCGGGTCGGTTGCCCTGCTATGGGGAGGTCCAGGCTGCCTTCAATGAGATAGCCCGATTCGATTCCCGGATGCGTGTGCCGTGCAACCGTCACCCCCGGTTCTACTTCCGATTCCACGATTATCGTCACATAACCCGGCATCGGGCCGTCCATTTGCGACAAAATCTTTCGCGTGATGCCAGACGTCACTGCGAGCGGCGCGCCCTCCGCCGCCGACGCGTCGGTCGCAGCGAACCCCGCCACCGCACAGATCGCACAAGACGCAAAACCAGCAAAACCTCGTCTTGTCAGCATGCTTCCCTCCCTGCCGTCCGGATCGCGAGTATCCGGACTGTCGTTATTTTGGTAAGGATGCGGATTCTTCCACAATTTTGCAAACTGAATCTTTGACGAAGGACTCCCGCTCACGCCTGAGGCCAACCGCGGCTCGGTTGGCGCAAGCCGCGCAAAATCGCTGCGCTTATTGCTGCGATGAAGGGGTGGTTTGCAAGCCATGCAAAAGCGATTAACGTGAAAAATGTACATCGGATGGAACGACAATGACCGACGTTCTCAATCTGCCGCGTCAGGCCTGGATGACCGAAGATGTGGTGCTCTTCGAGGAGCAGGCGCGACGCTTCATCGCCGCCGAATTCGTCCCGCATCTCGAGCAATGGCACGAGGAGCACTTCTATCCGCGCGAGGTGTGGACCAAGGCCGGCGCGGCCGGTCTCCTCTGCGCCTCGATGCCGGAAGAATATGGCGGCGCCGGCGGCACCTTTGCGCATGAAGCGGTGATCGACCGCGAATATTCGCTGGCCGGCTTCGACACTTTCGGCGCGTCGCTGCATTCGGGCATCGTCGCGCCCTATATCCTCAATTACGGCACCGAAGAGCAGAAGCGGCGCTGGCTGCCGAAGCTGGCGACCGGCGAATTGATCGGCGCCATCGCCATGAGCGAGCCGGGCACCGGCTCCGACCTGCAGGGCGTGCGCACGACCGCGAAGAAATCCGGCAATGGCTATGTGCTCAACGGCTCCAAGACCTTCATCACCAACGGGCAGCACGCCAATCTCATCATCGTCGTCGCCAAGACCGATCCCAAGCAAGGCGCGAAGGGCGTCTCGCTGGTGGTGGTCGAGACCGCCGACGCGACTGGATTTCGCCGCGGCCGCAAGCTGAAAAAGCTAGGCATGGATTCCGCCGATACGTCGGAACTGTTCTTTGAGGACGTCTCGCTGCCGGCGGAGAGCCTGCTCGGGATCGAGGAAGGCCAGGGTTTCTTCCAGCTGATGAAGGAACTGCCGCAGGAACGGCTGATCGTCGCGACCCACGCTGTCGCCATGATCGAGCGCGCGCTCGCGTTGACCATCGATTACGTCAAGCAGCGCCAGGCGTTCGGCAAGAAGATCGTCGAATTCCAGAATACCCAATTCGTGCTGGCCGAGTGCAAAAGCGAGGCGACTATCGCCAAGGTCTTTCTCGATCATTGCATCGAGCGGCACCTCAAAGGCGAGCTCGACACCGTCACCGCCTCGATGGCGAAGTACTGGCACTCGGACTTGGTGGGCAAGATCATCGATCGCTGCCTGCAATTGTTCGGCGGCTACGGCTATATGGATGAGTACCCGATCTCGCGGCTTTATCGCGATGCGCGGGTGATGCGCATCTATGCCGGCACCAACGAAATCATGAAGCTGCTCATCGCCCGGAGTTTGTAAACTTTTTTGCCGCGACAAGGCGGCGCCCGGCGTTTCAGTTTATTTTGTCCGCTACCCAATCAAGCAAACCGCGGTCGCGGCCGCGCGGCGCGATGAGCGAGAGCCCGAGCGGGCAGCCGGCCATTGTGGCGAGCGGCAGCGAGATTTGCGGCAGGCGCGCCAGACCGGCGATCGACAACAACGCGAACGCCCGCGCGCGAAACACTTCGAGCTCGGCGGCGGGGTGGCAAGCTTGGGCGCGATGCCCGGCGCCGTCGGCAGGCAGAGCAGCGCGTCGTCGCCGAGAAGTGAATCGAGGTGGCGGGCCACGGCCTCGCGTTGCGGCCGCATGCGCTCGACCTCGGCGGGATCGATGGTGCGCGTCCAGCGAAAACGCTCGGCGATGCCGGGACCGAAACTCGGATTGTGGGCGTCGACCCAGGCGCAGTACCGGCGCCGAATCTCGTCGCCCTGCAGAATGCGGAAAATTCCGGACCACGCCGCAGGGTCGCCGGTATAGACCCGGACCTGGCGATGATCGGCGAACGCGGCCTTGAGACGCTCGACGGCTG
>JBEKJZ010000028.1:0-34418 GCA_050010955.1 Xanthobacteraceae bacterium | reverse complement strand
CAAATCCAGTGAACAAGGTCTCGGCATCGATCCCCTCCAAAAATCGAATCAATGCCGCTAGATTCCCCCATTCATAATCTAAGGGGAATCCCCCGATTCAACCCAGCCGAAACATGCTCTAGATGCCACGTCTTTGTACAAACATAGATTAGCAGACCAACATCAAATGCGATCGCATACTTGTTCCACGAATTCTGTCCGATCACGCGTACAGAAACAGCAGCAATTACGGAAATTAATAGCAAACCAATCTGGAAGAGCAATGTGTACTGAGGCCAAAACAGAAATTTATCAAAGAGCTTTTCCTGTTTGAGAAAACTCGAAAAGGGATATTCCGATACCATCCTTTGAACTTGGCCCAAACTCGCAATCGAGACGGAGCCAAAAAAACCGGCGGCGACTGCAACCTAATGTATGGATTTTCCAAAGAATTTTTGGCCACCCGACTCCCTAAGGAAGTGAGCGCGAATGAGCTCGTTCGGGATGCGAGGACTCAATCGTGTATCATTGGCCCACGCCGTGTACGCGACGTGCCATGGTCCGTCGGTCTCGTGTGAAAGCTCAACCAACTGCCCGGTCGTATACGGTGCATAGCTTTCAAAAACGGCGGCGATAGTTTCGGCGTCTACCCGAGTAATATCGCCATAAGGAAGCGCTTTCTTCTGACCCGACGCATAGTCCATATGTTCCGCCAAACCATCTATCTGTTTCTCTCCAAATACCTTGAACGTATCAAAGACTGGCCTGATAACAGGCCCGAGCTGCCATGCTTCAAAATGATTGCGAACCAGCCCCTGCGAACGTCTGGTAAGAGCCCAGCCGTGTATAAAATACAGCAATTTGTTTAGACGCAAATTCGTCAGATCGTAAATCCGCGCGTCATAGCGGGTCAGCAAAAAGTTGCAGATTTTCCGAGCTTCATACATCTCATCCGCCCAGAATCACACCGGCAAATTATCGTGCTTTCGGCCCGGCATCTCCACGGTCTTGCCGCGCAGCATGGCGAGCGCGCGCGCGATGCGCGGGCGGGTCGTCTGCGGCATGATCACGTCGTCGATATAGCCGCGCTCGGGGGTCGCCGATGTCGGCGCGGAAGATGATCTCGACCGCGCCCTTGGCGCCCATCACCGCGATCTGCGCCGTCGGCCAGGCGTAGTTGACGTCGCCGCCGATGTGCTTTGACGCCATCACGTCGTAGGCGCCGCCGAACGCCTTGCGCGTGATCACGGTGACCAGCGGCACCGAGGCCTGCGAATAGGCAAACAGAAGCTTGGCGCCGTGCTTGATCAGGCCGCCGTATTCCTGGGCGGTGCCGGGTAAGAATCCGGGCACGTCGACGAAGGTCACGATCGGAATGTTGAAGGCGTCGCAGAAGCGCACGAAGCGCGCCGCCTTGCGGCTGGCATCGCTGTCGAGCACGCCGGCCAGAACCATCGGCTGGTTGGCGACGAAGCCCACGGTGCGGCCGGCGATCCTCCCGAGGCCGATGACGATGTTGCGGGCGAAGGTCTCCGACAGCTCGAAGAAATCGCCCTCGTCCACGGTCTTGAGGATCAGCTCCTTGATGTCGTAGGGCTGGTTCGGGTTGCTGGGCACCAAGGTGTCGAGCGACGGCTCGACGCGGTCGATGTCATCGAACGACGGCCATTCCGGGACGCCTGCGGAAAAACTCTCCGGCAGGAAATCGATCAACCGGCGCATCTGCAACAGGCATTCGACGTCGTTGTCGTAGGCGCCGTCGGCGATCGACGAGCGGGTCGCATGCACCGAGGCGCCTCCGAGCTCTTCCGCGGTGACGATCTCGTTGGTCACCGTTTTCACCACGTCGGGCCCGGTGACGAACATGTAGCTCGTGTCGCGCACCATGAAGATGAAATCGGTCATCGCCGGCGAATAGACGTCGCCGCCGGCGCACGGCCCCATGATCACCGAAATCTGCGGAATGACGCCGGAGGCGATGACGTTTCGCTTGAAAACCTCACCGTAACCGCCGAGCGCGGCAACGCCCTCCTGGATGCGGGCGCCGCCGGCATCGAACAGGCCGATGATCGGCGCCCGGGCGCGCATCGCCATGTCCTGGATCTTGGTGATCTTCTGCGCGTGCGTCTCCGACAGCGCGCCGCCGAACACGGTGAAGTCCTTGGCGAAGACGAAGATCGAGCGGCCGTTGACGGTGCCCCAGCCGGTGACCACGCCGTCGCCGGCGATCTTCGTCTTCTCCATGCCGAACTCGTAGGACCGGTGCTCGACGAACATGTCGAACTCCTCGAACGAGTTCTTGTCCATGAGGAGCTCGATCCGTTCGCGCGCGGTCAGCTTGCCGCGCTTGTGCTGCGCCTCGATGCGCCGCTCCCCGCCGCCGCCGCGCGCGCTGGCGCGGCGCTCTTCGAGCTTGTCGAGAATGTCCTTCATCGCCCGCTGCTGGCCCCCTTATTGGCCGCTTGTTGCCCTTTTGGCCCCTTATCCGCCACGGCCGGCCCCTCGGCCGGAATCGCCTTGGCACGGACTCAACTGCGAGGCTCAATAGCAAGGCTTGCGGGCGCCGTCACGGCTGCGATAGCCGGTCGCAGCGGCTCGATATCCTCACCAAGGCTCTTTATGCCGACGGAGGCTTCGCAGGGCCACCGAGCCATCTTCGGGTCACGAGCGCGTTGTCCTTGAGAAAGTAGCGGATGCGGTCGGGAATTCGCCGGTAGTTTCTAGGCGCCAATAAATACCGCCAGATCGTGCGCCGCCGCCATGCGATCTCGGCTTGCTCCGCATAATCCGGAAAACGAAACCGATTTGGGTCCGGCGCGGGAAGGCGACGGAAAATCAGCGATGTCTCCGTCCCAAACGGCTGCTGGTCCAGCGGGGCAAACCCCGCCTTGGCGCC
The DNA here is from genome assembly GCA_050010955.1 of Xanthobacteraceae bacterium. Classification (GTDB taxonomy): domain Bacteria; phylum Pseudomonadota; class Alphaproteobacteria; order Rhizobiales; family Xanthobacteraceae; genus BOG-931. The sequence goes on along the minus strand of JBEKJZ010000028.1, from coordinate 31,543 downwards.
CATCATGACCAAAGTTTCGTGGGTGAAGCTGTGCAGATGGCCGGCATGGAAGTAGCGGATGGGCCATATGTTCGGATCGCCCAGATTGGGCACCGATACATAAAGATGTCCATCGGGCTTGAGAAGATCATGCAGGCGCCGCAGGGCCGCCAGCGGATCGCGCATGTGCTCGAGCGAATGGTTGCTGGTGACGAGATCGAATTTTTTGTCGCCAAAATCGACATCCGCCAGCGGCGCGGATTGCATGGCGATTCCATAGACCCGCTGGCAGTAGCGGGCATAGCCGAGGCTCGGCTCGATGCCATCGACTTCGAATCCGCGCCGCCGCGCCGCCACCAGAAACTCGCCGCCGCCGGCGCCGACGTCGAGGATGCGCATGCCGGGTTTGAGCAACGGCCCTGTCGCCTGTGCGGCGGCTGCTCGACGAACTCGAAAGCGATCAGTTCCGCGAGGCGTTCGAGGAAAAATTCGGCATCGATCTCACCGGCCGGCCGACCGTCACCACGGTCCGGCCGCTGCGACCTCAGCGACGGCAAGATCCACACCGACTCCAAGAGCAAGATCATCACCGTGCTGATCTATATGAACGAGACGTGGGAGCAAGCTGGCGGCCGGCTGCGCTTGCTGCGCTCGGCCACCGATCTCAACGACATCATCGTCGAAGTGCCGCCGGTCGCCGGCACGCTCTTGGCATTCAAGCGCAGCCACAATTCCTGGCACGGTCACGAATCGTTTTCCGGCGAGCGCCGCGTCATTCAATTCAACTGGCTGACCTCGCAGGGCAACCGGCAGAGCGCCATGCTGCGGCACCATACCTCGGCGTCGTTCAAGCGCGTGCTGCAAATGATCTTGCCGAACCGCTGATCAAATCAGCGGTCGGCGCCGCGCCTGCCGTTTCACGCCGGCTGCTCGCGCGCGGCGTAGATGGCGAGCCACAGATAGACGCCGAGCAGCGTCGCCTCGGCCAGCACGATGTAGATGTTGCCGCCATACACCTGCGGAAAGAATACCTCCATCACCGCCATGGACACGACGGAGGTGAGCCACACCACCGCGCCCCACGGCGCCGCGAGCCACAGCCCGACCGCGGCGACGAGATCGATGACGGCGAAGAACACCGTCGCCGTGCGCCACGCCACCGTATGCATCTCGAAGCCGGCGTCAGCCGGCGCCCCGATGCCGCACACCGCGGCCCAATGATAAAGGCCCTTGACCAGCGACACCGCCGCCATGATGCGCAGAAATAGGACCAGATAGGTGGCCCAGGATCCCGCCGCGTTTGCCGGTTTGCCGGCATGCACGGGCTCGAGCATGTCGCTCGGCCGGGTGGGCCGCCTCTGCCATTGATCGCTCATCCGCGCGGCCTTTGACATTCGAGACGGGCCGAAGTCAATCCGCTGGGCCGGCCCAAGGGCCGACGCCCGGTTCCTTGCGGCCTGGGGTCCTGCCAGTGTGGCGGTTCAGAAGTCCGCATCATTTTTGCCGCGAACTCGTCATGCGGACTTCTGAACCAAAGCCACACTGGATCAATACGTTGGCTAGTGTCCTTCGATTCCGAAGTTCGCAAACGAGCGTGCCGCATAATGATGCGAACTTCGGAATCGGGACACTAGTGGCGGGTCGAGCCTGGACCGGGTAAAAGAAGGCTCCCGCCAGCAGGAGTATGGTCATGGCGATCAAATTTGGCAGGCCGCTCGCAGCCAGCCGCCTCGCGCCGGTCGAGGCAAAATCGCAAGCGCCGGTCAGCGAGCGTCTCGACCTTGCGATCCGCCCGCGCCGCAACCGCCGCGCCGAATGGGCGCGGCGAATGGTGCGCGAGCACGTTCTCACCACCGACGACCTGATCTGGCCGCTGTTCCTGGTCGACGGCACGAAGGTCCGCGCGCCGGTCGCCTCGATGCCCGACGTCGAGCGTCTCTCCGTCGATGAGGCGGTGCGCGCCGCGGAGCGCGCGGCAAAGCTCACCATCCCTTGCCTCGCGCTGTTCCCCTATACCGATCCGGGCAAGCGCGACGCCACCGGGTCCGAAGCGCTCAACGCCGAGAACCTCGTCTGCCGCGCCATTCGCGCCATCAACAAGGAAGTGCCCGACATCGGCCTCCTCTGCGATGTCGCGCTCGATCCCTATACCAGCCACGGCCATGACGGCCTGATCCGCGACGGCATCATCCTCAACGACGAGACCGTCGCGGTGCTGGTCCGCCAGGCGCTGGTCCAGGCGGAGGCCGGCTGCGATATCATCGCTCCCTCCGACATGATGGACGGCCGTGTCGGCGCCATCCGCGCCGGGCTCGATGCCGCCGGCTTTCACGACGTGCAGATCATGGCCTATGCGGCCAAATACGCCTCCGCCTTCTACGGCCCGTTCCGCGACGCGGTCGGCTCGAGCACCACGCTCATCGGCGACAAACGCACGTATCAGATGGACCCGGCGAACGCAGACGAGGCGTTGCGCGAAGTGGAACTCGACATCGCCGAAGGCGCCGACATGATCATGGTCAAGCCCGGCCTGCCCTATCTCGACATTTTGCACCGCGTCAAAGCGGCCTTCGGCATGCCCACCTTCGCCTATCAAGTATCGGGCGAATATGCGATGATCATGGCCGCTGCCGTGAATGGCTGGCTCGACGGGGACAAGGCCATGACCGAGAGCCTGATCGCCTTCAAACGCGCGGGCGCCGACGGCGTATTGACCTATTTCGCGGCAAGGATTGCGGAGAAACTGAAGAAGGGCGGAATGTAGCAACCGTCCTCGCCGGGGAGCAAACAACGGGGCGGAAGTCATGCGTGAGGACAGCGATCATTTCCGGCACTACGTGCCGCTGCTGCGCCGGATCGTCATCGTCGTCGCGGTGCTGGCCGCGATCCCGGTGATCTTGTGGACCATCACCGTATTCATGCGCAGCTATGTCGGGCCGCCGACACTCCCGACGTTCCGCCAGCTGGCGGCGAGCGCGACGGTTCCGCTGCCGCGAAACGCGAGCGCCAGCCTCGACAGCGCCACGCAGCCTTTGCCGCCGCCTGAGCAATCCAGGCTCTCGGACGCTTCGTCCGCGGCGGTCCCGGTAGGGAACACCCCGACGGAGGCTCCTGACACGGCCGCCGCACCGAAGGGACCATTGCTCGGCGATCGTGCACCGATCGGCGCCGCCAACACAACGACCGGCGCATTAAGGACGGCCGAGAGGTCACCGATTATTCCGGCCGACCCAAAGGCAGTGGAGATGCCTGCTGCCGCCGCCCCGACCGAAGGAGCGGCCTCAAACACTGGCGCGCTCGCCGGGCCGCAGCCAGCGGTCTCGATCGACACGCCGACCGATGCCGTACCCGCGGCGGAGCCACTGCGCGGCCCGATCCCACTGCCGCCGCGCCGTCCACATCTCGTCGCCATGGCGCAGATGACGCCCGCGACTGTGCCGATGCCACGGGCGCGGCCGGATACCGCCGGCCCGGCCTTGTCTGACAGTACGACAGCACGGCCGTTCGACTGGCTGCAGAATATGTTTCGCAAGAACAGCGAATAGAGCCTAGCGACAGCTGGCCTATTCATTTCTCGCCAGTTCACTCCCGCGGGCTCGACCGTTGATCGGCGGACTTTTGGCCGAGCTTCCGCGACCCCCAATTAACAGTGGCCGTTTTGATTTGGATCAATGTGGCCATAACGCATTAGACCAAAGTCTAAGCATTCGCGGATTCCCGGCACCCTGAACGAGGGGTAATCCGGTCCCTTAGAGACGCGGTCTCGGCTTTCCGCGCGGGCAGAAAACGCCTGGGGAGATATCCGATGACAATGCCCAGCGAGCATAATGGCCACGGTCTGGCCAACAACATGGCTGCACAAATGGCGTTGCTGGCCATCGCGGTAGCCGTCGTCCTTGTTATTGCGTGGTATTACGTCTGGTAGCTGCATCGAGGCCGTCTCACCAGGCGGCCTCGAAATTTGGAAAAGCTTGAGTCTCCGCCCACTTGCGAGGACAGCCTTAGAACATCCAACATCCGCCGTCATGTGCAGCCGACATTTGCGCAGCCCGGAATCGCGTAGTCCCTTTTCCTTCAGGAGCGCGTCGAAGGCCTGATTAAAGCCATTGAACGACAGCGGGACGCTCACGTCATGGCCGCCGGCGTCGGCAAAAGAACCTTTGCCGGCGCCGGTAGCAGCGCGGAATTTTTTCAGCGCATCGTCCTTGATGTCAAAGTCCGCGAAGCAGCCGTTCGGCGTACAGCGCGCGAACGACGCCGCAATGCCGGCATCGGCGTCCCCGGTCTGGATTTTCACGTTGGTACCGAAGCTGACGTTGACCGGCACCTGCACCTCCAGCCTCACCGGCTGACCTTTCACCGGATGCGCTATGGCGACGCGGGAAAACGGCAGGTTCCTGCCTTGGACTTGCGTGCTTTGCGCCATGTCGCAGATTTTTTGATGCGCTTGCTGCGCCTCGGTCACGCATTGAACAACCCAATCGCCGTAAGTCGCCGTGGTTCGCTGCGGCGCTTCGCTTGGTGGCGGCTGACTCCGCGCCGCGCGCTGGGCGACGGCGCCGCTTACGCTCGCAATCAGCATCGCGCCGCCGATGAGTATGCCGACATTTTTCACTGCAACCTGCCTCTCAATTGTCCGCAGCATTGTGGCTGCCGGCCATGGCCCTGTGAAGTGCAACGCGATACACCCGCACTGCCTTGGCAGTACGATAGTCCGACTACTCCAGCGCGGTGCCGCTCGGCAGCCGCACCGGCTGATAACCGTCGGCCGCGAGCGCACGAAAAATGTCCTCGGCATGGGCGGCATCGCGCGTCTCCATAGTGACGTCGAGCTTGGCGCCCTTGGCGGGGACGTCGAGGAACAGCCGGTGATGATCGACGCCGAGGATGTTGGCGTTGAACTGGCCGAGCCTGGTCGCGATCTGCCCCAGGATTCCCGGACGATCCGGGATGGTGAGGCGGAAGGAGACGATGCGGTCGGCGCGTTCCAGCTCGCGCACCATGATGGAGGCGAGGATGCGCGGGTCGATATTGCCGTCGCAGAGAATGAGGCCGACCTTGCGGCCGCGAAATCGTTCCGGCTCGGCGAGCATCGCGGCAAGCCCGGCGGCGCCCGCTCCTTCCGCCATCGTCTTCTGCAAGGTGAGGAAGGCGTTCACGGCGCGCTCGATCTGCGGCTCGTCGACTAGGATGACATCGCGGACCAATTCGCGCACGACCGGCAGTGTCAGCGCGCCGACATTTTTCACCGCAATCCCTTCCGCCAGCGTCGGGCCGCCGCACGGTCTGCTGCCCTGATAGAGCGCGTTCCACATCGACGGGTAGAGCGCACCTTCGACGCCGACGATCTCGATCGACGGATTCTTGGCGCGCGCGGCGATGGCGCAGCCGGCGATGAGGCCGCCGCCGCCGATCGGAACGATGAGGACGTCGAGATCCGGCACCTCCTCGAGCATCTCCAGCGCGATCGTCCCTTGGCCGGCGATGATGTGCGGATCGTCATAAGGGTGGACCCAGACCAGGTTGCGCTCGACCGCAATCACCTCGGCGCGCGCCTGCGCTTCGGCGAGAGTTTCGCCCTCAAGAATGACGTTGCCGCCGCGCGCCTCGGTCGCCTTGACCTTCACGAACGGGGTCGTCACCGGCATGACGATGGTTGCCGGGATGCCGAGCCGGCGGGCGTGATAAGCCACCGCCTGGGCGTGATTGCCGGCCGACATCGCGATCACGCCGCGGCGGCGTTCCTCGGCGTCGAGCGCGCCAAGCTTGACGCGGGCACCGCGCTCCTTGAACGAATTGGTGACCTGCAGATTCTCGTATTTGACGTAGACCTCGGCGCCGGTCAGCGCCGAAAGCGGCGGCGCCGCCAAGATCGGCGTCCGCAGCACGTGGCCGGCGATCGCGCGGCCGGCGGCTTCGATAGCGGCCAACGTCACCATGACTGCTTTCTGTCACGCACGACGGCCTCCACTCCAGGGCGGCGCCAAAGCCACAAGGCCTTTTTCCCTATTTCCGGCGGCGTTACAATGTCAGAGTCGTAACAGGGTTGCTCATGATTGATTCCGGGCTAAAAGCAGGGCCGGACTCGCGATCGAGCCGGATCGGCATCGCGGCCGCTATCAGGCCGCATGCCTACGATCCTTTTGCCAATCCCGAGCTGTTCGAGGGACTGCTCACCCGGCGGGTCGTCGCCTTCATCATCGATTTGATCGTCATCGCGGTGCCTTTGGTCGCGGCGGCGATGTTTATTTTTGTGTTTGGCCTCGTCACCTTCGGCCTCGGCTGGGCGCTGTTCTGGCTGTTGTCGCCGGCTTCGGTGATCTGGGCGCTGTTCTATTACGGAACGACGCTGGGAAGCCCGGCGTCGGCCACGCTCGGCATGCGCGCCATGGAGATCGAAATGCGCACCTGGTACGGCGCGCCGGCTTATTTCGTGCTCGGTGCCGTGCACCCGATCATCTACTGGGTCAGCGTCAGCGTGCTGACGCCGCTCGTGCTCCTGGTTTGCTTCTTAAATCCGCGGCGGCGGCTTCTGCACGACATGCTGGTCGGCGTCGTCATCATCAACAACGCGGCCCGGGCGGCGGCGCTGCGGGTGCCCATGAGCAGCTAGTGCGGCGGATTTGGCCTATGCCGCGCCGACATTCTCGGGCAATCTAGACGGCGGACCGGGCTAGTCTCGGCCGCAGGAGCCAACGGGCCAGCAAGGGGCCAGAGCGCCAGGTGACCCAGCACTCGCGCGATACGCCGCAATTCTACCTGACCGCTCCGTCGCCCTGCCCCTATCTCGCCGGCAAGGAGGAGCGGAAGGTTTTCACCCACTTGGTCGGCGAGCGGGCTGGCGAGCTCAACAACATCCTCACCCAGGGCGGATTCCGCCGCAGCCAATCGATCGCCTACCGGCCGGCCTGCGAAGGTTGCCGCAGCTGCGTCTCGGTGCGGGTGGTCGTCAAGGAATTCCACCCCACGCGCAGTATGCGCCGCATCGTCGGCCGCAACGCCGACATGGCCAGCGAGATGAAGATCGCCGTTCCGACCTCCGAGCAATATTCGATCTTCCGCGCTTATCTCGATTCGCGTCATCGCGACGGCGGCATGGCCGACATGACGGTGCTCGACTACGCCATGATGGTCGAGGACAGCCACATCGAGACTCGCATCATCGAATATCGCCGGCGCGAGCCTGGCTCTTCGCTGCCGGGGCGCCGCGCCGACGACCTTCTCGCCGTCGCCTTGACCGACGTGCTCAACGACGGCCTGTCCATGGTCTATTCGTTCTTCGAGCCGGATGAAGCGGCGCGTTCGCTCGGCACCTTCATGGTGCTCGACCACATCGCCCGCGCGCGACGCATGGGGCTCGCTTACGTCTATCTCGGCTATTGGGTACGCGGCTCGCGCAAGATGGATTACAAGAGCCGGTTCCGGCCGCAGGAGCGGCTGACGCCCGATGGGTGGGCAAGGGTTGAGTAGCAAAAGCTTCCGATTCGATTCAGGCTATTTGTTTTCGGATTGCGGCCATTCAAGAGTGGCGTAATCTGGCAGCGGAGCCATTGATCGCTTGGGGGTGCAATGGACCCTTGCGCCAGCCTCGTCTCGAAGGTCGTTGCTGCGGCGGTCATTTTCGCGACCTGCCTGTCTCTGGCCGTACCGGCACACGCCGAGAAGCGTGTGGCGCTGGTCATCGGCAATTCCGCCTACAAATCGGTGGGGTGGCTCGACAATCCGAAGAACGATGCGACGCTGATGGCGGAAACGCTGCGCTCGCTCGGCTTCACGCTGGTCGGCGACGGTGCCCAGCTCGATCTCGACAAATCCGGTGTCGACCGCGCGGTGCAGAACTTCGGCGACCTGTTGCTCGGCGCCGATGTCGGGCTGTTTTATTATGCCGGTCACGCCGTGGAGGTGCGGGGCGCGAATTACCTCGCGCCGGTCGACGCCAAACCGACGCGCGAATCCGACGTGGACTTCCAGATGCTCGACAGCAAGCTGGTGCTGCGTCAGATGGCGGGCGCGGGCACCAAGCTCAACTTCATGATCCTTGACGCCTGCCGCAACAATCCATTCGGCGGCCGCGGCTTGCGCGCGACCGGCAGCGGTCTCGCCCAGATGGAGGCGCCCGAGGGCACACTCATATCGTTTGCGACCCAGCCCGGCAATGTGGCCAAGGACGGCACCGACGGCAACAGCCCCTTTACCAAGGCGCTGGCGCAGACGATCAAACGGCCCGGCCTCAGCATCTTCGAGGTGTTCAACGAGGTCGGGCTCTTGGTGATGCAGGCTACGGGCGACGCCCAGCTGCCATGGTATTCGACGTCGCCGATCAAAGGCAAATTTTACTTTGCCGGGGCGCCCGCCTCCGGTCCGCCGCCTGCCGCCGAGGAGCCGCGTGTAGCCGACAAGGGGCCGGTCAAAGAGGCCCGCCTGACCAACCCTGCCGAGACATTGCGCCCCGACCTCGTAACCGACTGCGATCGCCTGGCGGCCGCCCCCGGGGATCCGCGGCGCCCACCAACTGTTGCCGGCGTCTCGCTCGACAAGATCGACATCGTGCCGGCACTCACGGCCTGCAACGCCGCAATGCGCCAATACCCCGATGTCACCCGCTTCGTCTTCCAGGCCGGGCGTATCGCTCACGTGCAGAAGGATTACGTACTAGCCCGCCAGCTCTACGAGAAGGCCGCAGCCGCAAGCGAACCAGGCGCAATGACCAATCTCGGCGTACTTTACCAGAACGGCTGGGGCGTTGCGCAGGACTACGCGCGGGCGCGCCAATGGTTCGAGAAGAGCGCTGCCGCGGGCGGGCCCGCCGCGATGACGAATCTCGGCGCTCTCTATGGAAACGGGTGGGGTGTCCCCACGGACCTCGCACAGGCGCGCCAATGGTATGAGAAGGCTGCCGCCGTCGGCGAGCCCGGCGCCATGACTAACCTCGGCTGGCTCTACGAAAACGGCAAAGGCGTTTCCAAGGACTACGCGCAGGCGCGGCAGTGGTATGAAAGGGCCGCCGCCGCGGGCGCCCCAGCCGCGATGAACAGTCTCGGCGTCATCTATGGAAACGCGTTAGGTATCCCCAGGGACTATACGCAGGCGCGTCAGTGGTATGAGAAGGCCGCCGACGCGGGCTACGCGCAAGCCATGCAAAATCTCGGCTGGTATTACCAGAACGGGTTGGGTGTCGCGCAGGACTACGCGCAGGCGCGCCAATGGTACGAGAAGGGCGCCGCCGCGGGCAATGCCCTTGCGATGAGCGATCTTGGCTGGTTTTACGAAAACGGGTTGGGTGTCGCGCAGGACTACGCGCAAGCGCGGCACTGGTACGAGAAGGCCGCAGCCGCAGGCCAGACCGCCGCAATGTCCAATCTCGGCTTCCTTTATGAGAGTGGAAAGGGCGTAGCCAAGGACTATATCGCGGCACGGCAATGGTACGAGAAGGCTGCGAATGCAGGCAACGCTGACGGGATGAAAGACCTGGGCGTGCTTTATGAAAACGGATGGGGCGGCTCCAAGGACTACATCGCGGCGCGTCAATGGTTCGAGAAGGCCGCAGCCGCTGGTCAGCGCCAGGCGATGACCAGTCTCGGCTACCTTTATGACAAGGGATGGGGCGTTGCTAAAGACGAGGCGCAGGCGCGGCAATGGTACGAGAAGGGAGCGGCTGCGGGCGACCCCATCGCCATGGGCAATCTCGGCGTGCTGTATAGAGACGGATCAGGCGTCGCCAAGGACTACACCCAGGCGCGTCAATGGTTCGAGAAGGCCGCGGCTCTGGGCAACAACCAGGCGATGAACAACCTCGGGGTCATGTACGGCACCGGGATGGGTGTCCGCAAAGACCTGACGCAAGCGCGGCAGTGGTACGAGAAGGCGGCAGCCGCCGGGAACGAGATCGCTCAACAGAACTTGCAGAAGATAGGCAGGAAAAGGTGACAACGATTGTTCGCGTTCGGCTGCCGGAGCCGGGCGCGCCTTCGCCGCGAATTTGAAGATGCAGTATAATAGCCGCTCTCCCCGCCGCCGTTCAGGCCGGCAGAAGCTTGTGTGTGTTTCCGCCTGCGAGGTCGCTCATGCGTTGCGGAGTTACCCGTGTGCTGGCCGCCGCCGTTCTGGCCGCAATCGTATTTGCCGGCCTGCCGGCCACGTTGCTGGCGCAAACGCCCGGCCCCACAGCTACCGATCTCGTCGACCCGCCGGATACTGTTTATTCTACCGGTGGGCAGGCTACCGATCCGCAGGTCGAGCGCGGATTGCCGATCATCGAACATCATCGCGCATTTCTGCCGGAGCAGGTCGATCTTTCGAGTAAAATGCCGGCCGTCGGTGACCAAGGTCGCTTGGGATCCTGTACGGCCTGGGCGACCGCCTACGCGGCGCGAAGCTATTACACCGAAGCACTCGAACGTCGGGACATCAAGCAGCCGACCAACCTGCCGAGCCCCAACTACGTCTATCACCTGGCCCGCCGACAAGGTTGCAACGATGGCTCGAGTTTCGACGACGCCGTCAAAGTACTTGGACGAGGTGCGTTATCGCTCGCTGACTATCCCTACAGTGACGCATGCGTGCCAGCGGCGTCGGCGCAGCTTGTTGCGCGGGCCCATGATTTCCGTGTGAACGGATTGAATCGTGTCGATATCAGCCGACCTGACGACGCCAAGGGCCAACTCGCGCGGTCCAATCCCGTGCTGATTAGGTTCAACGTTAGCACCGCATTCCAGAAACTGCGTGATGCCAGCACGTTCACGGAACCGGCCCCGGCTCCCGGCGACAAGCTTGCGGGTTGGCATGCGATGACACTGGTCGGCTACGACGAGGGGCGGCAAGCGTTCCGGTTGATCAATTCCTGGAGTCCGCGCTGGGGAGATCATGGCTACGCTTGGATCAGCTACGATCTATTGAAGACCCGCATCAGCAACGCCTACGTGCTCAACGTCGTTCCGGTCAAGCCGCCGCCGCCACCGTCTCCGCCGCCACCATCTCCGCCGCCGCCGCCAGCCCCTGTGCCGCCAAAGCCAATCCCGGGACTGTCCGACCTGCAGACGCTGTCATGCGCCCGCGTCAACGTCGAGACGCGAGGCGGCCAATCAGTGTTGTCGGGTTACGTCGCCAGCGACGACGACCTCAACCGGGTCAAACAGATCGCGGCGAGCGTGCCAAACACAATCGTCGGCGACGTGATCGTGGCGCCGTGGCCGCAATGCGAGGCACTGCAGACTTTGCAGAAGCCGCTTCTGGTTGCCGACCGACCGACGATCGACATCGGTTCAAGCACCGACCTCCACGGCGGGGACCAGCTCAAAATCCAGGTCCATTCTCCGGCGCAGATCAGTTTTCTCTATGTTTCCTATATCCAGGCTGACGGTTCGGTCGTCCATCTGGTGCAGCCCAACGCGCTCGTGCCGCAACCGACGCTGCCGCGACAAACGCTGGTGTTCGGCAACGGCACGGACGGCCAGCCGAAATTCACCGTCAGTCCGCCGTTCGGCCGTGAAATGATTATCGCCATCGCATCGCGCTCGCCTTTGTTCGATCACGAGTTGCCGATGCAGCAGACCGAACGTGACTATTTGAGCGAGCTGCGGCGGGCGCTGCTTTACAAACCTGTTCCGGATATGCCCGACCGCGAGCTCGCGGCCACCATAACCACCCTGACAACCAGTGCGAGGTAGTAGCCATGATGATCCGGTTGCTTTTTGTCATTGCCCTTTTTGCCGGCGCATCGATCATTCTCACACCGGCGTCAGCGGAGGAGGCGCCGTCACCGAACGACATCACATGCGCGTTGGATCCGAACTGCCCAAAGCCGCGGCCGCAGGCACAGCCGCAAGAAAAGACGCGCGACCTGTTCGGGCGCGGAATCACCGTCGAAGGAAAGCCCGCGGAACAGCCGCTTTCGGTCAATCTCTACGTCAACTTCGCCTACAATTCGGCGGATCTGACATCCGACGCGCGCATCACCCTCGATCGATTGGGCACTGCGCTCCGCGATCCGCGGCTTGCCGCGTTCAGCTTTCTCATCGCCGGCCACACCGATGCGAAAGGTGGCGTCGAGTTCAACCAGAAACTTTCGGAACGACGCGCCGAGGCGGTTAGCCATTATCTGGTAACGCAATTCGGCATCGCGCCCGCGCGACTGAGCGCGAAGGGCTACGGGAAATCGCAATTGCTCGATCCGGCCAATCCGGAAGATGGCGTCAACCGCCGCGTGCAGGTCATCAACGTCACGGCAGGACAGCACAACTGAAGATGACTCGTGCAGCAGGCATCGATCAGGGGTTTTCTGCGCTCTTCCCGTTCGCCGGCGTGCGGCTGGATGTACCGCCAAATTTGTTATTCTTCGGAAACCCCTTCGGCGCCAGCCGCCCGGCGTCGGCGCGGTTGCCGCGCCAGTCGGCGAGTTCTTTGAGCGACAGGGTATAAACACGGCCGGCGGAGTCGGTCCAGGTCAGGCCCTTCTCCGCCTCGAAGGTTTTGATGTCGGAGAGGCCGCCGTCCTTGTGCCGCTGCAGCCGCACGCCGCGCCCGCGCGTCATCTCCGGGACCTGATCGATCGGGAAAACGAGCATCTTGCGGTTGTCGCCGATCGCCGCCACCAGCTCGCCCTCGGCCGGCGCGATGGCGCGCGCTTCGTCCGGCGGGCTCACATTGAGCACTTGCTTGCCCTTGCGCGTATTGCCGAGGCATTCGTCCTCGGCGACGATGAACCCCCTGCCCTGCTTGCTCGCCACGATGAGCTGGCGCCCGCCTTCGTGACGGAATACCGCAATCACGTCGGCCTCCTGCTCCAGATCGATGAACAGTCGGATCGGCTCGCCATGGCCGCGGCCGCCCGGCAGTTTTGCCGCCTCGATGGTGTAGCAGCGGCCGTTGGTGGCGAAGACGAGAAGCTTTGAGGTGGTTTCGGCGAAAAAAGCGATTTTCAGCGCATCGTCGGCCTTGAACGCCAAGCTGGAAAGGTCGGCGACCTGGCCGCGCAGCGCCCGAATCCATCCCTTCTCGGAGACCACAACCGTGATCGGCTCGCGCTCGAGCAAGGCCTCCTCGATCGCCGCCTCGTCGTGCGCCGGCGCCTCGGCAAAACCGGTGCGGCGCTTGCCGAGCGGCGTCTTGGCGCCGAATTTTTCCCGCACCTCGCGGATCTGGCCGGCTATCGTCTTCCACTGCGCCTTTTCCGAGCGCAGCAAATCCTCGATCGATTTCTTCTCCGCGCGCAGCTTCTTATCTTCCTCGCGGATTTCGATCTCTTCCAGGCGGCGCAAATTGCGCAGCCGCATGTTGAGGATGGCGTCGGCTTGGACGTCGGAGAGCTTGAACGTCCGCATCAGCACCGGCTTCGGCTCATCCTCCTTGCGGATGATCTTGATGACCTTATCGATGTTGAGATAGGCAACCAGATAGCCGCCCAACACCTCCAGGCGATGCTCGATCTCACTGAGCCGATGGCGCGAGCGGCGCAGCAGAACCTCGCGCCGATGCGCGAGCCATTCGGTCAGCGCTTCGGCGAGCCCGACGACCTTGGGGATGCGGCCGCGCGCCAGCACGTTCATGTTCAGCGGCACCCGGCTTTCCAGCTCGGTCAGCTTGAACAGGCTCTCCATCATCAGCGCCGGATCGACGCTGCGCGAGCGCGGCTCGAGCACAAGCCGCACGTCCTCCGCGGATTCATCGCGCATGTCGGCAAGGAGCGGCAGCTTCTTGTCGTTGATCAGTTCGGCGATGCGCTCGACGAGCCGCATCTTCTGCACTTGCCAGGGGATTTCGGTGACCACCACCTGATAGGTGCCGCGCCCGGTATCCTCGGCCTTCCAGCGCGCGCGCAGCCGGAACGAGCCGCGGCCGGTGGCGTAGGCTTCCGCGATCGCCTCGGACGGATCGACGATCAGGCCACCGGTGGGGAAATCGGGGCCGGGCACGAATTTCAGCAGCGTGCGGGTGCGCACGTTCGGTTGCTCGATGAGGTGCAGCGCCGCCTCGCACAGCTCGGCGATGTTGTGCGGCGGGATCGCGGTCGCCATGCCCACCGCGATGCCTTGCGAGCCGTTGGCGAGCAAATTGGGGAACGCGGCCGGCAGCACGACCGGCTCCTGCATAACCCCGTCATAGCTGGGTCGAAAGTCCACGGCATCTTCGTCGATGCCCTCGAGCAAAAGCCGCGCGGCTTCCGTCAGCCGCGCCTCGGTATAGCGGTAGGCCGCCGCGTTATCGCCGTCGACATTGCCGAAATTGCCCTGGCCGTCGACCAGCGGATAACGCGAGGAAAAGTCCTGCGCCAAGCGCACCAGCGCGTCGTAGATCGCCTGGTCGCCATGCGGATGGAAATTGCCCATCACGTCGCCGACGATTTTTGCCGATTTCTTGAACGCCGCGCCGGGATCGAGGCGCAACAGCCGCATGCCGTAAAGGATGCGGCGATGCACCGGCTTCAGCCCGTCGCGTGCGTCGGGCAGAGCGCGATGCATGATGGTCGACAGCGCGTAGGCGAGATAGCGCTCCTCGAGCGCCTCGCGCAGCGCGATCTCCTGCACGTCGCCGGTTTTTTCCGGGGGAATCAGCTTTTTGTTCATGGCGGAGCGGTAGCGCGGTTAGGCGTTGCGGACAAGAACAGCGGCAAGAAAGCGCGCGCGCGCGTCCGGCACGGCGAGACCGCGCGGCGCGAAGGCGTGACGATCGAGAAAGAAACCGGTCAGCGCGAACGCATCGGCGAGATCGGCGGCGGACGCCGGCTCGGCGTCGGTGCGCAGGAAGCTCGGGAGCCGCAGGAGTTTTTCGCGGTACGCTTCCCCGGCCGCGCCCGACACGGCACGGCCCGAGCGCGGCGAGACATAGATGAGATCATCCTTGGCGCCGGTCGCGGCGCAGGAGGAAAGATCGAGCCCGAAGCCGAGCTCGGCCAGAAAGGCGAGCTCGAAGCGCGCCACCATGGGACCGACGACCGAGGGATCGTCGAGAGCATCCAGGATCTGTTCGAGCGTGGCATGAATGCCGGCATGCGGCTCGCGTTCGGCAAGCAGCCGGCACAAAGCCGCGAGATGGGTCACGCCATGGACGGCATGCGCCGCGGTGAGAATGCCGGCCGCGCGCAGATTGATGCCCTCGACCAGATAATGGCCGAGATGATCGTCGAGCCGCGCCCGCCAGGTCGCGCGCAGCGAATTGCCGGGCTGCAGCACGCCGCGCAGCCGGGCGCCGGTGCCGCCGCGCACCAGCCCGAGATGGCGGCCGCGCTCTTGCGTCATCAATTCGAGAATGACGCCCGACTCGCCAAGCCGCCGCACGCCGAGCACAATGCCTTCATCGGTCCATTGCATGGGTTTCTATTGTAATGCCTTTGTCGTCATTCCGGGACGGCCTGCAGGGATCGGCCCCGGAATCCATAGTCACGAACTGTGGTTATGGATTGCGGGCTCGCTTGGCCCCGGAATGACAGGGCCCGACTCGGGCTCGATGTTACTCCCGGGGAAACTCCAAGCCCATCTCGCGGTAACGTTCGGGGTCGTCGCCCCATCCCTCGCGCACCTTGACGAACAGAAAGAGATGCACCGGCTTTTCGATCGCCGCGGCGATGTCGGTCCGCGCCGCCGCCCCGATCGCCTTGATGGTCTGGCCGCCCTTGCCGAGCACGATCTTGCGCTGGCTTTCGCGCTCGACATAGATCGTCTGCTCGATGCGCACCGAGCCGTCCTTGAGCTCTTTCCAGACCTCGGTCTCGACCGTCGACTGGTACGGCAGTTCCTGATGCAGCCGCAGATAAAGTTTCTCGCGCGTGATCTCGGCGGCAAGCTGGCGCAGCGGCGCATCCGAAATCTGATCCTCGGGATAAAGCCACGGACCCGGCGGCACGTGGGCCGCGAACCAGCTTTTGAGGTCGGCAACGCCGTCGCCGGAGCGTGCGGATACCATGAAAGTTGCGGCAAAGGTCGCGCGCTCGTTGAGCGCTTGCGTCAAGGAGAGCAGCGTCGGCTTCTCGACCAGATCGATCTTGTTGAGCAACAGCACCTTGGCCGCACGGATGTCGGCGAGGCCGCGCAGGATCGCTTCCTCGTCGTCCTCCACGCCCTTTCGCGCGTCGATCAAAAGCGCGACGATGTCGGCGTCGCGCGTGCTGCCCCAAGCGCTGCCGACCATGGCGCGGTCGAGCCGGCGTCGCGGCGCGAAAATGCCGGGCGTGTCGACAAAAATCAGTTGCGCCGGGCCTTCCATGGCGATGCCGCGGATCAGCGCTCGCGTGGTCTGTACCTTGGGCGTGACGATGGAGATTTTCGCACCGACCAGCGCGTTGAGCAGCGTCGATTTGCCGACGTTCGGCGCGCCGATCAGCGCGACAAAGCCGCATCGGGCGGCGGCCTCCGCCGGCTCAACCATCGATCCGGTCGGGCTTGACGCCCTCGCGCACCATCATGGCGGCGGCAGCGGCCTGCTCGGCGGCGCGCTTCGAGCGTCCCGAACCTTCCGCCGGGGCGAGCCGCGGAAGCTGCACGGCGACGCGAAACTCCGGGTCGTGGTCGGGGCCGGTGCGCGCGATCTCGCGATAGGCCGGCGTCGGTAAGCCGCGCGCTTGCGCCCACTCCTGCAGTACCGTTTTCGGATCGCGCAGCGGCTGCGCCTTTGTCTGCATGCGCGCTGCCCATAGCCGACCAACCAGCGCTTCGCCGGCGGTGAAACCGCCGTCCAGATAAACCGCACCGATCAGCGCCTCGCAGACATCGGCGAGGATCGCCGGCCGGGTGCGGCCGCCAGCATTGGCCTCCGACGAGCCGAGCCGGATCGCGGCGCCGAGATCGATGGTGCGCGCGATCTCGGCGCAGGTTTCCTTGCGCACGAGATCGGCCAGCCGGCGCGACAGCTCGCCTTCATCGGCCTTGGGAAAGGCACGGAACAGCATGTCGGAAATCACCAGGCCGAGCACGTGGTCGCCAAGGAACTCGAGCCGCTGGTAGCTGCCGGCGCGGTTGCGCGCGCCCTTGAGCGCGGAAATGTGCGACAGCGCGCTGTCGAGGAGCGCCACGTCTGTGAATCGGTAGCCGATGCGCTCCTCCAGCGAACCGTCGCCACGGCGACGGCGGTGCCGGGAATCTTTTTGCCCGGCAACCGCCGCGCGCGGCGCGTTTGGCGCCGGGGCAACCTCAACGGCAGCGGGCTGTTGCGGCGTAGCGGTGGGTTTGGCTTTGCCGCGGCCGCTCATCGTACCAGGGTGAACAGCCGGTTCCAGCGCACCGTCCACGGCCAGCGCCAGACCTCCCAGGCATGGGCGCCGTCCCTGATCGAGAAGAAGACGATCTGCGCCTTGCCGATGATGTTTTGGTAGGGCACGTAACCGACCTGACTGAGCACCCGGCTGTCGGTCGAATTGTCGCGGTTGTCGCCCATCATGAAATAATGACCGGGCGGCACCTGGTAGACCGGCGTGTTGTCGTAGAAGCCGTTATCGGTGAGATCGAGCGTGGTGTAAGTCACCCCGTTCGGCAGCGTCTCGCGGTGGCGCTTGACGCGTTGAACCGCGCCGTCCTCGTCGGCCACGAAGTCCTCGATGCGCTGCCGCTTGACCGGCTCGCCGTTGATGTTGAGCACGCCGTCAATCATCTGGATGCGGTCGCCGGGCAGCCCGATGACGCGCTTGATGTAGTCGGTGGTGTCGTCCTTCGGCAGCCGGAACACGACAACGTCACCGCGATCGAGCGGCTGGCCCAGAATGCGGCCTGAGAAAATCGGCGGCGAGAATGGCAACGAGTAATGGGTGTAGCCGTACGAATATTTGGAGACGAACAAGTAATCGCCGACCAGCAGCGTCGGGATCATCGAGCCCGAAGGGATATTGAACGGCTGAAAGAGAAAGGTGCGGATGACGAGGGCAATGATGAGGGCATGGAACACCACGCGTACGGTTTCGGCGAATCCACCCTCTTTGCGCTTGGTTCCGGTCTGCACGCTCATCGGCCTATGGTTTCCGTCTGCAACTTCTGCCCCGCGACCTTGTAGCCCGTGGGCCATACGCACGCAATTGCACGCGGGATTTCGCCGCGGCCGTGGGCCATTCCGCTTTACCTTGGAATGCCATGGGCTTAACGCCAGAACGTGGCGAACATGACGAATTTGTCATCCGGCATAAGGCCCGCAAAACAACGTCCGCCGGGCGGCCGAAATGCGTCGCGTCAAGGGCCGGCAAGCGGGACCGCCGAGATGATCACGACGGCCTGGGCGATAGGCCCGTCGTCGGTGATGGTGAGGTCGATACGCGCCTCGTAGCCGGCCGGCGTGATGGCCTCGAGCCGCCGTTTGGCGCCGCCCGTGAGCGCGAGCGTGGGCCGTCCCGACGGCAGGTTGACCACGCCAATATCGCGCCACCACACCCCGGCGCGGAGCCCTGTGCCCAGCGCCTTGGCGCAGGCTTCCTTGGCCGCGAAGCGTTTGGCGTAGGTCTCGGCCCGGTTTCGCCGTTTTTCCGCCTTCGCACGCTCGGTCGCGGTGAAAATGCGGTCGATAAAACGGTCGCCGTGGCGTTCGATCACCTTGGCGATGCGGCGCACGTCGGTGATATCGGAGCCGATGCCGAGAATCATGGCGGCGCCCGGCCTTTGGCCCGGCCGCGATCCATCGCCGCACGCATCTTGCGCACAGCGGCAGGCAGGCCGTCGAAAATCGCCTCGCCGATGAGGAAATGGCCGATGTTGAGCTCGACAATCTGGTTAAGCGTCGCGATCTGCTCCGCGGTGGCGAAATCGAGGCCGTGGCCGGCGTGGACTTCCAGGCCGGCGCGCGTCGCCAGCGCGGCGCCGCGGACGATGCGCTCGAATTCGGCGGCGCCGGCGGCGGCTCGGCCCGCCGCCACCGCCTCGCACCAGGCTCCGGTGTGAAGTTCGATGACCGGCGCGCCGATCGCGACCGCGGCTTCTATCTGCGCGGGCTCGGCGGCAATGAACAAGGAGACGCGAATCTCGGCCTCGGCCAGCTCGCCGACCGCCGCGCGCAGCGCCTCCCGCTGCCCGGCGGCATCGAGGCCGCCTTCGGTCGTGCGCTCCTGCCGCCGTTCCGGCACGAGGCACGCGGCGTGCGGCAGTATCTTGCGGGCGATGCTCACCATCTCGCGCGTCGCCGCCATTTCGAGGTTGAGCGGTTTGTCGATGCTCGCCTTGAGGCGTGCGATGTCGTCGTCGACGATATGGCGGCGATCCTCGCGCAGATGCGCGGTGATGCCGTCGGCGCCGGCCTTGATCGCAATCTGCGCCGCCTTCACCGGGTCGGGATGTTGCCCGCCGCGTGCGTTACGCACAGTCGCGACGTGGTCGATGTTGACGCCGAGGCGGATGGGAGGAGCGGACATATCGGGCAATTCGCTAAATCCAAAATAATCGCCTGACTATAACTCAAGCTGCGCAAAGCAAATGGCTACCCGTTCACCCGCTCGGCGTTGGCGACCACTTTCTTCGCCCGCAATTGCGAGATGATCGAAGTCAGGTGCTTGAGGTTATAGACCGCGAGATCGATGGTCAGTTCGGTGAAATCCGGCGACTGCCGGATCATGCGGATATTGTCGATATTGCCGTCATGCTCGGCGATCACTTGAGCAATCTGTGCCAGCGTCCCGGGCTCGTTCACCGATTGCACCGCGAGCTGCGCGGGGAAGCGTTGCGGTGTCTTCTCGTCGACGTCCCAGCGGACGTCGAGCCAGCGTTCGGGCTGGTCCTCAAACTCGGTCAGCGCCGGTGAATGGATCGGGTAGATGGTGATGCCCTCGCCCGGCGTCATGATACCGACAATGCGGTCACCGGGAACCGCGCCGCCGTTGGGCGCGAAGCGCACCGGCAGGTCCGAGTTGATGCCGCGGATCGGGATCGCCGCGCCATTCTCTGCCTTGTCCGGAAGCTTGAACTTTACCGCCTTGGCCCGTTTCAGCCCGAACCAGCCGCTCTCCGACTTCGGCGCCACCGGGGTGACGCGCTCGTCCTTGTAATCGGGATACATGGCGCGCACCACGTCGGCGGCTTTCATCTCGCCGCGGCCGACCGCCGACATCACGTCCTCGATCGAAGCGCGGGCCAGCCGCGGCAAGGCGCCTTGCAGCTTATCGTCCGCATAATCGATCTTGGCGCGCTGGCAGAGCCGCTCGAGGATACGCCGGCCGAGCCCCGAATATTGGTCGCGCACGGCCGTTCGCGTCGCGCGCCGGATCGCGGCACGCGCCTTGCCGGTCACGACGATCGATTCCCAGGCGGCCGGCGGCGCGGTCTGCGCTTTCGACGTCAGGATCTGGACTTCATCGCCGTTCTGCAGCGGCGAACTGAGCGGGCCGATCTTGCCGTTGATTTTTGCACCGACCGCCATGTTGCCGACGTCGGTGTGCACCGCATAGGCGAAATCAATCGGCGTGGCGCCGCGCGGCAGCGCGATCAGCTTGCCCTTCGGCGTGAAGCAGAACACCTGGTCGTGGAACAGTTCGAGCTTGGTGTGCTCCAAAAACTCTTCCGGATTGGAGCCTTCGGCCAACAGCTCGATGGTACGGCGCAGCCACGCGTAGGCATTCGATTCGCGCGACAGCATTTCCGTCGGCGAACCGACGCCGTCCTTGTAGAGGGCGTGCGCGGCAATGCCATATTCGGCGATCTGCTGCATGTCGCGGGTGCGGATTTGCAGCTCGACCCGCTGCTTGCCGGGCCCGATCACGGTGGTGTGAATCGAGCGGTAATCGTTCTGCTTGGGTGTCGAGATGTAATCCTTAAAGCGCCCGGGCACGACCGGCCAGGTAGTGTGCACGATGCCCAGCGCCTGGTAACACTCGACCAGGCTGCCGACGACGACGCGGAAGCCGAAAATATCCGACAGCTGCTCGAAGCCGACGGCCTTCCTCTCCATCTTGCGCCAGATCGAATAGGCGCGCTTGCGCCGGCCGGTGACTTCGGCGGCGATGCCGCTGTCCGCGAGTTTTCTGGCGAGCTGTTGCTCGATCTCGGCGATCCAGCCTTTGCTGCGCGCAGCCAGCGCCTCGAGCCGCTCGGTGATGACCTTGTAGGCGTCGGGGTTGAGCTCGCGGAAGGATAAATCCTCGAGCTCCTCGCGCATTTCATGCATGCCCATGCGGCCGGCCAGCGGCGCATAGATGTCAAGCGTCTCCTCCGCCGTCACCCGGCGCGCCTCCGGCGGCCGATACGCCAGCGTGCGCATGTTGTGCAGCCGGTCGGCGAGCTTGATCAGGAGCACCCGCACGTCGTCGGCGATGGCCAGAAGCAGCTTGCGCAGGTTCTCGGCCTGCTTCGCCTCCTTGGAGACGAGGTCGAGCTTTTTGAGCTTGGTCAGGCCCTCGACCAGGACGCCGATGTCGTGACCGAACAGGCGGTCGATCTCGGCGCGGGTAGCGTCGGTATCCTCGATGGTGTCATGCAGCAGCGCCGCCGCGATGGTGGCATCATCGAGCTTCAGATCGGTGAGGATCGCGGCCACCTGCAACGGGTGCGAGAAATAAGGGTCGCCGGAGGCGCGCTTCTGCTCGCCATGGGCCCGCATGGCATAGACATAGGCGCGGTTGAGCAGGTCCTCGTTGGTGGCGGGGTTGTACTGTTTGACCCGGTCGATCAGCTCGAACTGCCGCATCAGCCGCGGCTTGCGGGGCTTTGGCGCCGCTTCCCCGTCCTCCGGCACCAGGTTTGGCGCGGGCGCAGCCGCCACCCGCAGCCGGGGCTGGTTCTGCATGCGGGGTAAATTGATCGGCGAGCGCGCCATGGCATCCTCGGCGCCGCCGGCAAAGCCGGCGACGGCTGATCGCAAGGATATCATGACGTATGGCCCGCGCCACAAGGCGACGGCTCAGGCCCGCAGGAGCGACCAAAGTCGCGGCAGTTCGCTGACTTATCGTTAACCGCGCCGCCTTCGTGGAAGGCCTTACTCTTCCTCGTCGCCGACTTCGACGTCGGGCTCGGGTTGGCTTTCCGGAGGCGTCAGACCTTCCAGGCCCTTGAGCAGCTCTTCCTCGCTCATCCGCTCGGTCGTGACTTCGGTATCGTCGGCATCGACCCCGGTGCCGGGCGCGCCGATCAACGGCACCCCCTCGGGTTCGGGCTCGTCGACCTCGACGTATTTCTGCAGGGAATGGACGAGTTCCTCCTTGAGGTCCTCGGGCGATACCGCCTTCTCCGCGATCTCGCGCAGCGCCACGACCGGGTTTTTGTCGTTGTCGCGGTCGACGGCGATCTGTCCGCCGGAGGAAATCATGCGCGCCCGATGGCTCGCCAGCAAAACGAGATCGAAGCGATTTTCGACCTTGTCGATGCAATCTTCGACGGTAACACGGGCCATAGTCGCGACTCCTGGGAGGTTCCTGCAACGGCACGTTGCCGGGACCGGCCGTTAGGTATCGTCACCGGCGGGCAAGTGCAAGGGCGTTCTCGACCCCCATCCTGAAGTTGTGAAATCTTTTAACTTGGCGTCCGCGAGCCGCTCTGTTACCCAAAATTCGGGAATCTGGTCGCGGCGTCCCGATTTTTGATCTCCGAGCCGCCGCGACGGCGTGCCGCAGTGCTCGCGCCGGAGGGCCCGCGCCATATGGCTCGTGCGCCGGTGCTTTTGCACAATGTTCACGCCATGGGCGACGTGGTTTTGCCACTGTGCTTGGGTACTTCGTCAGTAGAACGGTCCCGACGGCGATAAAACTGTTTTGAACAACGCCGGAAATGTCGAGTCCATTGCGGCTGCTCCGGTTTCATCACGAGAAACGCATCAACAGACATCATCGAGAATCACCATGTCGGCACAGATCGAGAAAATCGCGCTCTTCATTGACGGCGCCAACCTCTACGCCACGGCGAAGTCGCTCGGCTTCGACATCGACTACAAACGCCTGCTGCGCGAATTCCAGTCCCGCGGCTATCTGGTGCGCGCCTTCTACTACACCGCCGTGATCGAGGATCAGGAATATTCATCGATCCGGCCGCTGATCGACTGGCTCGACTACAACGGCTATACCGTCGTCACCAAAGCGACCAAAGAATTCGTCGATCAGACCGGCCGCCGCAAGGTCAAGGGCAACATGGACATCGAGCTTGCGGTCGATGCCATGGAGATCGCGCCGCATATCGACCAGATGGTGCTGTTCTCCGGCGACGGCGATTTCCGCTCGCTGGTCGAGGCGGTGCAGCGGCGCGGCGTCCGCGTCATCGTCGTGTCGACGATCTCGACCCAGCCGCCGATGGTGGCCGACGAGCTGCGCCGCCAGGCCGACCAGTTCGTCGACATCATCGAGCTGCAGAACAAGATCGGCCGCGACCCGACGGAACGGCCGGCGCGCGAGCCGCGGGATGCCCGGGAGGCACGCGAGCCGCGCCACACGCCGCAATTCCTGCAGCGCAGCACCGGAACCCCGCGCGCCGAAGTCGAGATCGAAGACGAGTTTGAGGAAGATTAGGCTCGGCTTATGGCTGCTATAGCGCGCCCGAGCGGCAAGCCCGGCCGCGATTGCCCGTGCTGCCCGCGCCTGGTCACCTTTCGCGAGGCGTGGCGAAAGCGCGAGCCCGAGTGGTTCAACGCGCCCGTCCCTTCATTCGGCACAGCCGACGCGCGCCTGCTGATTGTGGGCCTCGCTCCGGGACTCCGCGGCGCCAACCGTACCGGACGACCGTTTACCGGCGACTATGCCGGCGATCTCCTCTACGCCACGCTTGTGGAATTCGGGTTTGCGCAGGGCCGCTACGAGGCGCGTGCCGACGATGGCTTTACGCTGGTCGATTGCCGGATCGCCAATGCCGTGCGCTGCGTGCCGCCTGAAAACAAGCCGACCCCGCAAGAAATCGCGACCTGCCGGCCCTTTCTTGCCGCGACGATTGCGGAAATGCCGCGTCTCTCCGCCGTCCTCGCGCTCGGGCGCGTCGCTCACGACACGGCAGTCGTTGCACTCGGCGCCCAGCGGTCAAGCTTGAGCTTCGCGCACGGTTCGGCGCGGCCGCTCGCCCACGTCAGGCTGTTCGACAGCTACCATTGCTCGCGTTACAACACCAACACCGGCGTGCTCACGCCGGAGATGTTCCGCGACGTCATCGGAAAACTCCGCGCGTTCCTCGGCGCGGCGCCGCCCTCTCCCTCCCTCGGCGCCAAAGTCGGTGCCGCCTAAGCAGGCAATCCGGCAAGAAGGTCGCTCGGCTGTCGGACTACCATGCCATTGAACGAGTAGGCTGCTGGCCCAAGGTCAATGGCCGCGCAGCCATGCAACCACGTCCGCGGCGTTCTGATCCGGTGGAAACACCGGATAAAACACTTTGTCGATGACGCCGTCGTCGATGACCAGCGCCATGCGTTTCAGCAGCATCATCCCGGCGACGGAGAATGTCGGCAGGTTCAGCGCCCGGGCAAACGCTAGCTTGGCATCGGACAGGATCGCGAACGGCAGGTGCAGCCGCTCGGCGGCCTCGCGCTGATAATCGGTGTCCTGGGTCGAGAGGCCGAACAGGTGCGACACTCCCAGCGTTTTGAGTTCGGCAAAATGGTCGCGAAAGCCGCACGATTGCGGCGTGCAGCCGCGCGCCCCGGGGATGTCGTCCCACCCCGGCGGCAGATCGACGCCCGGCACGCCGGTGCGTGGATAAATGTAAAGCACGCTACGGCCGGCAAGCAGCGGCAGATTGATGGCGCCGCCGCGTGTCGCCGGCAGCGCGAGATCGGGCAGTCTCATGCCGGTGAGATGCCGCGCGGCACCGTCGTCCTGCGGGACCGGGATGCCGGGAGGAAGAAAAGTCGGATCATGCTTACCGGGTGCCTCGGCCATGCGTGCGCTCCAAATGATCGCTTGCCGGTGATCTTGTCCGAACCCGGCGCCGCTCTTCGGATCATGCGTAAGAAATGAATTCCATCAGCGAGCCGTCAGGGTCGCGGAAGTAGACGCTGGTCCCCGGCCCCTTGGCGCCGAACCGCTGCAGCGGACCGCGCTCGATGGCCACGCCGTAGCGTTGGAGATGGCTCATAGCGTCCGCAATCGGCCCGCGCCACGCGAAACAGAGATCGCTGTTGCCGGGAGCCACCGGAAGCCGCGCCACCTCGGCGGGTTCGACGCCGGGACCGTGGACATTGAGCTGCCGGTCGCCGAAGCGGTAGGCATAGCCGACCGGCCGCGCAATCAGTTCCGCTCCCAGCACGGTCGTATAGAACGCATTCGAGCGTTCCCAGTCGGTGACATGAATGACGCAATGGTCCAACGTCACGGGAAGCATTTTCAGCCCTTTTGCCGCAGCAGGCGCCCGCGCTCGCGGTCCCACGAGCGCTTCTTCTCGGTCTCGCGCTTGTCGTAGAGCTTCTTGCCGCGCGCTAGCGCCAGCTCGATCTTGGCGCGGCCCTTTTCGTTGAAATAGAGCTTGAGCGGCACCAGCGTCATGCCCTCGCGCTCGACCGCGCCGATCAGTTTGCTGATCTGCCGCCGGTGCAGCAACAGTTTGCGCGGCCGCTTCGGCGCGTGGTTGAAGCGGTTGGCCTGGAGATATTCCGGAATGTTGGAGTTGATCAGCCAAATCTCGCCGCCGCGGGCGTCGGCGTAAGATTCTGCGATCGTCGCCTTGCCCTGACGCAGCGACTTCACCTCCGTGCCGGTGAGCGCGACGCCCGCCTCCATGGTCTCGTCGATAAAGTAATTGAACCGCGCCTTGCGATTGTCGGCGATGATCCGGAGCTTTCTTTCAGGCTTCGCCGCCATGCCGTCCCGCTTTAGCGACTCTTCAGCGCGTCGCGAATCTCGGTCAACAACAGCACTTCCTTGGATGGCGCCGGTGGCGCCGGTGGCGCTTCAGCTTTCAGCCGGCTGATCCCCTTGACCGCCAGAAACAGCGCAAAGGCGATGATGACGAAATTGAGAACGAGGGTGAGAAAATTACCCCAGGCGAGCACTGCACCCTGCTTTTTGGCCTCGGCCAACGACGTCGCCGTCACTTTCGACGACAGCGAAAGGAAGTAGTTCGAGAAGTCGAGCCCGCCGGTGACCGCACCGATAATCGGCATAATAATATCGGCGACCAGCGAATTGACGATCGCGCCGAAAGCGGCGCCGATGATGACGGCGACGGCGAGATCGACGACATTGCCGCGCATCGCAAATTTCTTGAATTCCTCAAGCATCCACCCCTCCCCGACGCTAAGATTTTCGTTCCCCGCTGAGCTCTGCGGGAGAGATTAAAGAGGTCAGTTGACCAGCCCGGCATGCACCATCGCCTGGCGGACGGCGGTCTGCGCCCGCTCGCTCGCCGGCACCAGCGGCAGCCGCAACGTGTTGGCGCACTTGCCAAGGAGCGAAAGCGCATACTTGACCGGCGCCGGGCTGGTTTCGATGAACAGATCCATGTGCAGAGGCGCGAGCTTGTCCTGCAGCTTCAAGGCGGCGGCATAATCGCCCTTCAAGCACGCGGCCTGGAATTCGGCGCACAGTCGCGGCGCCACGTTCGACGTCACCGAAATGCAGCCGTGTCCGCCATGCGCCATGAAGCCGAGCGCCGTGATATCCTCGCCCGACAGCTGGTTGAACTCTGCGCCCATGGCCGCGCGTTGCTGCGTTACACGCGTCATGTTGGCAGTAGCGTCCTTGACGCCGGCAATATTCTTGAGTTCGTACAGGCGCTTCATGGTGTCGACCGACATATCGATCACCGAGCGCGCCGGAATGTTGTAGATCAGGATCGGAATGCCGATCGCGTCGTTGATCGCCTTGAAGTGCTGATAGAGGCCTTCCTGGGTCGGCTTGTTGTAATAGGGAGTGACGACCAGCACCGCGTCGGCGCCGGCGTGTTCGGCATGCCGGGCGAGATCGATCGCCTCCCGAGTGGAATTCGAGCCGGCGCCCGCCACCACCGGCACGCGGCCGCGCGCCTGATCGACGCACCATTCGGCCACGGCCTTGTGCTCGTCGTGCGACAGCGTCGGGCTCTCGCCGGTGGTGCCGACGGGGACCAGCCCGTTGGTTCCCTCGGCGATCTGCCAATCGACCAGGGCACGAAATGCTTTCTCGTCGACTGAACCGTTCTTGAACGGCGTGACGAGCGCGGTGAATGAGCCTCGGAAGCTCGTCTTGGCAGTCATGACACGATCCTTGGATACGGCCCCGGCCGGGCAGCACGTCGCCGGCGGCGATCCGTGCTGCCTTCGGGATAGATATCGGGTCACAGCCGGCCTTGAAAGCCCCCTCACGCGGCTTATCCTTGGATTCAAGCCGTGGGAAGCGCCAGCCATCTCACCGGGCTGCGGAACTTCAAACCCACGACACGCACAGGGTTGTGCCCCGCTTTTGCCGTGAAATTCGTCGATTGCCCTGTTAGCTGGCGCGCATTAGGAATTCTTCAATCTTGCCGGCCGAAGAGGAATTGCGAAAGTCGCCGGCGGGAAGCGCTGCGGCAGAAAGGTTCAGTGCCGGTGTCGCTCAGTTGGCTCATACTCGCGCTCGCAGCCCTCGGTCTGCTGACGGCCGAAGCTTGCGCCTCGCCGCCGTCCGCCGAGTTTCCACTGCCGCGGGCGAGACCAGCGCTTAAATCCGACCAGCCATTGAAGTCTGCGGCCCATTCAGCACCGCTCAAAGGCGCGGCCGAACCGACGCTGCGCGCGGTTCCGTCACGGCCGCTCGCGGCACTTGAGGCGTCGCGGCCGACGCCGCTGCACGCCATGAGCGTAGCTCCTCGCGCGGCGCGAGCGGTCGCGCCCCTGGCGATGGCGGCAACCGCGAACACATCGCCGCTGGATCTTGCCGCCGTCAAACAGGTGATCGATCTGGCGCACAAGGGCCGGCCCGACGAGGCGACCAATATCGCCGGCACGATATCCGATCCGCTTGCGCGGAAGCTCGCCGAATGGGTGATCCTGCGCAGTGACGACGCCGATCTTGATTTTCCCCGTTATGCGGCCTTCATCGCCGCTAATCCGAGCTGGCCCAGCATCATGACTTTGCGGCGGCGCGCCGAGGCGGCGCTTTGGCAGCGCCAAGTCGACCCGCAGGCGGTCATCGCCTTCTTCAACGCCGATCCCGCGCGGACCGCCAAAGGCCGGTTTGCCCTGGCGCGGGCGCTGCTTGCCAAAGACGACCGCGCCGGCGCGCAGACGGCGGTGCGCGAGGCCTGGCGCACGGACGGCTTTTCCGCCGAGCTCGAAGCGCAGGCGCGCGCGACATTCGCCGGCCTTATTACCGCAGCCGACGACAAGGCCCGCATGGACGCGCGCTTCGATGTCGAGGACGACGATGCCGGCTTGCGGGCCGCGCACCAGCTCGATTCGGTGCAGCTCGCCATCGCTAAGGCGCGCATCGCCGTCATCAACAAATCCGCCAAGGCCAAGGCGCTGCTCGATGCGGTGCCGGCTGCGGCCCGGCACGATCCCGGCTATATGTTCAGCCGCATCCAATGGCTGCGCCGCGCCGACAAGATCGCCGAGGCCGCGCAGTGGATGCTGGCGGCGCCGCACCAGGCGGACCCGCTCGGCGATGTGGATCAATGGTGGATCGAGCGGCGGCTCGTCGCCCGCAAACTGCTCGACCTCGGCGATTTCAAGTCGGCCTACGAGGTCGCCACCGGCGGCGTCACACCGGCCAACGAAAACTATCGCGCCGAGCAGCAATTCACCGCCGGCTGGATCGCGCTGCGGTTCCGGCACGAGCCGGCGACGGCGCTCGCCCATTTTTCCCGTATCGCCGAAGGCGTCTCCAATCCGATCACCTTGGCGCGCGCCGATTATTGGCAAGGCCGCGCCGCCGAAGCGCTCGGACGCGGCTCGGATGCGCGCGCCTACTACGAGGCGGCCGCACGCTATCCCACCGCCTATTACGGCCAGTTGTCCCGCGCGCGGCTTGGGCTCGACGCCGTCACGTTGCGCAATCTGCCGGAGCCGCCCGCCGAGCAGCGTCGGCTGGAAGTGGCGCGCGCCTTCGAGATCCTCTACTCGCTCGACGAGCGCGATCTCGTCGCCGTCATGGCTGCCGACCTCGCCGACAAGACGACCGACGCCGCCGCGCTGGCGACGCTCGCGGAGATCGCGACGCAGCACAACGACGCACGCGCGACGCTCTTGATCGGCAAGACCGCGGTGGGCCGCGGCTTACCGTTCGAGCACTACGCCTATCCGGACTTCGGCGTGCCGAGTTACCAGCAGATCGGGCCCGAGGTCGAGCGCTGCGTCGTCTATTCGATCGTGCGCCAGGAAAGCGCCTTCAACACCCGGGTGGTGTCGAGCGCCAACGCCATTGGCCTGATGCAGGTGACGCCCGCGGCCGGCCGCGACACCGCGAAGCGCTTTAATGTGTCGTTCGATCAGCGGCGGCTGATGGCCGACGTTGCCTACAATGCCCAACTTGGAACGGCCGAGCTCGGCAACGACATCGCGACGTGGCGCGGCTCCTACATCTTGGCGTTCGTTGCCTACAATGCCGGGCCACGGCGGGCGAGGGAGTGGATCGAGCAATACGGCGATCCGCGCAATCCGAAAGTGGACCCCGTCGACTGGATCGAGCGCATCCCGATTTCGGAGACGCGCAATTACGTCCAGCGCATCATCGAGAACATGCAGATTTACCGCGCCCGCCTTGGCAACGATCCGCGGCTCCTGATCGAAGCCGACCTGCGCCGCGGCGGCTGATTGTTCATTTTTGCCGCGAACTCGTCATGCGGACTTCTGAACCAAAGCCACACTAGATCAATACGTTGCTAGTGTCCTTCGATTCCGAAGTTCGCAAACGAGGGTGCCGCATAATGATGCGAACTTTGGAATCGGGACACTAGAATTATTTCGCCGTTGCCTGCCCGCTCGGCTCGCGACTAAGGTTGCCCGACCTGCTCCCCGGCGGGGAGAGATGGTGGCGGTGCCTTGGACAAAGCGATGAACGAAACCTCCCCTCATCTGCTGGCGGAACCAAATCGCGGCGCGCACGTGTTTGTGAGCGCGCAGGACGGACTGCGGCTGCATGTGCGCGAATATGGTACGCGCGGCGCGCCCGGCTTGGCGGTCGTTTGTCTGCCCGGCATCACCCGCACCGTGGCCGATTTCGAGGAACTGGCGCCGGCGCTGGCGGCCGCTCCGACCCGGCGGCGCGTCATCGCCATTGATTCGCGCGGCCGCGGCCGATCCGAGTACGACAGCAATCCGGAGAACTACAATTTCGTCGTCGAACTCGGCGACATCGTCAGCGTGCTGACGGCGCTTGCCATCGGCCCGGGCGTTTTCATCGGCAGCTCGCGCGGCGGCGTTCTGACCATGTTGCTCGGCGCGGCGCATCCGACCGCTATCGCCGGCGTCGTGCTGCACGACGTCGGTCCGGTCGTTGAGCCGAAGGGCTTGGCGCGCATCAAAAGCTATCTCGGTAAGCTGCCGCAGCCGCACAGCTTCGAGGATGGCGCCGACATCCTGCGCCGCGTCATGAGCACGCAGTTTCCGAATCTGACCGCGGAGCAGTGGCTCGCCGCCGCGCGGCGGGCCTGGCAAATGAAAGACGGCGCGCTGGTGCCGACCTACGATGTCCGCTTGGCCCGCACGCTCGCCAGCGTCGACATTGAACGCCCGATCCCCTCGCTCTGGAACGAATACGACACGCTTGCAGGTGTGCCGATGCTGGTGATCCGCGGCGGCAATTCCGACATACTTTCGGCAGAGACCGTGCGGCGATGCGGGCGCGGCGCGAGCAAATGGAAGTCATCGAGGTGGCCGACCAGGGACACGCGCCGCTGCTCGAAGGCGAAAGCCTGCTGCGCGGGGTCATCCGCTTCGTCGAGGACTGTGAAATCGCGAGCCGCAGAGCGCCGACAACAACGACATTGCAGTGAACGCGCACGGCCATTGCGGGTCGCGCCGCGACCAAGCAATCCAGGATTACGTGCAAGTTGGAGATTGCGTGGGCACACGGCGGCGGCCGGCGCTTCGTGTCTCGCAACGACCAACGAATTCGGCTTACCAGCCCGTCTTGTAATTCAGTCGACCCAAGAGACTCTGGGTCTTCAGGGCGGTTGAGTACATCTCAGGCGAGCCTGCAAGCGGCACGCCGCCGATCGTGTTTGGCGCACCATTCGCCGGGTTGCCGAAGTCGGTATAAAGATATTCAAGGCCCAGCGACCATTTGGGCGCGAACTGATATTCGACGCCGACGCCGGCTGTCCAACCGTTCACTTCCGTGCCTTGTGAAAATGCTCCGACCGGGCCGCCCTGCAGCGGCGATCCGACGTCGGCCGCGGCGAAGCCGCCTTTGACATAGGGGAGCCATTGACCAAACGAATATCCGACCTTGCCCGTCACCGTGCCCAGCCAATTCATGTTGGGGGTCCAAGCGCCGGTCGCAGGTAAAAAAGGAGCCGTGAACCTGCCGTCGAAGTTCGCCGCCGCCAACGAGCCTTCAAGGCCGAATACGAAATTTCCCGCTTGGAAGTTGTATCCGAAATTCTCGTTTACCGGACGGGTCGCTGCACCGGGCGATGAAAACCCGTTCGCGGTTCCCAGACCCGTCCACGGTATGCTGTCGGACCCACCACCGGGTTTGAAATAGAAGCCTGCCCAATCGGGGGTGTTCGGCTGTGCCGGCGTTACCGGAAAATAATTCAAATCCATCGCGCTAGCGGCTTGCGCGATGCAAGCGCCCAAGCAGGCAACG
>JBEKJZ010000027.1:0-32773 GCA_050010955.1 Xanthobacteraceae bacterium | reverse complement strand
GCCATGTCGGCGATCATGATCGCGCGGTTGGCGGCCTCGCCTTCGACCGCGGGCGGACGCGAATAGGCGTGGCCTTCCGGACCGGTGATGCCGGCGCCGAGATAATGCGCCTGCAAGTGCCAGACGACGTCGCCGTTCTCGGCGTGCACGAGCGGCATGGCGCCGAGGCCGGCACAGCGCAGGAACGAGTTGTAGAGCTCGTCGTCATTGACCATCAACGCGCCCTTGTAGGCCATGAAATGCTTGAACGTGTTGATGCCGTAGGTTTTCACGCAAGCTTCCATCTCGTCGAAGACCTGCTTGTCCCACCAGGTGATCGCCATGTGGAAGCCGTAGTCGCTGGCGGCGCCCTCAGCCTTGCGGCGCCAATCCTGATAGGCCGCGAGCAGCGATTGGCCGGGATTGGGAATGCAGAAATCGACCACCATGGTGGTGCCGCCCGACAAAGCGGCCTTGGTGCCCCATTCGAAATCGTCGGCCGAGACGGTGCCCATGAAGGAGAACTCGAGATGGGTGTGCGGGTCGATGCCGCCCGGCATGACGTAACAGCCGCCGGCATCGATTTTTTCGGCGCCAGCCGGCGCTTCGAGATCGGCGCCGATGGCGGCGATCACGCCGTCGCGGAGGAGAACGTCGGCGCGCCGCGAATAGTCGTGATTGACGACGGTGCCGCCGCGGATGAGCTTTGTCATATCGGACCCTCACGAGAGACTTGGTGTTCAACGGCAGAGATTAATATTGGCACGGCGCCGGGTCTATGGAGCGCGTGGCCCGCGGTCAATCGACTTGCATGCCGAGGTCGGCTAAAATGCAATCCGCGCCGGGGGGGGCGCATCCAAGGAGTCCACGATGACGATTTCAATCTCGCGTCGGCACCTCATTGTTGCTGCATGTCTTACGGGCATCATGACTTGGGCCGCGCCCTCGCAAGCCGCGCCGCAATCCTTCAAGGTCACGCTGACCGGCGCCCAGCAGGTGCCGCCGGTGCAGACCTCCGCTACCGGAACGGCCGATCTCAGCTATGACCCGGCGACGCGGGTGGTGACATGGAGCGTCACCTACAGCGGACTGTCGGGGCCGGCAACCATGGCCCATTTCCACGGACCGGCGGC
Organism: Xanthobacteraceae bacterium; assembly: GCA_050010955.1. GTDB lineage: Bacteria > Pseudomonadota > Alphaproteobacteria > Rhizobiales > Xanthobacteraceae > BOG-931. The sequence goes on along the minus strand of JBEKJZ010000027.1, from coordinate 31,661 downwards.
CGCGGGCAAGAACGGTCCGCCGGTCATCTGGCTGACAGAGAAGGGCAAGCCGGTCGAGAACCCGATCAAGGGCGAAGCCACGCTCACCCCTGAGCAGGCGCAGCAATTTAGCGCCGGCGAGTGGTACATCAACGTCCACACCCAGGCGAATCCGGGAGGCGAGGTCCGCGGGCAGGTCGTGCCGCCCAAGAGCTGACAGACCGGCTGATAGACCAGTTGATAGCCCAACGGCCGAGACGGCGTGGCAAGCGGACCGCTCGGCCAACGAGCTAATCGTCCAATAGCTGGGCATCCCGATATGCCTCCGGCTTACTAACTCATTGAATCCAGGACGAATCAGCTATGCTGGCGGCGCTGGCAACGGAGCGAGCGCCATGCTGCGGGTGCGATTGAAGGCAGACGGGCGTTTGGTCGAAGTGCTGCCGGACGGCAGCGAGCGTCCCGCCGCGTTTTCCGACGGCCGGACGATTGCCGCCCGCGTCGACCGCGCCGGCCAATTGACCAACGGCCGTTTCCTCGATGCCGCCTATGCCCGCAATGTGCGCGGGCAGACCGGTCTGACGCAGGCGGCTTTCGCGGCGCGGATCGGCGTTCCGGTCGAGACGGTGCGCAACTGGGAGCAGGGCAAGCGTTCGCCCCGCGGACCGGCGCGCGCGCTGCTGCGCGTGATCGAGCGGGCACCGGCCGCTGCTTTTGCCGTGCTCGGCGGCAAGCCGCGCTGAACGGGCGCGCGCGGCCCGCGGCAGCGCCGACCTTGAATTCGGCGCTCGGCGTGCAGAGATGGCATAATTGAGCAAAGTCTCGCGCGCGGGCGCCGATTTTGCCTCGCCGTTTCCGGCCGCGGAAGGAACACGTGAGCGCGAAAGAAACGACGCCGGCCGTTGACGCCAACGGCGCGCGGATTCCGTTGCTCGGTCTCGGCACTTGGGAACTGCGCGGCGGCGTCTGCAGCCGCGTGGTCGAGCAGGCGTTGTGCCTCGGCTACCGACACCTCGACACCGCCGAGATCTACGACAACGAACAAGCGGTGGGCGAGGGCCTGCATGCATCCGGCATCAGGCGCGGCGACCTCTTCGTGACCACGAAGATCTGGCCGTCGCACTTCGCGCCCGGCCAGCTTGAACGCGCCGCGCGCGGGTGTTTGACGCGGCTCCGCCTCAACGAGGTCGATCTGCTGCTGCTGCATTGGCCCAACCCGCAAATTCCGCTGGCGGAAACGCTCGGCGCCCTCGCCAGCGTCAAGCGCGAGGGCCTCACGCGTCATATCGGCATATCCAACTTCACCGTGGCGCAGATCGAGGAAGCGGTGCGGGCGACGCGCGAACCCTTGATCTGCAATCAGATCGAGTGCCATCCCTTCCTCGACCAATCGAAAGTGATCGCCGCCTGCCGGCGGCACGGCATGGCCGTCGTCGCCTACAGTCCGATCGCCCGCGGCGGCGCCGGCAACGACCGGGTGCTGGCGCGCATCGGCGCCGCGCACGGCAAGAGCGCCGCGCAAGTCGCGCTGCGCTTTCTGGTGCAACAGAACATTGTCGTCATTCCGCGCACCAGCAAGGTCGAGCGGATTGCCGAGAACGCCGCCATCTTTGATTTTGTGCTGAGCAAGAAGGAGATGGCCGAGATTTCCGCGCTGGCGCATCCGCGCGGCCGCGTCGTCGACTGGGCGTTTTCCGGCAGCCAGAAATGGGATTGAGCGCGTCCAGGAAAAGTGGAAACCGGTTTTCCGTCCGGACGTGCGATAAAACAGCAACTTAGAGCGGGATGACGATTCGAAGATAAGTCATCCGCTCTAAGGCCGGCGATCAGAACTCGACGTCCAGCTCTTCGAGCTCGTCGGGCTCGACCTTGGCGGCGGCGATCCATTCCCGCATATGCGGCAGCGCCATGATGCTGCGGCAGTATTGCGCCAGGAGCGGGTCGAGCGCGACGTCGTAGGTGAGAAAGCGCGTGCACACCGGCGCGTACATGGCGTCGGCGAGGCACGGCTTTGCTCCGAACAAATAAGGCCCTCCGTACTTGTCGAGGCATTCGGTCCAGATCGCGGTGATGCGCTCGATGTCCGCGCGTGCCCCCGCCCAGGCTTTGAAGCCGGGGAAATGCACCTTCAGATTCATCGGCAGCGCCGAGCGCAGATTGCTGAAGCCCGAATGCATCTCGCCGGAAATCGCGCGGCAATGCGCGCGTTGCGCCTGATCGGCCGGCAATAACCCCGCCTCGGGCCTGATCTCATGCAAATATTCGGCGATCGCCAGCGTGTCCCAGACCTTGAGCCCGTCATTGATCAGACAGGGCACCAGGAAGGACGGCGACAGCAACAGCAATTCCGCGCGGGTCGAAGGATCGTCGGAGCCGACGTGCTGCTCCTCGAAATCGAGCTTTGCCATTTTGCACAGCAACCAGCCGCGCAGCGACCATGAGCCGTAGTTCTTGCTGGCAATGGTGAGGACGGCCTTGGACATCGCGCTCGTCTCGTTATGAAGAGTGACGCTCGATCAGAGACTTAGATCGAGCCGCGGCGTTTGACGGGAATGCCGGCGCGCGCTCTCAATCGGCCAAAACCCCGCGCCCCGGTCCCGAGGTGCAGGATGTTCACAATTTTGTCGCAGCGCAACAAAAAATACACTAGCTTTTCCCCTGGAGGGGTCGAGGTGGGCCGTCGCCAGACGGCCTCCGGCACCCGTGGGCATCGGATGCTGTACCTCGCCTATCAACTGCAATCCGATATCATGACGCCGATACGGGCGTGGGCGACGATCGCCGCCGCCACCGGTCAGCCGTTCCTCGCCGACAATCAGACGGTTCGCAGCCTGACCGCGGCTTACGAACTGATCGCGCGGGCCGGCCTCACCCACAGCCGTCCGCCTTTCGGCATTACGTCGGTCATCGTCGGCGACCGCGAGGTCGAGGTGCGCGAGGAGGCGGCGTACGCGACGCCGTTCGGCACGCTCCTGCATTTTAAGAAGGATATCGCGACGGCGCAGCCGCGCGTGCTCTTGGTGGCGCCGCTCTCGGGCCATTTCGCCACGCTGCTGCGGGCGACCGTGCGCACTATGCTGCCGGAGCACGACGTGTTCATCACCGACTGGCACAATGCGCGCGACGCGCCGCTGACGGCCGACCGCTTCGGCGTCGACGAATATGTCGAGCATCTGATCAAGTTCCTGGAAGTGATGGGGCAGGGCGCGCATGTGGTCGCGGTGTGCCAGCCCTGCGTCGCCGTGCTGGCGGCGGCGGCGGTGATGGCGCAGGCCGGCAATCCGGCGCAGCCGCGCTCGATGACGCTGATGGCCGGGCCGATCGATACCCGCGTCAATCCCACCAAGGTCAACGTGCTCGCCCAGGAGCGCTCGATCGAATGGTTCGAGCGCACGCTCATCGCCTCGGTGCCGATGCGATATCCGGGCGCCTTTCGCCGGGTCTATCCGGGCTTCGTGCAGCTCATCGCCTTCATGAGCATGAACATCGAGCGGCACGTGAAGGCGCATCACGAGCTTTACGAGAATCTGGCCAATGGCGAGATCGAGAAGGCGGCGATCACCAAGGCGTTTTACGACGAATATTTCGCCGTGCTCGACCTCACGGCCGAATTCTATTTGGAAACGGTGCGGCTCATCTTCCAGGAGCACGCGCTGCCGCTCGGCAAGCTCGAATTTCGCGGCGCCCGCGTCGACCCGAGCGCGATCCGCCGCACCATGCTGCTCACCGTCGAGGGCGAGCGCGACGACATCTGCGCCGTCGGCCAGACCGTCGCCGCGCACGACCTCTGCAGCAAGCTGCGCCCGTATCTCAAGCGCCACCATATGCAGGCCGGCGTCGGCCATTACGGCGTGTTCTCCGGCAAGCGCTGGGAGAACCAAGTCTATCCGATCGTCAAGAACGTGATTTTGTCGAGCGATTGAGGCGGCGAGGCTTCGCCGCGTCGCACGGCGGGAGCTTAAGCGTGTTTGTCAACGATTTGCTTGCAAGTGTCGGAGTGGGTTTGGTCAGCGGCGTCACCTCAGGGCTTCTTGGCGTCAGTCCCGGGGGAGGACTGGTCATATTCTCGATTTTCCTATTGGGCGCCGAACAGCACGTCGCGCAAGGCATTTCGCTCGTCGCTCAAATTCCTCCCATCAGCATTTCCGGGATCAGGCGCTATTGGGAAAAGGGAAGCCGAAGCCCAGTTCGTTGGTTGGCTTTGCTGACCCTCGGCTTTATCGTCGGCGGCGTCGGGGGGGCCCTGGCGGCGGGCAGCGTTTCAAGCTCGGTTCTCCGATGGACGTACGTTTTCTATCTGATGGCTCTAGATGCTCTGATGATTTTGCGGCTTTCGCATCGGCCGCCGGAGGCAATGTCCGGTGATCGAGCTGCACAGGTTCACGGAGCTTCTTTGCTTTGCGTAGGCGCAATTGCCGGATTCTCGTCAGGCTTCTTGGGCATTGGCGGCGGATTAGCCGTCACCGCGGGGCTCAGCGGGTGGCTGAAAGTGCCGCAACACCAAGCCCAATTGATCAGCCTTGCCATGTCGATCATTCCGACGACGATTCCCGCTGTGTACGTTTACTGGCACCAAGGATGGTCGGCCTCTTGGCTCGTCATCGGTGGAGTGATCGTGGGGCTTTGGGCCGGGACGGACCTCGGCGCGCGCGTGGCCAACCGCTTCAGCGAAACCGGACTTCGCCGCATGCTTGTCGGATTCGTCTCCGCGATGGCGATGTACATGGCTTACAAGGCGCTCGCTTCATAGCGGGATCGCTCACACCACGATGCTCGCCATGGGGCGTTCGGCCGCCGCCGGCGTCGGCCATTACGGCGTGTTCTCCGGCAAGCGCTGGGAGAACCAGGTCTATCCGATCGTCAAGAACGTGGTTTTGTCGAGCGATTGAGACGCTGGTGTCTCGACTTAGGGCGTGAACTCATAAATTTGCCTACACGACGAGAGTCTGCTTTGCCCCGAAAGCCGACGAGTCATCGCATCGTAGCAAAATGTCGCGAAGGGCCAAGACCTGCCGGGAGCATGTGCAACAAAATACATGCTGCCTCGCGCAGATTGTGAGAGCCTCGGGGTGAAATAAGCGGCGGTTCGCAAGCGGTAAGTTTTGCTCTTATGCGCAGAAATGAAGTGGAATTGGGTCGTGCTGACGCGCCCTCCGGGTTTGATGGATTCGACCAACAACTTGGAATGCTCCGCCAGCGACCAGCAGCGCTGTTGCAAATGCGCCGCTAAGAAAAACAAAGTCAACATTGGCTCCGCGTGCCGAGCTCTGCTCTCCAGCGCGCATCGCATCGACGTGCTGGCCTCTAGCTGTCGGCGCGCCAATGCGTGGCGGGGCATGAGATATCGTAGTCACTTTGTGTGTGACCAGACCCGCAGAAGTCAAAGCATCGAACTGGGGCGCTGCCAATTCCCGAAGCGTCTGTTCATTGGGGAGGACGGTGGATCCTTGGCGTGCCTTTTCATCAAGTTCGGATTGCTCTACGATTTCTGCTCCTCTCAAGCTGCGATTGATCAAGTCGCGATGTCTCAGCGCACCAGTTCGGCGTATGCTGAAATGCGCGCTTAGGTTGCGGGAACTGAGAAACCAACACCGGCGGTGATTGACGCGATCGATCCGGTAGTACCAGCGGCTGCCTGTTGGCGCTGACGAACCCGGTTGCGCCATGCATTGCGCGGACGCTGCTTCGACAAGAGTTGCTTGTGTCGTCAGCACTGCGGCCGCAGGCATTATGAAGGCGACAGCCGGCAACAGCTTCGCCATCCTGCGCAACAGGCCCCTCTTAGGCGCAATCACGAAAGTTAACCGGATGTCCCAATGGTCCACAGCGTGCTCCCTGGAACGCTCACGCACGCTACCGACATGTCTTTCAGCAAACCTCCGGGTCCCAAATCAACTGATTCGCTTTGCCAGGGTCTTGCGCTGGCGCAACAGCGACAAATCAAGCGATGTTCCCCGGCGTCGGATCAGCGGCAAAATGACTCACGCGCGATGAGGTGCGGCGGACCCCCCTCAGTTAGGCGATTATTAGGTTAAGCGATTATTAACGAGCGTAGCGAATGATGCCGACTGGTAGCTAAACTACGCGGCGATCCGCAATTAGAGCGTTGGAATAGCCTGTTCGTGCGAGTTGCGCCGCACAAATCTCAGACCGGCAAATGTCGAAACCGGTCAATCACGTCGCTTTGGTGATGTCGGCGGCCTGTCCGTGTTGCCACGATCGCTACCAGATCGCTGCATTACGGCAGGCGACGTTCAGGGCCAGCGGCAGACTCTTCGGCGGTAGGTTGGGATTGACACGCGATAATAGTGCGCTGTCGCAACGGTGATATCTCGTCGGGAGCCATGCCAATTTTAAGTGTGGTCGGGAAATCTAATCCTCCGTGACATCGAATATGTATAACGCAGCAGAAAGCCGATTGCCGGCACAATTCGTGCGTTACGAAAAATCGCCAAAGGCAGGAGGATGAACACACACAGCGTCATGCTAATCGCGGCAATCAGAATTGGATATCCGATGACATGCTCGGAAACCAATACAAGACCACGAATCTAGATTAGGGCGATGAACGCCAGCATTCCCACAATGAAGGTGGTGCGAACAAGCATCGCGCCCAACAATTCAGGCATTCTGCCCATATCATTAGTCGCATCCTCCGCTCGATTCTTACTGGTGTCGATTTCCTTTGGTTGTGCAGGCGCTGGCCGGACTTTTGCCTCATTTCCTGCCAAGCGCTCGCGTCGGACCCCGATATCGTTGCCGTCGTCCGCGATGGCGGCAGAAGTTGCCGTCAGGTGAGGGGCTGTCGGGCCTTCAGGCGCCTGAGTTTGGTTAGATAGCGATTCCGCCTCCACTCTTCGGATGGCCGTTTCGAGTGCGGCCAGCTCACGCATAATCTCCGGTGCTGATTTTCGCGGATCTTGTCTGCGTAATTCCCCAATGACAATCGTTTGCGCGCGCTCGTAAACTTCTCGGCGTCCCTTTGCGTCGTTGATTGCCAATCTTGAAACTGCACGGGCAAGAATGGGATAATAGTCGTCAGCCATTGCCCGCTGCCTTTCACGAACTACACCCGATAAATTATTGGATTTGCATACTGAAATCCACCGTACCTGGAGTATTGGGCGTATTGTATTTTTCGATTTTCACACTTTTCGGTCTGCTGAATGGTGCCGCTCATCTGGAGAGGCTCGGACGCGATGGGCGACATTTCGCACCGTAGAAAAGCAGCGAGCCTTTTCGCTTGGCGGTCGACGAGGCGGCGAGTCTTGGTAACGAGGCAGTTTAAGACAGGTGCCAGGATCGGCAACAACGATCTCTAGATGATCTCTCCATGCCTTTTCAATGCCAACCACAGGCGAGCTACTGCTTCTTCGGCAGTCGGCTGATAGGACCCGCTGTAGGTTTGCTTGTCTTGAATCTCAATAGTCGCAAACCATCCGAGTTGTGAATGCTCAAGGATGAAGTGGTCACAGCCTTTGGTTTTCTCACACGCCTCAATGAGTTCTTTAAGCGTGGGAATAAACCAATCTTCTGTGGGTGCGATTTCGCCCAACGAATAGACGGAAACCCGACCATCAGGGGTTACAAACTCCCTGCCTTGCCTATGCTGGACATCCTGGATGTTGGGGAAGCCCGCGTCTTTCAGTTCTTTTGCTATTGTGTGGGGCATGACCGACTCATAGCATGGTTTCGCTCGGCCGGTGCGGCCTGGGGCGTCACGGGAAACAAGGTTCGCGACGGGAAGAACGCGCCCCACTTACAGGCCGGTCACAAAACGGGCCATGATGACGATAGTTAGGACTTGCATTGTACCCTGCATGGCGACGGCAAAGAAGAAATTGCGCATCATCCGGCTGACTTTGACAAAGTCGGGATCGGGCCGGCGCAACTGGATGCAAACCCGCAGATTGGTCGGCAACAGATAGCCAATCCCCTGGATCGTCATCAGAACTACCAGAGCGAGCGCCGCTGCGACCCAACCGAACTGCGGCCAGGGAACATCGAGAAGCCCCCCATCCTCGGCGAGAAACCAGCCGGTGGTTCCGGTGATGATCGATAGTGTCGGCATCAGGAATAGCGTCCGCGGTACCAGCCGGATCATGATTTCACGGCGCACAGACATGCCGACTTTGCGGAGGATCGGCCCGATCACAAAGCCCATGAATAGGTCGATGCCAGTCCATAGCACGCCGCAGATAACATGGACGAAATTGAGGAACCAGTGATCGTGGCTCGCAATCGCGACCGTCATCACGCCAAGCGCGAGCACGGCGTAGCCGAGATAGTGCCAGCGGATAAGTGGCCCAGGGGCGGTGTCGGAAATTGCGGTCATCGGCCCTCCGCCACCGCATCGTAGCACGTTCTGTGCGTTAGGATGTGCCCACCGCGCATCGTGTCAGGGGCCCTGGTGTCAGTGCGGTGTCTCAGTCTGATTGTGGCGGGACCTTCCCATCCAACTTCTTGTCCTCGATATGCCGTCTGCGCTCTTCCGCCAGAAGACGGTAGGTATCGGCCATATCCAAATATGGTTTCTTTGCCGACGGTTCATCGAAGCGGCACGCTAAGGATTCAAGCTCGGTCGCCTTTGCTAGATACACTGCCACCATTTTCATGACACGTGACCAGCGCTCCCCGATCTTCGTTTGTCACCTTGCTATCGGCCAAGCAGCTTTTTTCTTTTACGCGGTCCCATTTCTTTTACGAGTTCCCAATAGCCACGCCGCCGGGGTGGCCTACTCTTAGTCAAACCCAGTAGCTTTCCGGTTTTAGGATTGACCAGGTGCACCTGCGTGCACGCTGTACAGGTGACGGGTTCATAAGCCTGAGCTTTGCCTTCGGTTGGATCGTCAGCGACCCAGCCTTGAACGTTCAAGGCCGTATTGGGGCATAGGTAAAGAAACGTAGCCATCCCGCACGGTAGTGGGCTCGGCAGTTGGAACTCTTGATAAATCTCAAAACGGGCCAGCAGAGCGAACGGGGCCATGTGCCCGTGCCACGGCGCACGCTGCCGTTCGGTGCCACCCTGACCAGCGCTGATTGGGAAGCGAGCGGGATCGATCTTAGCAGAGATAGAAAACGTCAGCTCGGGGTCATTCGGATCGAGCTAGCAGCAGGTCCAGCAATGTCCGCTGTGCCGCGAAAGCGGAAGCAAAATGGAGCAGCGGCATCTGCCGCACGGACCTGATTCGACGGCCTAGCTCTGCTGCGTCTGACAGACCCGTTGAACGATATGTTCGAATATCACCGCATCGCGGCGGCGATGTTGCCGCCGTCGACGGTGGTGACGTCGGCGGTGGTCTTCAGCGCCAGCGCCTGGTGCAAAAACGCTTGCGCCACGTCGTCCGCCGTCACTTCGCGGCCGAGCAGGTTGCCGCCCATGTAATCCTTCTCGCTCAAGCCGCGCGCCTTGGCGCGCGCCGCGATCATTTCCGGCGTCAGCAAGCCGGAACGGATGCGGTCGGCATTGACCGCATTGGCGCGAATGCCGTCGGCGCCGTAATCGAGCGCGTATTGGCGCATGAGCGCCAGCAGCGCCGCCTTGGGCACGCCATAGGGGCCGAAATTGGGGCCGGGATTGACCGCCTGTTTGGAGACGTTGAACAGCAGGCAGCCGCCGGTGCCCTGCGCCAGCATGATTTTCACCGCGGCCTGCGCCACCCGCTGATGGCCGTAGAAATTCAGTTCAAAGCTCTTGCGCAAAATGTCTTCATCGACCTCGCCGATGCGGCCTTGCCAGGCGGCGCCGGCGTTCGAGACCAGGATATCGACGCCGCCGAAATTTTCGGCCACTGCATCGAACGCCGCGCGCACAGAGGCTGCATCCGTCACGTCGCACTGAACCGGCAGCGCGGTCGGGCCGATCGCCTTGGCTTGCTCCGCGGCGGCGGGAAGATTGACATCGAGGAGCGCGACTTCGGCGCCCGCCGCGGCGAACGCCTTTGCCGTGGCGGCGCCGATGGCGCCGCCGGCGCCGGTGACGGCGACGATCTGTCCGGCGAGCGGCGACTCCATCCGCGCGCCGAGCTTTTTCTGTTCGAGCGGCCAATACTCGCAATCGAACATGTCGGCTTCGGAGATCGACTCGAAGCGGCCGATGGCTTCGGCGTCGCTGACGGCTTCGACCCAGGCCTCGGCGATGTCAGCCGCGATCACGGCGTCGCGCTTCGACCGACCAAGTCCGAACAGGCCGAGCCCGCGCACCAGCACGACACGGGGCAGGGGATCGAGTTCATGTTTGAAGCCGCCGACGCGTTTGTTGTGACGCGCGAAGTAATTGCGATAGTGCGCGATGAACAGGTCCGCCGCGTCGCGGGCTGTGCGCCTGAAGCCATCGAGCTTGCCGCCCTCGGGATGCGGCAACACGAGCGGCCAGTTCTTGGTGCGGATGGTATGATCCGGCGTTACCACGCCACTTTCACTCAGACGCTTTAAGTCTTTGTTTTTGAGGAAATTGATCACGGCGTCGCCGCCTCGAAATTCGAGCACCAGCCGATGCCACGCGCCTTCGATATCGGCGTCCTTCTGGCAGCAGGCGCGCCGCACGATCGGGGCGACCTGGGCGACTAACGCGAGGTCGCTTAGCGCAGGCGCACTGACGGTCACCGCCTTGCGGTTGCGCTCAACAAAATCCTCGGCGAGCGACACCATCTCGATCATGCGGTCATAGGCTTCGCGGGCGCTGTCGCTGAAGGTGACGATGCCGTGCTTGCCGAGAATGAGGCCTTCGCTCGCGGGGGCGCGCTCAAAGACTTCGATCGCCTTCTTGGCGAGGCCGAAGCCCGGCATGAGGTAGGGCACGAAGGCGAGCCGGCCGCCAAAAACCTCGGCGCAGCGCGCTTCGTCGTCCGGCTGGTCAATGACGCCGAGCACCGCGGTCGCATGGGTGTGATCGACGAATTTGTGCGGCAGGAAGGCGTGCAGCATGATCTCGACCGACGGAATTGACGCCGCCGGATCGATCAGGTTGGCGCGCTCGATGCCGACAAGCTCGTCGTCGGCGATGGCGTCGAGCGCGCGCAGCCAGCGCAAGGGGTCAAGCCGTACTGCCGGGAGGCTTTCGAGTTCGATCGCCGCCATGTCGGCGCCGGAGCCTTTTATCCGCAGCACCTCGACATCTTCGCCGAAGAGATCGCGCATGCGGGTCTTGAGCGAAGTGTTGCCGCCGCCGTGCAGCACCAGCTTGGGGTCGCGGCCGAGCAGCCGCGTCGTGTAGATGCGGAGCGCCAGGTCGCGGACGATGCCGGATTTCGCACCGTGCGCAACGATGGCCTCGGCGTCACGGTCGACCCACGCGCTTTTCACGGAAGCATGATCCGGAAAAAGCCTGCCCCGGATTTGATCCGGGGTGGAAACCGGTTTCCCGAAAAGATCATGCTCCACCGAACACGAGCGGCCGTTCCATCACCCGCCGGCGCTGCGGCGTGACCACCACCCGCTGCGGCGCGGCCGATTGGTATCCCTGCTCTCGCCAAGCTCGGTTATCACCGGTTGCGGGGCGGGAGGCGGCGGCTGTGTCGGCGCCGGTAGCGATGCTTCCTGGTTGCCGGAGTTCGGCGCCGGTTCGCGCACGGTCGAGCGCCGCCGCGGCGGCTCCTCGGCGGGCGGCGCCGCGGCTTGCGGCGGCGCATTCGCCGGCTCGGGAGCGGGTGAAGGGACCGGAGGCGCCGCTATCGGCGCGGCATCGAGGTCGGCGACGGCCTCCTTCAGCTCCGGTTCGGTCGCAGGCGGCGCGGCCAGTTCCTCGGCCGTGGTCAGCGCAGGTTGCGGCGCGTGCGCGCCGCCCTCGTCCGCCGCGGGCATTATCTCGCCCTCGCGCTCCAAACGATTGCGCCGGCCACCGCGACGGCCGCGGCGCCGCCGCCGGGGCTCGCCTTGGCGCGGCGGCTCACCTCGCTCGGCGGCGTCAACGTCACCGACCTCTTCGCCTAGCTCCTCGTCTGCGGACGCAGCGCCGGATGCAGCGTCGGTAGCGGGGGCGGCCGGTTCGCCGACGCTATCGGCAATGCCCTCGCGGTGGAGAGGCTGTGCGTGCGCAGGTGCTTCGCCGCCATTGCGGCCGCGCCGCCGCCGGCGCCGCCGCCGGCGCGGTTCGCCTTCGCCGTGTTCGGCGGGAGTGTCCGCAGCGATCGCTTCACCTTCCTCGGTTTCGGCCGTGCCGGCCTCTTCAAGGTCGTCTTCCTCTTCGAGCGGTGCGGCGGTCGGCTCGTACTGCGCGGCCAGCGCCTTGGCGGCTTCGACCGTATGCACCTGCTCGCCGCGATCGATCACGAAAGCTTGCGGCGCGGTCAGCGTCGCATCGGCGCTGACGGTGATGGTGATGGCGAAGCGCTCCTCCAGCCCGCGCAAATGGGCGCGCTTCTGATTGAGCACATAGAGCGTGACGTCCGGTCGGGTGCGAGCGATGAGATTGTGGGTCGCGCCTTTGATCAGCTGCTCTTCGAGGGCGCGCAGCACCTGCAACGCCAACGACGATACCGAGCGGACATGACCGCTGCCGCCGCAATACGGGCATTTCTCCGTCGAGCTTTCGAGCACGCTGGTGCGGATGCGCTGCCGCGACATTTCCAGCAGGCCGAAATGCGAGATGCGGCCGACCTGGATGCGGGCGCGATCCTGCTTGAGGCATTCCTTCATCCGCCGTTCCACCGCGCGATTGTTGCGGTTTTCGTCCATGTCGATGAAGTCGATGACGATGAGGCCGGCCAGGTCGCGCAGCCGCAGCTGCCGCGCGATCTCGTCCGCCGCCTCGAGGTTCGTCTTCAGCGCGGTATCCTCGATATGGTGCTCGCGGGTGGCGCGGCCGGAATTGACGTCGATGGCAACCAGCGCCTCGGCCTGGTTGAGTACGACGTATCCGCCCGAGCGCAGCTGCACCACGGGGGAGAACATGCCGTCGAGCTGGCTCTCGACGCCGTACCGCGACAACAGCGGTTGCGTGGCGGCGTAAAGCTTCACGTTCTTCGCATGGCTCGGCATGAGCATGCGCATGAAGTCCTTGGCCTCCTGATAGGCCTCCGGTCCGGCGACGATCACCTCGTCGATGTCCTTGGAGTAGAGGTCGCGGATCGAGCGCTTGACCAGCGAGCCTTCCTCGTAGACCAGCTTGGGCGCCGTGGATTTCAGCGTCAGGTCGCGCACGGTTTCCCACAGCCGCAGCAGATATTCGAAATCGCGCTTGATCTCGGTCTTGGTGCGGCTGGCGCCGGCCGTGCGCACGATCACGCCCATGCCCTCCGGCACTTCAAGTTCCTGGGCGATCTCCTTGAGCCGCGTGCGATCTTCGCCATTGGTGATCTTGCGGCTGATGCCGCCGCCCCGCGCGGTGTTGGGCATCAACACCGAATAGCGGCCGGCCAGCGACAGATAGGTCGTGAGCGCCGCGCCCTTGGTGCCGCGCTCCTCCTTGACCACCTGCACCAGCATGACCTGGCGGCGCTTGATCACTTCCTGGATTTTGTACTGGCGGCGATAGCGCGGGGCGCGGTCGGGTACCTCCTCCAGCGCATCAGCGCCTCCAACCGATTCGACGACCTCTTCGGCTCCTTCGTCCTCCTCGCCGTTCTCGGTCCGCTCCTCGCTTTCGGCGGTCTCACTCACGCCGCCGGTGCCTTCGGCGGCGCCGACCGCAAGGTCAGCGGTCTCGGTGGCGGGAGCCTCGCTGTATTCGGTCTCAACAGCACCCGTTGCTGCTTCCGCTTGGGTCGGGGGATGAGCGTCCGACGGCGCCTCGGCGGGTTCAGCGCTTTCAGCGCTTTCCGGCGCAACAGAAGGCTCTTGCGCGGGCGGTTGCTCCAGCTCTGCTGCAAATGTCGGCTCCGGGGCGGTCGTCGGTCCTTCGGTGTCTTCGGCTTCGACGGCTGCTTCGTCCTCTTCGGTCTCGGCTAACGATTGGGCGAGGGTCGGCCCCTCGATGGCCTCAGCCCTCGGCAACGTTTCCTCGCCGGTCGAGGGTTCGGCAGCCGGCGCGGTTTCAGTCACCTCGCTGCGCACGACTTCCTCGTCGCGGCGCGCCGGGGACGGTCTGCCCCGGCCGCGATGCCTGCGGGAGCGCCGGTCGGCCTCGTCTTCGGCGTCGCGCTGGGCGCGTCCTTCCTCGTCGATCAGCGCCTGCCGGTCGGCGACCGGGATCTGATAGTAATCGGGATGGATTTCGCTGAAGGCGAGGAAGCCGTGGCGGTTGCCGCCGTAATCGACGAAGGCGGCTTGCAGCGACGGTTCAACGCGCGTCACCTTCGCCAGATAGATATTGCCTCTTAGCTGCTTGCGCTGTGCGGTTTCGAAGTCGAATTCCTCGACGCGGTTGCCGCGCAGGACCACCACCCGGGTTTCCTCCGGATGGGTCGCGTCGATAAGCATTTTGTTGGCCATTGGCTAATCTCGTAAGGGCCGGCATGCCGTAGGCTCCGCGCCGCAGCGGCGACGGAGGACGGCGAGCCGCCCGTTTGTCGGTGAAGGAAACGGATCGGAAACTCCGGGTGCGGCAAACGGAAATCGGTCCGCCGGCCGGCGAGCGTTACCTGAACGCTGGCGAACCGATACGACCGAACCTCTTGCGCCTCGAACATGAACTCCAAACCGTGGTGGACGGCAGCGCTTAAGCCGCCGTGATTACTCTGAGCGCTCACGGTATCAGCGACGCTCCGGCGGCTCGTATCGCTGCCGGCAGGCGCGCTGCAGGTAAGTTCCGGCTGCCCTGCTCCTTGAGGGTATCGCCTCGCTTATTCGTCCCGCATCTGGTCGGCGCGTTTTTGGGCGCCGGAACGGGCCGAAGCAGCGTCCGCCCGCTCCCGCTGTCGGGAGCCATCGCGGCGGACGTGGCGGATGCCCTGACGGGACACAACCGAAACCTTTGACCGTCAGCCTCTTCTTCATAAGGCCGCGGCTACGGAATTGGCAAGCTGCCTGTGGGATTAGGCCGATCGGGGAGCCCTCTGGGTACCCCCGGCCGACCGATCCCGGCACCCTGAATGTAGGCACTTAAGTTTCGATTAACCACGCCTGCCTAATGGAGTAAGACCAGCGTGGAGGGTTTTAAAACCGATGGCCGTGCGGGCAGCGAGCTGGGCTTTCCTCGGTCTCCTTTTCGCTGTGGCTGCGTCGGCGGTGGAGCGGCCGCCGGCGGCTTCGGGCGTCGATTCGTTTCCGGTCGCGACCGACGCGCGCCTCGCCGGCGATGAATCGCACACGCGGTTGGTGATGGATTTCAGCCGCACGATCGATCTGCACGCCTTTACGCTGGCCGATCCCTATCGGGTCGTCATCGACATCCCCCAGGTGATATTCCGGCTGCCGCCGAAGACCGGCGAGAGCGGCCGCGGCCTGATCAAGGCCTTTCGTTTCGGCTTGGTGATGCAGGGCGGCTCGCGCCTGGTCCTCGATCTCGCCAAGCCGGTGCGTATCGACAAGGCCTCGGTCATCGACGCCGCGGACGGTGCACCGGCTCGGCTGGTGCTCGATCTGGCGGCGACCGATCGCGAGAGCTTTTTGCGCAAGATTGCGCTGACTAACCGGCTGGCCGGCCCGGAACTGCCCCGCGCCGACCGGCCACAAGCAACGAGCGGCGATCCGCGGCCGCTCGTCGTGCTCGATCCCGGCCACGGCGGCATTGATACCGGCACCAAGTCGTCAGGCGGAGAACTGGAAAAGGACATTGTGTTGAACGTCGCGCTGCGCTTGCGTGACCGCCTCGAAAAAGACGGCAAATGCCGCGTGCTGATGACGCGGACCAACGACACCTTCGTGCCGCTGGCCGACCGCGTGCGCGTGGCGCGGGGCGCCGGCGCTTCGCTGTTCGTCTCCGTCCACGCCGACGCGCTACCGCGCCGGGAAGGCGATGCGCAGGGCGCGAGCGTTTACACGCTGTCGGAGACCGCCTCCGATTCGGAGGCGGCGCGGCTGGCCGAGAAGGAGAACCGAGCGGACGTGATCGCCGGCGTCGATCTCAAGACCGAGCCGGACGACGTTGCCGGCATCCTGATCGATCTTGCTGAGCGCGAGACCAAGAGCTTTTCCCTGCAGTTTGCACACAAACTGGTCGGCGAGTTGAAAACCGCGACGCGGTTACACAAGACCCCGCTGAAATCGGCGGGTTTCCGCGTCTTGCGGGCTCCGGACGTACCCTCGGTCTTGGTCGAGCTCGGCTACGTTTCCAATCGGCAGGACCTGCAATCGCTATTGTCCGAACCCTGGCGCAACCGGACGGTGGAAACGATCGCAAAGGCGATTGAGACTTACTTCGGGACCCATATGGCCGGCACCCGCGCCGGTGCGAACTGAGGCAAATCCGGCCTGACACGCGGTCTTAAGCGCGGCCGAATGGCCTCAGTTTGAACAAAAAACCGAGCGACGACACGCGATGCATGGCGGGGCTTTCGGCGGATTTGGGCCAAGAGTGTTACTCTGCATGTGCAGCGCCTGGCTGGGCGTGAACCGAGCGGGCGCGCGCCCGATCCGGGCGGGACATTCTCGATGAAAACCTTGCTGCGATTCCTGGGTTTTTTGTTCGCGGCGGGAACCATCTTGTTCGTCGTCGGCGTCGGCGCGGTTGCCGGCCTTTTATGGCACTATTCCAAGGACTTGCCGGAGTACTCTCAACTTCAGAATTATGAGCCGCCGGTGATGACGCGGGTGCATGCGGCCGACGGTTCGCTGCTCGCCGAATACGCCAACGAGCGCCGGCTCTATATTCCGATCCAGGCAGTGCCGAAACTCGTGATCCATTCCTTCCTCGCCGCCGAGGACAAGAACTTCTACGAGCATGGCGGGCTCGACTTCTCCGGCATCGCGCGCGCCGCGCTCATCTATGTGCAAAACTACGGCTCCAGCCGCCGCCCGCAGGGCGCCTCGACCATCACCCAGCAGGTAGCGAAAAATTTCCTGCTGTCGAGCGAGCTGTCGATTGCCCGCAAGATCAAGGAAGCGCTGCTCGCTTTGCGCATTGAGCGGACCTATTCGAAGGACAAGATTCTCGAACTCTATCTCAACCAGATCTATCTCGGCCTCGGCGCCTACGGCGTTGCCGCTGCGTCGCTGCTCTATTTCGACAAGTCGGTCCATGAGCTGACGATCGCCGAGGCCGCCTACCTCGCCGCGCTGCCCAAGGGTCCGAACAACTACAATCCGTTCCGCCGTCGCGACGAGGCGATCGCGCGCCGCAACTACGTCATCGACCGCATGGTCGAGGACGGCTACATCGCGGCCGAAGCCGGCGACAAAGCCAAAAAGGAGCCGCTCGCCGTCACCGTGCGGCCGACCGGAGCCCACACTTTCGCGGCCGAATATTTCGCCGAGGAGGTGCGGCGCTACATCTTCGAGAATTACGGGGAGAAGAAGCTATACGAGGGCGGGCTCTCCGTGCGCACCACGCTCGACCCCAAGATTCAGGTGCTGGCGCGCAAGACCATGATCAACGGCCTGGTCAATTTCGACGAAACTCAAGGCTGGCGCGGCCCGGTCGGCAAGATCGACATTGACGGCGATTGGGGCGTCAGGCTCGGCGACGTGAAGTCGCTGTCCGATATCGATCCCTGGCGGCTCGCGGTGGTGCTCGAGGTGAACGACCAGTCGGCGCGCATCGGTCTGCAGCCGCCGCGTGACCCCGGCGGCGCTCTAGTTAAGGCCCGCGAAGTCGGCATCCTGCCGCTTGAGGGCGTCAAATGGGCGAAGCCGGCGAACGGTCCGGCAAGGCCGATCCAGCGCGTGGGCCAGGTGCTTTCGCCCGGCGACGTCGTTTACGTCGAGCCGGCGAAGGAGCAGGGCCAGTTCCGGCTGTGCCAGATGCCGGAGATTTCCGGCGCCATGGTGGTCATGGATCCGCACACCGGCCGCGTCCTGGCGATGGTCGGCGGCTTCTCCTACGACCAGAGCCAGTTCAACCGCGCCACCCAAGCGCTGCGGCAGCCCGGCTCATCGTTCAAACCGCTGGTTTATGCCGCGGCCATCGACAACGGCTATACGCCCTCGACCATCGTTCTCGATGCGCCACTCGAAGTCGACATGGGGCCGGGAGGCGGCGGCGTCTGGAAGCCGGAAAATTACGGCGGCAAGTTTTACGGCCCCTCGACGCTGCGCTTCGGCCTCGAACAGTCGCGCAACGTGATGACGGTGCGGCTGGCGCAGGACATCGGCATGCCGCTGATCGCAGAATATGCCAAACGGTTCGGCGTCTACGACGATCTGCCGCCTTACCTGTCCTACGCGCTCGGCGCCGGCGAGACAACGGTGCTGCGCATGGTCACCGCCTATTCGATGCTCGACAATGGCGGGCGGCGGGTGAAGCCCACCCTGATCGACCGCATCCAGGACCGCTACGGCCACACCATCTACAAGCACGACGAGCGCGAGTGCCGCGGTTGCGACGCCGACTCCTGGCACGACCAGCCCGAGCCGACGCTGGTCGACCGCCGCGAGCAGGTGATCGATCCGATGACCGCCTATCAGATCACCTCGATGATGGAGGGTGTCGTGCAGCGCGGCACCGCGACCGTAGTCCGCGATGTCGGCAAGCCGATCGCCGGCAAGACCGGCACCACCAACGAAGAGAAGGATGTCTGGTTCATCGGCTTCTCGCCCGACATCGTCTGTGGCGTCTACATGGGTTACGACAAGCCGCGCCACATCGCGCGGCTGGCGACCGGCGGTCACCTCGCGGCGCCGGTGGTCCGCGATTTCCTCAAAGTCGCGCTCACCGACAAGCCGCCAATCCCGTTCCGCGTGCCGCCCGGCATCAAGCTCATCCGCGTCGACGCCAAAACCGGCATGCGCGCCGCCCCGGGCGACACCCACGTGATCCTCGAAGCCTTCAAGCCCGGCACCGCGCCGCCCGACTCTTACTCGGTGATCGGGGCGGCGACCCCCGGCGGCGGCCCGCTGCAGGTCTCGCCCGACGCCGACCGTGCCGTCCGCACCGGTACCGGCGGATTGTATTGAGGACGGACGACAGATGGTAGAAGTGCTTTCAAACCGATATTGAAATCCGAGATCTGAAGTCTGATATCTCTCCTCTGTCCTCTGTTCTTCGATACCCATGCGCGCGGAAATCGAAACCATCGTCGCCGAGATCAAGCAGTCCGTCGGGCTGCTGAGGAGGCATCTTTGACGTCGACAAGGCGCGCGCGCGGCTTGCCGAGCTGAACCGGCAGGCCGAAGATTCCAACCTTTGGAACGATCCGCAGCGCGCCAGCCGCGTGATGCAGGAGCGCACCGCGCTCGAGGATCAGCTCAGCGCCATCGCACGCGTCGAACAGGAGCTCGACGATCAACTGACCATGATCGAGCTCGGCGAAGCCGAGAACGACCAAAAGGTCATTGCCGAAGCGGAAGCGGCGCTGCGCAAGCTCAAGGCCGAGGTCGCGCGCCGCGAGCTCGAGGCGCTGCTGTCCGGCGAGGCCGACGCCAACGACGCCTATCTCGAAGTGCATGCCGGCGCCGGCGGCACCGAGAGCCAGGACTGGGCCACCATGCTCTTACGCATGTATGTGCGCTGGGCCGAGCAGCACCGCTTCAAGGTCGATTACATCGAGGAGACGGCGGGCGAGGAGGCCGGCATCAAGTCGGCCACCATCGAGGTCAAGGGCCGCAACGCCTACGGCTGGCTCAAGACCGAGAATGGCGTGCACCGGCTGGTGCGCATCTCGCCGTTCGATTCCAATGCGCGCCGGCATACGTCGTTCGCCAGCGTCAATGTCTATCCGGTGGTCGACGACCGCATCAATATCGACATCAAGGAAGCCGACGTGCGCGTCGATACAATGCGCGCCGGCGGCGCCGGCGGCCAGCATGTCAACAAGACCGAATCCGCGATCCGGCTGACGCACATTCCGACCAACATCGTGGTGGTGTGCCAGAACGACCGCTCGCAGCATCGTAACCGCGCGCAGGCCTGGCAGATGCTGCGCGCCAAGCTTTACGAAGCCGAACTGAAGAAGCGTGAGGCGAAAGCCGCCGCCGACCAGGCCGCCAAGACCGATATCGGCTGGGGCCATCAGATCCGCTCCTACGTGCTGCAGCCCTATCAGATGGTCAAAGACCTGCGCACCGGCGTTGCCACCTCCAATACCGGCGCCGTACTCGACGGCGACATCGACCAATTCATGGAAGCGGCGTTGGCGCAGAAGGCGTTCGGTACCGAGGCGAAGGAAGTGGAGGATGTCGACTAGGCGTTGGTGCTGCGGCCGCTCAAGCAGCGGCTAATACTGCTCTCTTGACGGCCTGTGGCAGCGCGATCGGCCGAAAGAACATTTTTGGATAAAGGTAGTCGTCTCCGGACTCATCGACGATCCGGATCAGACCGTGTTTCTCTGCAGCTTGGTCACGAAGCGCGATATAGAGCTTCCTCTTCTCAAGCGACGCCGAGTATCCCTCGTTCTTGATGCAAACGACCAACTGTTTTGATTGGGGCTTTGGCACGGTTTTGGTTTTCACAGCAGGAACTATATTTTGAACTCTCAACGCCCGATTCCAGTTGCTTCATACCAGTGTAATTCAGCGAGATGAACAGAGCCATCGGCTAATCGAACGCGGGCAACCCCCTTGCGTTTGCGCCAGCGTGCGCGTCCGTAGATTCTACGTAATCGGGCGATTTCACGAATTCTAGAGCCTGTGGCGAACGTCTCGACTTCGGAAATCTCGCCGAGAATCTCGAACTGCATCAGTGGATGGTCTCAAAGCCGTTCGCTATGGTCAATGGCGCCATCCCTGCGATAGCGCCCCCCGACGGTGATATCGACGGAGTCCTCCTTCAGCCGGCGTATCCATAGGGGCCGCCCTTTTCGAGCGCGCGTTGATAAGCCGGCCGGGCGTGGATGCGCTCGAGGAAATCCATCAGTCTCGGCCGGGTCCGATCGAGGCCGGCGCGCGCCCGGGCCGTCTCAAGCGGAAAACTCAGCATGATATCGGCGGCGGAGAAGCGCTCGCCGACGAACCACGGCGCCGCGCTCAGCTCGCCCTCCAGATAGTCGAGGTGCAGCTTCAGCTGCGATCTCACGAAGGGTCTCGCCGGCAGCGCCAACAGGCCGAGCCGGTCGATGATAAGCTTGATGAGAAGCGGCGGCATCAATGAGCCTTCTGCGTAGTGCAGCCAGTATTTGTAGCGCCAATAAGGATCGGAATCCCGCGGCGGCGCCAAATCGGGTCCGTAGCGTTCGACCAGATATTCGACGATCAAGCCGGTCTCGGCGAACTTTTTTCCGTCGCCTTCGATGACCGGCGATTTGCCGAGCGGATGCACCCGTTTCAATTCCTTGGGCGCCAGCATTGTCGCCTTGTTGCGCTCATAGCGCACGACTTCGTAGGGCATGCCCAGTTCTTCGAGCAGCCAGAGCACGCGCTGACTGCGTGAATTGTTCAGATGATGGACTCGGATCATGGTATCCCCACAGACAGAAATGGCGGGCGAGCGGCACGGCGCCACTATTCGCTATTCCGGCTTCGTCCCAAAGGGCTATCCGCCGTTGAGCTTGGCGCCGGCGTTGAGGAATTTTTGCGGATCGACCGCCTCGCCATCAATGCGCGTCTCGTAATGCACATGCGGGCCGGTCGAGCGCCCGGTCGAGCCGAGGCGGCCGACGATCTGACCAAGCCGAACTTTGTCGCCGACATTGACCTCGATCTGCGAAAGATGGCCGTAGCGGGTTGACAGTCCATTGCCGTGATCGATCTCGACCATCTTGCCGTAGCCGCCGCTCCAGCCAGCCGTGGTGACCGTGCCGGCCGCAGTGGCGTGAACCGGATCGCCGGCATTGCCGCGAAAATCGATGCCGGTGTGCGTCGCCGCCAGATGCAGAAAGGGATCCATGCGCACACCGAAGCCCGAGCTGATGTCGATGTCGCCGCTCACCGGGACGCGCACGGGCACGGAAACGAGGGTGCGGCTGAGCTGTTCGGCCTGCGCGCGCGCGATATTCACGCGGACGAGCGTGCGCTCGAAGCCGTTGCCTTCGCCCGGCAGCTTGACGGGCACGAATGGGCCGCCGCTTGCCGGCGTCCGCGTGTCGAGAGTGAGGCCAAGGTCGGCCAGCAGGCTGCGCAGTTTGCGGGCTTTGCCTTCGTAGCGCTCCTGCATCCGGGCAAGCGCGGTGGTCTGCCGCCGTTCGACCCGATCGAGCGAGGCCTCGATGCGCGAGAGCTTGGAGTCCATATCGGCCCTTTTGTCCCCCTTGCGGCTTCCTGGCGCCAGATCGGGCTCGAGCGACGAGCCGCGGTCGAGACCCCGCGCCGCGGGCCGGGTCGAACCGGTTGTTATCGGGTCGGCGATGCCGCCCAGCGCCGCCGCCCGCGACTCCAGCGTTGCCTGCCGGCGCAACAGATCATCGAGTTTTTGCTCGAACTGCTCCTGATCGAGCAGCTGACGGCTGGTGGTGCGGTCGATCCTGGCGCGCAATTCGGCGATGCGATCTTCGTAGGCGTATTGCTGCTCGTGCTGGCGCGCCAGGACGCTCCGCAACAGATCGTCGCGGAACGCGAAATAGGTCGCGGTCGCGACCGACCAGCCGGCCATGATGACGACGCTGCCGACGGCGATCCAGAACGCTACCGGTCCGAACCTGATCTTCCGTCCGGCATAGGCGATCGTATAGCCGGCGGCGGCTCGGGTCCCGCTCCGCGGTCGCGAAACAGGGCTGGTGCCGGCATGATGCGCGGTGTGCCCTGACCGAACCGCTTGCCACCAGAACATCGACACTCCCCGACACGGGCCGGTGACAGGGCCGGCCGGGAGTGGATTTGAGCGGTCTATGGTTAATTTTCAGGAAATCGCGGCAGGCATTTTGCGGACTTGGGTAAATGCTGTGGTAACTAATAGCGTGATCCGGGACGCTGTTCCGCAGAGATCCGCACAAACAGCCCTCACAGCGCGCGGGCGGCCGCGAGCACTTCCTCGGCGTGACCGGTCACTGAGACTCTCGGCCAGACGCGGGCGACGCGTTGTTCGGGGCCGATCAGCACCGTTGTCCGCACGATCCCGATGAACTTGCGCCCGTACATCGACTTTTCCTGCCAGACGCCATAAGCCTCGAGCATGCGGTGCTTCTCGTCCGAAGCAAGCGCGATCGCGAGCTTGTGCTTGGCCTTGAATTTATCCTGCGCCGGAACCGGGTCCGCGGAAACACCGAGAATCTCGGTGCCGGCTTTGCTGAAGACAGCCTTCAGGCGGGAAAAGTCGATCGCCTCCTTGGTGCAGCCGGAAGTGTCCGCTCGCGGATAAAAATAGAGGACGAGCTTGCTCCCGGCAAAATCGGCAAGCGAAATACTGCCGCCGCCGTCGCGGGGGAGGGTGAACGCCGGCGCCATCGCGCCGGGGCTGAGCTCGCGGGGCATATGCCTTCCTTTCGACGCTTTCCGAGGGGCATCCTCGACTGCGAGCATACGCGCGCGGGTGGACGGGGTCGATCAGCGCCCGCGATTTCGGCTTCGTCGGCGAGCATGGGGATTGAAGCTCCGACGGGGACGCCGCCACACCCAAGAGGAGCTTTCCAATCGGAAAACCACCCGAAAATCATTAGTTTGTTTGTGTCTCTTGATCCGAAATTCGGATCAGGGTGGCACGCGTGGACCGGCAAGTTTCGCGATCGGGATACCGGTGTGGCCTGACGGCGGATCGTTCTGAAGGCACCGCGGACGAGGGGACGCCCGAAGGGGCATGACAAACCAGGACAGGCAGAACGCGGCGGCTCCGCAAGGGGACAGGGTCGTTCCCCTGCGTCGACCGGCGCGCTTGAGCGCGATTGACGGAGGGGAACGTCCGCGCGGCCAGGGACCGCTGTCCCGCTCGCGCCGCTTCTTCGGACGCCACCGGCGCTTCCTGCGGCGCTCCGGGATCGGGATTGGCGTCGCGGTGGCGCTGGTGACTGTGGGCTGCCTCGCTCTGTGGTGGCGGCTTGCCAGCGGACCCATTCAGCTCGACGTCGTCACGCCCTGGCTCGCTTCCGCCATCGAGGAGAATTTCGGCAGCAGTCGTCACGTCGAAGTCGGCGGCACTCAGATCGAGCGCACCGAGAACGGCGGCACGGCCGTTCGCATCCGCGACATCATCGTGCGCGACGCCGACGGTACGGTGGTGGCGAGTGCGCCGAAGGCCGAGGTGCGCGTCTCCGGCATGAGCCTGTTGAGCGGCCACATGCGCGCCGAAAGCCTCAATCTCGTCGGCGCGGAAATGGCCGTGCGGATCGAGCAGAATGGCAGCGTTACCATCTTCGCCGGCGCCGACAAGCGTCCGATTGCCACGGCTGCGGTTCCGGTCAGCGCCGCCTCGCTCCTGTCCAGACAGGAAAAACTGCAAGGGGCCGCGCGAACGGCAGCCACGGCTTCGACTCGCGCTGCCGCGGCGCTCGCCACCGCCCAGTCGACGGAGCCGCAACCCGCGCCGCCCCGTCAGGCCCACGATATCCTCGCCGCGCTGTTATCCTGGATCGACGGCATCGGCGAGACCGGACTCGACGGCCATGACTTGCGCGAGCTTGGGCTCAAGAACGGCAACCTGACCGTAGACGACGAACGCACCGGCAAGCACTGGAACTTCCAGGATATCAGCCTCAGCGTCGAGCGGCCGCATGGCGGCGGCATCGTGCTGACCGTCGGCTCGGACAATCCGGCGCGGCCATGGGTGCTCACCGCCTCGATCAAGCCGACGCGGAAAGGTTTCCGCAAAGTGGAGCTGGAAGCGCGCCGCGTCTTGGCGAGCGACCTTTTCCTGGCCGCTCGCCTTGGCGACGGCAACCTGAAAACCGATATACCGCTGTCGGCGCGCGTCAGTGGCGAGATCGGCCCGGATGGCGTGCCGCAAGCTTTGTCGGGCCGCATCGTCGCCGACGCGGGCTCGATCAGCGAGGCCAACGACGACAATGGGCGCATCGCCATCGAGCGCGCCGAGTTCAAGCTCAATTGGGACGCCGCCAACCGCGT
Source organism: Xanthobacteraceae bacterium (assembly GCA_050010955.1). Taxonomy (GTDB): domain Bacteria; phylum Pseudomonadota; class Alphaproteobacteria; order Rhizobiales; family Xanthobacteraceae; genus BOG-931. The sequence continues at coordinate 6,782 of JBEKJZ010000027.1, read as the reverse complement.
CCTGTCGGTGCCGTTCCAGATTTTATCCGGCGGCAACCGCTTCACGCTCATTGGGCAAATTGAAGCGCCGGAGGAAGCGAGCGGCATCTGGTCATTCAAGATCGGCGGCGGCACGGTTGTGCTGACCGCCGCCGGCGCACCAAATGAGCCCGTGGTCCTCGACCGCATCGCGGTGAGCGGCCGTTACGATGCGACGACACGCCGCTTTGTTGTCGACGAGGGCGATGTCGGCAATATCAACGTTGGCGTCGCTCTCTCCGGGGCGGTGGATTTTTCCAGCAGCGATCTTCGCCTCAGGGCGGGCGTCGCCGGCACGCGCATGCCGGTCGATTCCCTGAAGAAGCTGTGGCCCGTTTTCATCGCGCCCAAGGTGCGCGAGTGGTTCAACGAGCGCCTTACCAGTGGCACGCTCGAGCGCATTGTCATCGCCGTGAACGCGCCGTTCGAAACGCTGAAGGAGGGGGGCCCGCCGGTTCCCGACGACGGATTGTCGATCGAAGCGCTGGGAACGGGCTGCGTGATCCGGCCGGTGGACGGTCTGCCGGCGCTGCGCGATGCCGACCTCAACGTGCACATTGCCGGGCGCGACGTGACCATCGCGGTCAATAAGGCCACGGCCGATCTGCCGTCCGGCCGCAAGCTCGTCCTGTCGTCCGGCGTGTTCGAGGTGCCCGACACGGCACCGCACGCGCCGCCGGCGCACGTCCGCTTCAAGCTTGACGGGCCGATCCCGGCGGCCGCCGAACTCCTGCGCATGGACCGCTTGCGCGAAGTGGCCGACGCTCCGTTTGACCCGGCGGCGATCCGCGGCACCATGAGCGCGCTGGTGACGCTCGGCATGCCGCTCAAGTCCGAGCTGCCGCCGGGCTCGACCAATTACGCGATCACGGTCGATGCCGCGAATTTTTCCGCCGACCGCATGATCATGGGGCAGAAGGTCGAAGCGGCGCTGCTGCGGGCAAGCGCCACGCCGCAGGGCTTCCAGCTCAAGGGCGATGTTAAGATCGGCGGCACGCCGGCCAGTCTCGAATACCGCAAATTGCGCAACGAGCCGGACGCCGAAATCAACATCCAAGGCATGCTGGACGAAGCGGGGCGCAACAGTCTCGGCTTCGATGCGGACAATACGATCAGCGGCGCCATCCCGATTAGGCTCTCCGGCCGCGTCGCCACCACGTCCGATCGTGAGGGGCGCTTTGCCGTCGAGGCCGACCTCACGCCGGCGCAGATCGACGGACTGTTGCCGGGATGGGCGAAGCCGTCCGGCAAGCCGGCGCGCGCCACCTTCACGCTGGCGACCAAGCCGCAGTCGATCCGCATCGAGGATCTCCTGATCGAGGGCGCCGGCGGCGGCGTCAAGGGAACCATCGAGCTCGACGGCTCCGGGCAGGTACAAGCGGCCAATTTCCCGGCCTACGGCTTTTCCGACGGCGACCGCGCCAGCCTCAAGGCCGAACGCACGCCGGATGGAGCACTGCGCGTGGTCATGCGCGGCGACGTCTATGACGGCCGCGGCTTCGTCAAGACCGCGGCCGGTGGCGCTTCGCCGAGCACACCCTCGAAACGGCAGCCGATGGACATCGACCTCGATGTGAAACTCGGCGCTGTTGTCGGCTTCAACGGCGAGGCGTTGCGCAGTGTCGACGTCAAGATGACGCGCCGCGCCGCCGAGATTCGCAGTTTCGGCCTGACCGCCAAGATCGGGCGCGAAGCCACGCTCGCTGGCGATCTGCGCGGGCGGGCCGGCGGGCGCCAGGTGATCGACCTGGAAAGCAGTGATGCCGGCGCTTTCTTTCGCTTCACCGACATCTACTCGCGCATGACCGGCGGGCAGATGGCGCTGGCGATGGAATCGCCGTCGGCGGATAATCCGGTGCAGCAGGGCGTTCTGCGAGTGCAAAATTTTGCGGTCCACGACGAGGCGCAGCTCGAGCGCGCCGTCTCCAACGGCGCGCAGCGGCAGCGCAATGGCCTCGAGTTCACCGGCATGCGGGTCGAGTTCAACCGCATGCCCGGCCGCGTCACGCTGCGCGAGGGCGTGGTGCGCGGACCGATGCTCGGCGGCACCATTGACGGATCGGTCGATTACACGCGCGACGAAGTGCACATGCGCGGCACGCTTGTTCCGCTGTACGGTCCCAACAATTTGCTCGGACAGATTCCGATAGTCGGGCTATTCATGGGTGGGGACAAGGAGGGTTTGCTCGGCATCACTTACGAGGTGGTCGGCCGGCCGGGCAACCCGGTGCTGCGCATCAATCCGATTTCGGCGCTGGCGCCGGGACTGCTGCGCAAGGTGTTCGAATTCCCCGCCAACAACGACAACAACACCGACAATATCGGCGACACCGGTGCCGTCGGCACCGGCCGTTAGGTTTCTCAAACCGGCTTGAGCAGGACGTGGCCCTTGCGGCCGAGCGAAGTCTTCTGAGCTCACTCTGACTTGAGGATAAGAATTCCCCGCTTTTTATTCCCCAGTCTTAGGAGCGTCCGTCCGTCCGGACCAAAATCCTCATATCGGAATTTATAGCCGATGTCAGTTATCTTTTGATCGCCAACATGAATAACTCCATCTTTGATGAATTGACGCGCCTGAGCGTTGGAGCTTGTGAAGCCTATCTGCGTATTTGCGGTAAGGATGCCATCGCCAACTTTTACAGTGAGGGTGGGCAAATTCTCTCCCATGCCACCTTCTTCAAACGTCTCACGCGCTGTTCTCTCGATGCTTTTTGCAATCACAGAATCGTAAACTAGGGTGGTTACCTCGGTAGCGAGGACCTTTTTTGCTTCATTGATCTCTTGGCCACTCAGTGCCGCAAGTCGATCGATTTCAGTCAGAGGTAACGTTGTAAAAAGTTTTAGGAACCGACCAACGTCGGCATCCTCAACGTTCCGCCAGTATTGCCAAAATTCATACTGACTCGTCATTCTTGGATCGAGCCACACCGCGCCGGCCGCGGTCTTGCCCATCTTGGCGCCCGCGGCGGTGGTGATCAGTGGCGCGGTCAGCGCGAAGAACTGCGCGCCGTGCAGCCGGCGGCCGAGATCGATGCCGCTGACGACGTTGCCCCACTGGTCGGAGCCGCCCATCTGCAAGACGCAGCCGTAGCGCTGGTGCAGCTCGACGAAATCGTAGGCCTGCAGGATCATGTAATTGAATTCGAGAAATGACAGTTCCTGCTGGCGCTCGAGCCGCAGCTTCACGGAGTCGAAAGCCAGCATGCGGTTGATGGAAAAATGGCGGCCGATGTCGCGCAGGAAATCGACGTAATTGAGCGAGTTGAGCCAGTCGGCATTGTTGGCCATCACGGCGTTATGTCTAACCGATGAAAATCTCGCCAGGACTTCGGGCGATAAATTTGGTGGTGCTTTGAATGCCGCGTGGAGACGAGCGGCAGCAGACTTAGACATTTTCCCACGCGTAATCGCTCGGTTTATGTCTTCTCGTTCTATTGGCGTGAAGTTTTCTCCTTTTTTTCGAAATCGGAGAAAATTAGAGAAGATTATCCGTATGCCACTCAGATTTTGTTCGATGTCGTCTTCGGAAAGAATCTTGCGGCTCTCGTCCTTGCCGGACGGATCGCCGACGCGGGTGGTGCCGCCGCCCATCAGCGCGATCGGCCGATGGCCGGTCTGCTGCAGCCAGTACAGCAGCATGATCGGCAACAGCGAGCCGATATGCAGCGATGGCGCGGTGCAGTCGAAACCGATATAGCCGGTGATTATTGACGTCCGCGCGAGCGCGTCGAGCGCCTCGGGTTCCGAGACCTGATGGATGAAGCCGCGGTCGGCGAGAACGTTGAGGAAGTCTGACTTGTAGGTGCTCATCGGGTTCCGCGGTATCAAGCGCCGCTCGCCGCGGCGGCGGCGCAGGTGTAACAGGTCCGGCAACCGATTCAACCGGGAAGGCAGCCATGGTGGCGGATGTGCCGGCACAATCTTCCCCGCAATCGCCGCCGGTTTTGGCGATCGGGCTGATGAGCGGCACGTCGCAGGACGGCATCGACGTGGCCCTGATCGAGACCGACGGCGAGGCCGTCACCCGGTTCGGGCAGACGGCGTACCGGCCCTATAGCAAAGACGAGCGCGCGCTGTTGCGCAGCGCCGCCGCGGCGGCGACGAATTTGACCGACCGCACCGCCAGACCGGGCGTCATCGCCGAAGCCGAGCAGCGCCTGAACGCCGCGCACGCGGAGGCCGTGGAAACGTTTCTCGCCGCCAACGGCGTCGCGGCGGACGCCGTGACCGTGATCGGCTTCCACGGACAAACAGTGCTGCAGCGGCCCGAGCGCGGTCTCACCGGCGACGGCAGTTTGCTGGCCGCCCGGCTTGGCGTTCCCGTGGTCTACGATTTTCGCGCCGCCGACGTGGCGGCCGGCGGGCAGGGCGCGCCGCTGGCGCCGGTGTTTCACCGAGCGCTTGTGCGGCGGTTGGATGTTGCGCCACCCGTTGCGGTGCTCAATATCGGCGGCGTCGCCAACGTCACCTTTATCGACGGCGAGGATCTGATCGCCTGCGATACGGGACCGGGCAATGCTTTGCTCGACGATTTCTTGCGGTTGCGCACCGGAAAACTGCTCGACACCGACGGCCGCGCCGCGGCGGCCGGTGTCGTCGACGAGACCGCCGTCGCCCGCGTCCTGGCGCATCCGTTCTTCGGAAAACCGCCGCCGAAATCGCTCGACCGCAACGATTTCCGCGGCTGGGTCGGCGCGGCGCTGGACGATCGCAGCGTCGAGGACGGCGCGGCGACGCTGACCGCGCTCGCAGCGGTCGCGCGCATCCTGCCGCTGCTGCCGCGCGCGCCGAAAACCTGGATCGTCGCCGGCGGCGGCGCGCGCAACCCGACGCTGATGCGCATGCTGAGGGAGCGCCTGGCGCCGGCGCGCGTCGAGACCGGGCATGAGGCCGGCTGGTCGATCGATTCGCTCGAGGCGCAAGCGGTTGCCTATCTCGCCGTGCGCAGCATCCGCGGCTTGCCGCTCACGCTGCCGGCGACGACCGGCGCGCCGCGTCCGCTCACCGGCGGCGTGCTGGCAAGGCCGTGACAGAACCAGGCTTGTAAGGCGTAAGACGGTAAGCCATATTACAGCGATGAACCGCCAAGTTCACACCCCGTCCGCCTTTTCCAAGGTTTCGGTCAAGAACCAGACCGTAATCCCCCGCGCGGTGCGCAAGCGTCTCGGCCTCAAACCGGGCGACAGGCTGCGCTATCGCCTGACCGAGAACGGCGTGCTGCTCGACAAGGCGCCGCCAAGTGAAACGGACGATCCGTTTGCGTCATTCTCCGAATGGTCGAGCGAAGCCGACGAGAAAGCTTATGGGAACTTATAATCGCATTAGTCGATTACCGCGCCGAGCGGGGGCATGACGGAGCCTGTTCCGAAATTCGAACCCTTCGACGTGATCGTCGTGCCGTTTCCTTACGTCGATCGGCTCGCCGAGAAGCGTCGTCCCGCCCTTGTCATCTCGAACCGCAAGCTCACGGTTCACGGCGTCGTTTGGGTGGCGATGATTACCAGCGCCGCCAATCCGCCCTGGTCGTGCGATGTCGCGATCACCGATCTCAAGCGCGCCGGATTGCCGGCGGCGTCAGTGGTCCGGCCGGCGAAGATCGCCTGCATCGAGCCGAGCCGGATCGAGCGGCGCGTCGGGCGGCTCGACAAGTCCGCGGCGCGAAACGTCGGGCAGAGATTGCGCGGTTTCCTGGGATGATGGGAAAAAGCGGGCGGGCACAGGCGGGAAGCGCCGTGCCCCCTCACGCCGCGCTGTTGCGCCGGTCGCCGGTCTTGCCGAGCCGCTTGTCGAGATAGGCGCTGATCGAGCTCATCAACGGCTCGATCTTGCCGTATGACCTTCTGCTCGATGACGATGCCCTTCTGGGTCTTGAGCTTCTCGACCAGCGTGGTGACGTCGCGGTGCGGCACCACCGCGTCCTTGTCGCCGTGAATGATCAGGCCGGAGGAAGGGCAGGGGGCAAGGAAGGAAAAGTCGTAGAGGTTCGCCGGCGGCGCGATCGAGATGAAACCCTCGATCTCCGGCCGGCGCATCAGAAGCTGCATGCCGATCCAGGCGCCGAACGAGAAGCCGGCGATCCAGCAGCTGCGCGCTTCCGGGTTGACCGACTGCGCCCAGTCGAGCGCGGCGGCGGCGTCGGAGAGTTCGCCGATGCCGTGGTCGAAGCCGCCTTGGCTCCGGCCGACGCCGCGGAAGTTGAAGCGCAGCGCGGAAAAGTTCCGGTGCACGAAGGCGTAATAGAGCTGGTACACGATCTGGTGGTTCATGTTGCCGCCGAATTGCGGATGCGGGTGCAGCACGATGCCGATCGGCGCGTTCTTTTGCCGCGCCGGGTGATAGCGACCCTCGATGCGGCCTCCCGGTCCGGTGAAAATGACCTCAGGCATGTCTTGTGACCTCAATCTAGCGTGCGCCGGGCTCGCTCCTTGACCTTCCCGGCGGCGCGGGAAGGGTGGGGAAGAGGGCGGCGCTTGACGGCGCCGAAAGGCGAAGGTTAAGTCTCTAAAACCATTTCAGATTTTGGAAATGGCGGCGGTCGGCGCAGCGCGCAAGGGCTGGGCCGCGACTTCTAGCACAAGGCAGGGGATAAAAAGCAAGCGCCACGATGGCGGAAGCCGCGTGGAATTTGCCGCCGCTAGTGTGCCGATTCCGAAGTTCGCATCATTATGCGGCACCCTCGTTTGCGAACTTCGGAATCGAAGGACACTAGCAACGTATTGATCTAGTGTGGCTTTGGTTCAGAAGTCCGCATGACGAGTTCGCGG
>JBEKJZ010000026.1:0-44605 GCA_050010955.1 Xanthobacteraceae bacterium | reverse complement strand
ATCGTCGCGAAAATTCCGCGCGGCCGGATGCTCGAGCTTGAGGAAGCGGCGTCGATGATCTGTTGGCTTGCCAGCGCCGAGAATTCCTTCACCACTGGCGCGGCCTTCGATCTATCCGGCGGCCGGGCGACTTATTGAGCGGCGGAAAAGGATATACGCGATGGGCACGGAATTTGTCGAAGTCCGCGCTCATTCGCTCGCGGCCGAGATTATGGTGGCTACGGGACCTGCCGATTCGTATCGAGAAACTACTCACTGCCTAGCACTTGCCCCGCTGCGGAACCTACCGTGCGGCCGGTTGCTGCGGATTGCGCGGCTACATCCGCCAGATATAGAATAAACAGGGTCGCGGGCCGCAGAAGCGCCGACGCTCGTTGTGGCGGCTCGCCTTGCATCCAGTATGGGTGTGGTCATGTCACGTCGGAGAAGGGCCGGTCAATACGGGGGCGCCTACGCCTCGACCAGACCGCAAGTTCCCTGCACGCCCCAGTGACCACCGCAAAACCTCTGACTCCGCTCAATCGGACCCTGGTCGCGACCACGGTGCTAGCGGCCCTAATCGTGGCTGTCGTTTTTTGGCTCGACGCCCGCAACAAGAGTGACGACGAATGGGTTGTGCATTCGCTGGCGATACGCGAGCAGCTGATGCGGGTGCTTAGCCTGGTGCAGAGCGCGGAGACCGGCCAGCGCGGCTACCTGCTCACCGGCCGCGACGAATACCGCGCTCCTTACGACCAAGCTGTCGAGCAAGTAGCGGCGTCGCTGGACCGTCTGAGCCACCTGGTCGACAATGAGCAGCGACAGCAGCAGGTCATGGAACTGCGCCGGCTGGTCGACGCCAAGCTTGCCGAACTGCGCTCAACCGTCGAAGAGCGCGAGGCCGGCCACACTGAAGCGGCGCTCGCCACGGTGAACAGCGATGCCGGTCTTCGGCTCATGCAGGACGTCCGCGATCGTATCTCGGCGATACAGACCGCGGAAGACCGTTTGCTTGCACGCCGGCAATCAATTGCCGCGCGTTCAGGTATTCTGTTGCAGGCCGGCGTTGGCTTCGCGTTCCTGCTGATTTGCATCCTCGGGATCTTGATCGCCCGCTATACGCGCCGGTCGGTGGGCGAAATTACCACCGCCCGCGATCAGCTCATGACGTCCAATCAGGCGCTGCGCGAGCAGATCGCGCGGCGCGAGCAGGTCGAAAGCCAGTTGCGGCAGTCACAGAAGATGGAAGCGCTGGGTCAGCTCACCGGCGGCATCGCCCACGACTTCAACAATATGCTGGGTGTGATCATGGGCGCGCACGATCTCATTTCCCGGCGCATCAAAAAAGGCGATAACGACATTGAGCGGTTTCTCGATGCGGCGACCAATGCCACCGAGCGCGCCGCCATCCTGACGCGACGCCTGCTCGCCTTTGCACGTCAGCAGCCTTTGGTGCCGCAGCCGATCGATGCCAACAAGATGATCGTCAACATGTCCGATTTGCTGCACTCGACCTTGGGCGAGCAAATCCGCATCGAGACCGTGGCGGCGGCCGGGTTGTGGACGATCCATGCCGACGCGCAGCAACTCGAGAACGCCATCCTCAACATCGCGATCAACGCGCGCGATGCCATGCCGGACGGCGGCAAAGTGACCATCGAGACTGCCAATGCCTTTTTAGATGAGGCGTATTGCAGGCAGAATCCGGAAGTCGCACCCGGGCAATTCGTGATGATCGCCATCACCGATACCGGCAGCGGCATGTCGCCCGAGGTAGCTTCGCGCGTGTTCGACCCGTTTTTCACCACCAAACCATCGGGCAAAGGAACCGGGCTCGGCTTGAGTCAGGTGTACGGCTTCGTCAAGCAATCGCACGGCCATATTAAGATCTATTCCGAGGTCGGTGCTGGCACCAATGTGAAGATCTATCTGCCGCGGCTGGTCGGCGACGCCAAGGACATCCAACGAAAAACCTCGGAGCCGATGCACATGGGAGACCGCAGCGAAATCATCCTGGTGGTCGAGGATGATGCGCTCATGCGGCGGCTCACGACCGAGACGCTTCACGAACTCGGCTATACGGTTTTCGACAGCGAAAACGCCGCCAATGCGCTGGCCATTCTTGATCGGGTGGCTGACGTCAAATTGCTGTTTACCGACGTGGTGATGCCGGACATCAACGGCAGAAAGCTGGCCGATGCAGCGGTACGCCGCCGGCCGGGCCTCAAGGTGCTGTTCACCACCGGGTACACGGCGAATGCCGTGGTCCACGGCGGCGTTCTCGACGTCGGTGTCCACATGATCGGCAAGCCGTTCACGCTCGATCAGCTCGCGGCCAAGGTGCGCGCCGTTCTGGACGAATAGGCCCAGCCCCCCCTTCACGCCGGCTTCTTGGGAACTTTCTTTCCCTTCTTGCGCGCTTTCGACTGGCCGATCGCGATCGCTTGCGTGCGACACCCTGCACCTTGCCGCCTTTGCCGCCCCTGCCGCTTTTGGCTGTACCGTGCTCAAAAAACGAACGCGGGACTGCGCTGAACCGACATGCGCCCTATAATTGTCGTCAGTGGCAGGCTACGAGTATTAATGGTTGACCCCGCAGCGCGAGCGCCACGTATAATTGCCTGAGATTCGACCGCGCTCTGCTCCGCTTGTAGTGAATGCTTTCGCCGCGGTTCGGACCCGCTGCCAAGGTTCCGTGTCGAACCAGGCAGTGGTGGAATGCACGGAGAATACTATGCGCATTGTTTGCATCGGCGGCGGTCCGGCCGGGCTTTATTTCGGGCTGCTGATGAAGAAGGAGAACCCGGCGCACCGGGTGACTGTGATCGAACGCAACCGTCCGTACGACACGTTCGGCTGGGGGGTCGTGTTCTCCGACGCCACCATGGAGAACATGCGCGTCTGGGATCCCCAAACCGCGCAATCAATTGAAAGCGCATTCAATCACTGGGACGACATCGAGGTCCTGATCAAAGGCCGGCGCATGCGCACCACCGGCCACGGTTTCGTCGGCATTGGCCGCAAGAGGCTCCTCAATATCTTGCAGGAGCGCTGCGAGGAGCTCGGCGTCGAGCTGGTCTTCGATCGCGAGGTCGATTCCGACCTCGAGTTCACGGATGCCGATCTCGTCATCGCTTCGGATGGTATCAATTCTAAAATTCGCAACCGCTACCGGAGCGTATTCAAACCCGATCTGGTGGTACGGCCGAACCGCTTTATCTGGCTCGGCACCTATAAGCCCTACGACGCCTTTACCTTCGACTTCCGCCGTACCGAGCACGGCTGGTTCCAGGCGCACATTTACAAATTCGACGAAGACACTTCCACCTTCATCGTCGAGACGACGGAGGAAATCTTCAAGGCGCACGGTCTCGACGAGGCCGACGAAGCGCGCTCGATCGCGTTCTGCGAGGAACTATTCAGCGAAGTGCTCGACGGCGCCAAGCTGATGAGCAACGCCCAGCACCTGCGCGGCTCGGCCTGGCTGAATTTCAACCGGCTGACCTGTGGCGCCTGGAGCCACTTCAACGGCCACAGCCACGTCGTGCTGATGGGGGACGCGGCGCACACCGCGCATTTCGCGATCGGGTCGGGCACCAAGCTCGCGCTCGAGGACGCCATCGAGCTGACCCGGCAATTTCGCAGCTTCGGCGCCACGCCGGACAAGATCCCCGATGTACTCGCCGCCTACGAACAGGTGCGCGCCGTCGACGTCGCCCGCATCCAGAACGCCGCGCGCAACGCCATGGAATGGTTCGAGGTGGTCGGCAGCCGCTACGCCGACACGCTCGAGCCGGAGCAGTTCATGTATTCGCTGCTGACGCGTTCACAGCGCATCAGTCACGAGAATCTTCGGCTTCGCGACAAGGCCTGGCTGGAAGGTTACGAACGCTGGTTCGCGGCGCGCTGCGGTGTCAACGTGCTGTCAAACAGCCCGACGGTGCCGCCGATGTTCACGCCTTACACGATCCGCGGCGTCACCTTGCCGAACCGTATCGTCGTCTCGCCGATGGCGATGTATTCGGCCGTCGACGGCATGCCGAACGATTTCCATCTGGTGCACCTGGGCAGCCGCGCGCTGGGCGGCGCCGGGCTCGTCTTCGGCGAGATGACCTGCGTGTCGCCGGACGCACGGATCACGCCGGGGTGCCTCGGTCTTTGGAACGAAGAACAGGCGGAAGCCTGGAAACGCCTGGTCGATTTCATTCATACGACTCCGGCCAAGGCCGGACTGCAACTCGGCCATTCCGGCCGCAAGGGCTCGACCCGGGTGCCGTGGGAAGGTGTCGATCAGCCGCTGGAGCATGGCAATTGGCCGGTCATGTCGGCTTCGCCGGTGACCTATTTGACGAATGGCGCCGTCCCGCGCGAGATGACGCGCGATGACATGCAACGGGTGCAGGCGGATTTCTGCGCCGCCGCGAGCCGCGGCGCCAAGGCCGGCTTCGACGTTCTCGAACTGCATTGCGCGCACGGCTATCTGCTCTCGAGCTTTCTCTCGCCGTTGACCAATCGTCGCGCCGACGAATTTGGCGGCTCGCCGGAGAACCGCGCGCGCTACCCGCTGGAAATCTTTCGCGCCATCCGGGCGATCTGGCCGGCGGATCGGCCGATGTCGGTGCGGTTGTCGTGTCACGACTGGACGGAAGGCGGCAACACACCGGAAGACGCGGCGCTGTTCGCGCGGCTGTTCAAGGCCGCCGGCGCCGACATGATCGATTGCTCGTCCGGGCAAGTCTGGCATGACGACAAGCCGGTTTACGGCCGGCTTTATCAGACGCCGTTTGCCGACAAGATCCGCAACGAGGTCGGCATCGCCACCATCGCCGTCGGGGCAATTTCGGAAGCCGACCATGCCAATTCGATCATCGGCGCCGGTCGCGCCGATTTGTGCGCCGTTGCCCGGCCGCATCTGGCCGATCCCGCCTGGACCCTGCACGAAGCCGCCAAAATCGGCCTCAAATCGGTGCCCTGGCCGAAGCAATATCTGTCCGGCAAGACTCAGTACGAAGCCAACCTCGCACGCGCGGCTGCCGGTCCGCCGCCAGCCTGAGCCGGAGGCGCGACGATCGTGACCAACAGTTCGCTCCACAATCAGCACGTACTCGTCACCGGCGCGGGAACCGGCATCGGCGCGGCGATTGCGCTCGCCTGCGGCGGAGCCGGCGCACGCGTCAGCCTGGTCGGCCGCCGCCGCGATCCGCTGGTCGCGGTACAAGCGTCCTTGGGACCGACCCGTGCCCATGTGGTGGCCGATTTCGATGTCACCGACGAGAAGAAAGTCCACGCCGGCGTCGCCGCCGCGCGCAACGCCTTTGGCCCGATCGATGTCCTGGTCAACAATGCCGGCGAGGCGCCGAGCGCGCCGTTGACCAAAATCGATTTGGTGACCTGGCAGCACGTGCTCGCGGTGAACCTCACCGGTACATTCCTGGTAACGAGAGAGGTCGTGCCCGACATGATCGTCAAGCGGGCCGGACGGGTGATCAACATCGCCTCGACGGCCGGACTTGTCGGCTATGCCTATGTGTCGGCCTATGTGGCCGCGAAACACGGCGTCATCGGGCTGACCCGCAGCTTGGCGCTCGAATTCGCCCGTGCCGGCATCACGGTCAATGCGGTCTGTCCGGGATATACCGACACGGACCTGTTCGAGCGCGCCGTCGACAACATCGTGGCCAAGACCAAGCGCAGCCGTGACGATGCGCGCGCCACACTCGTCGCGTCGAACCCGCAGGGCCGTCTGGTGACGCCGGAGGAGGTGGCGGGAACCGTGCTGTGGCTCGCGTCCGCCGACGCGGCTTCCATTACCGGCCAGGCCATTGTGATTGCTGGCGGCGAAGTCATGGCCGGCTAGTGCGGCGGATTCCCAGGCTACTTGAAGCCTATAAATTTGAACCTTAAAATGTTTGCATCGGGAATGGTTGCGAGTCGGCGGCGCCGTGCTTCCCGAGCTGACAACGAGGCATCGCGTGCAGGAAGTGACGAGCATCCCGCTGGACGCGGAAACCAAGGTCACCGAACGGCCCGGCGACCATGAAAGCGAATTGCGGCTCTGGCTGCGGCTCTTGACCTGCACCACTTTGATCGAGGGCGAGGTGCGGCGTCGGCTACGGCAGGAATTCGACGTCACCTTGCCGAGATTCGACCTCATGGCGCAACTCGACAAGGCACCCGGCGGCATGACGCTCGGCGAGCTTTCGCAGCGCATGATGGTCTCCAACGGCAACGTCACCGGACTATCGGAGCGGCTGATGGCGTTGGGGCTGTTGGATCGGCGGCAGTCCCGCAGCGACCGCAGAGCACAGCTTGTGAGCCTGACCGCCGAGGGGCGCCGCGCCTTCCGTGCCATGGCGCGCGCCCACGAGGGTTGGATCGCCGAGATATTCTCCGATCTGACGTCCGCCGACGTCGAGGCATTGATGCGGCTTCTCGCCAAAACGAAAGCGTCGGCGCGCCGCGCGATTTCCGGGGAACCGTTAAGATGATCGGCGCCAATCGGGTCGGACAAGCAGAAGCCGGCAGTCGAGGGCCATTGGATCTGTTGTGATCGCTTCATTGCGGGACGTGCAAGGATGATGCAGCCATGATCCGCTCGGCACACATCGATACGTTTGCGCGGGATCATCTGCCTACACCCGATTTGCTGCCGGACTTTTTGTTTACCCTGCCGGAGCTGCACTATCCGGACCGACTGAACTGCGTGACCGCATTCGTCGACGCTTGGCGCGCCGCCGGGCACGGCGACCGCGATTGCCTGATTTCGCCGACGGAGCGCCTGTCCTATGCCGGTCTGGCGGAGCGTGTGAACCGCATCGCCAACGTGCTCACTCGCGATCTCGCGGTCGTTCCCGGAAATCGGGTTCTGCTGCGCGGACCCAACAGCCCGATGATGGTGGCGGCATATTTTGCCGTCATCAAGGCCGGCGCCGTCGTGGTCGCCACTATGCCGCTGTTGCGCGCCACGGAGATCGCGTTCCCGGTCGGCAAGGCCGAAATTCGCCTTGCATTGTGCGACATGCGGCTTGCGGACGAAATGGAGAAGGCGAGGGCGCTCGCGCCCATGCTCGCACAGGTCGTCTATTGGGGCTCCGGCGCCGGTGACAGCCTCGAAGATTTGATGACGAAGCCGGGCTATGAGCATTTCGAGGCTTGCGATACCGCGAGCGACGACGTGTGCCTGATCGCCTTTACGTCGGGCACCACCGGCGTGCCCAAGGGCACCATGCATTTCCATCGCGACATGCTGGCGATTTGCGACACCTTCGGCAAATACGTGCTGCGGGCCGGCCGTGACGATCGTTTCATCGGTTCGCCGCCGATCGCGTTCACCTTCGGGCTTGGCGGGCTGGTGCTGTTCCCGCTGCGGGTCGGCGCCGCCGCCATCCTGCTGGAGAAAGCCGCGCCGGACGACCTGCTCGCGGCGATCGGCAGACTTCGCGCCACGGTCTGTTTCACCGCGCCGACCGCCTACCGCTACATGCTCGGCAAGCTCGCGGACCACGACCTCTCGTCGCTGCGAAAATGCGTCTCGGCGGGGGAGACGTTGCCCGCCGCCACGTTCGACGCCTGGCTGGCGGCGACCGGTATCCGCATCATCGACGGCCTCGGTTCGACTGAGATGCTGCACATTTTCATCGGATCGCCGGAAGAGGCGGTGCGGGCGGGCGCGACCGGACAGCCGGTGCCCGGCTACGAAGCGCGCGTCATCGACGAGGCCGGCCGCGAATTGCCGCCGGGCGCGGCCGGCCGTCTCGCCGTGCGCGGGCCGACCGGTTGCCGCTATCTCGGCGACAGGCGGCAGACCGAGTACGTGCAGCACGGCTGGAACGTCACCGGCGACACCTATATCCAGGACGCCGACGGCTACTTCAGGTATCAGGCGCGCTCCGACGATATGATCATATCGGCTGGCTACAACATTGCCGGGCCGGAGGTGGAGACGGTTCTGTTGACTCATCCGGCCGTCGCGGAATGCGGCGTCGTCGGGCAGCCCGATGCGGAGCGCGGACAGATCGTCAAGGCCTACGTGGTCCTCAAGCAAGGCCTTGCGGCCGACATGGCGCTGACCCGCGCGCTGCAGGAACACGTCAAGTCGAGCGTGGCGCCTTACAAATATCCCCGCGCGATCGAATACGTCACCAGCCTGCCGCGTACCGAAACCGGCAAACTGCAACGCTTCGCATTGCGGCGCATCGCGGCGGAATCGGCCGCCAGCAAGCTCGCGTCCTAGATGGAGCATTATGCTTTCGCAACCGGCTTTCACTTTTCCAGATCATGCTTGAAGGAGACTAAATTGTCCGACAGTCCGATCGACGCTTTGCCGCGCGTGGTGCCAAATGTCGTGCTGCAGCCCTCCGAGTGGCCGCGGCCCAAAGGCTACGCCAACGGTATCAAGGCACGCGGCGACCTCCTCTTCATCGGCGGAATGGTCGGCGCAGATGAGCGCGGCCGCTTTGCACCGGACTTCCTCGGGCAGACGCGCCAGCTCCTTGCCAATATCCTGACGGTACTGGCCGAAGGCGGCGCTTCGGCCCGCGATATCGTGCGCATGACCTGGTATGTTCGCGACATGGACGAATATCTGCAGGCGCGGTCCGCGCTCGGCGAGGTCTATCGTCAGGTGATGGGCGATCACTATCCGGCCATGGCGCTGGTGGCCGTCACCCGCCTGGTCGCGCCCGAAGCACGCCTCGAGATCGAGGCGACTGCGGTGGTGCCGGAGAGCTGACACTCACGCCTGCAAATACCGCTGCCGCACGGTCGGATCGCTGACCAGCGCCGCCGACGACCCTGACCAGACGACGTAACCTTTCTCGATCACGACATGGCGGTCGGCGAGCTTGATGAGCGCGTCGATGTGCTTGTCGACTAGCAGAATAGCTTGCCCCTCGGCCTTGAGACGTTTGAGGCTCGCCCAGATTTCGTTGCGAATGCGCGGCGCCAGCCCCTCGGTCGCCTCATCGAGAATGAGGAGTTTTGGATTGGTCATCAGCCCGCGTCCGATCGCCAGCATCTGTTGCTCGCCGCCGGAAAGCTGGTTGCCCATGTTACGGCGGCGCTCGGCGAGACGGGGAAACATCTGGTAAATGTCATCGAGCTTCCAGCGCGGCGCGCCGAAGCGCGCCGCCGCGGTTGCGATCAGATTCTCCTCGACGCTGAGCGTCGGAAAGATTTGGCGGCCTTCGGGGACCAAGCCGAGCCCGGCCTGGGCAATACGGTATGGCGGCAGGCCGTCGAGCCGCAGATCGCCGAACGCGATGCGCCCGCCCGCGGCCGGCAGAAAACCCATGATGGCCGAGATCGTGGTAGTCTTGCCCATGCCGTTGCGGCCGAGCAGCGTGACCATTTCGCCATCGCCGACGGTGAAACTCACGTCGAACAGCACCTGCGCGGCACCATAGGTGGCCTTGAGCGTCTCGACCTTCAGCACTGTTCGCCTCACTCCATTTGTTCGCCGAGATAGGCGGCGACGACTTCCGGGTCGGCGCGAACTTTAGCGGGTAGGCCGGTAATGAGGAGGCGGCCGCCGATCAGAACCGAGATGCGATCGGCCAGCGCGAACACGGCGGCCATGTCGTGCTCCACAAGAATCATCGTCAATTGCCCTTTGAGCCGCAGCAGCAGTTCGACCAGCCGCTCGGTCTCCTCACGGCCGATCCCGGCCATCGGTTCGTCGAGCAACAGCAGCCTCGGCTGCATGGCAAGCGCGATGGCAAGCTCGAGCGCACGCTTCTCGCCGTAAGAGAGTTCGCCGGCACGCACATGCGCCCGGTCGGCAATGCCGGTCTGTTCGAGCGCCGCCATGGCGGGAAGGTTCAGCGCGGCCTCGTCGGCGACGCGACCGATGAAACGCAAGCTCGATCCGGCGCGCGCCTGGACGGCGAGCGCGACGTTCTCCAGCACCGGAAATCCGGGAAGGATCGACGTCATCTGAAAGTTGCGCGCCAGACCGCGCAAAGCCCGCGTCTCCGGCGGCAGACGGGTGACGTCGGCGCCGGCGAACAGGATGCTGCCGTCGTCCGGCGCCAGCAGGCCCGATATCTGATCGATCAGCGTGGTCTTGCCGGCGCCGTTTGGTCCGATAATGGCGTGCATCTCGCCGGGGATGACATCGAGCGTCACATCGTCGGTCACGACCAGGCTGCCGAAGCTCTTGCGCAGTCGTTCGAGGCGAAGCACCGGCTCAGGCATGATCGAACCATCGCCAAAGCCGCGAGCACAGGCCGATCAACCCGCCGCGCGCGAACAGAACGACCAGCACCAGAAGCGGCCCGAAGATCACCTGCCAGTTCTCGATCATTCCCGATAGCCATTCCTCGGCGCCAAGATAAGCGGCGGCGCCGACGATCGCGCCGTCGAGCGTGCCGACGCCGCCGAGAATGACCATGACGATCAGTTCGCCCGATCTTTGCCAGGACATGAAAGCCGGACTGACGAATTCGGTCGAATTTGCCAGCAGGAATCCGGACAATCCGCCGAGACCGCCGGAAATCACATAGGCGACGAGCTGGAAACGTCGGACCGTGAACCCAATCGTCGCCATCCGCGCCGCGTTCTCCTTGGCGCCGCGCAGGACACGGCCGAAGCGCGATGCGACCAGAGTGCGGCAGAAAAGATAAGTCGCCAGCAGGCAGAGGAGGGTGACGTAGTAGAACGCGCGGTCGCTCTTGAGCAGTGAAAAACCGGCGACGGTGTTGCGCGCCGCAATGGTTAGGCCGTTATCGCCGCCATAAGGCGCCAGCGAGGTCGCGACAAAATAAATCATTTGCCCGAATGCGAGCGTGATCATGATGAAATAAACGCCCTTAGTCCGCAGGCACACGATGCCGGTGACGAAGGCGAACAGCATCGCCACTGCGATGGCGACGGGCAGCGATATGAGCGCGTCGTCGATACCCTCGGCGGAAAGAATGCCGACGGCATAGGCGCCGAGCCCGACGAACGCCGCATGGCCAAACGAAACCAGGCCGCCATATCCGACCAAAAGATCGAGCGCGACCGCGGCGACGGCAAAGATCATGACGCGGGTGGCCAGATCGACCAGATACTGCTCCGCCAATAGCGAGGCGAAGGGCGGCAGCAGCGCGAAGGCTAGAAAGATCAGCGCCGGCAGCGCGATGTCGCGCCTGGGGCGCAGCAAGCCCGATCCGCCTGCGGCGGCAAGCGCGGCGCCGGTCATCTTACCGGCCCCGCGCCGGAAACAAGCCGGCAGGCCGCAGGTAAAGCACGATCGCCATCAGCACATAGATCAGCATCGAGGCGATGGCCGGACCGACCATCCGGGCCGGCGACGGCCCCATCATGAGGCGGAGAATATCGATCGAGAACGAGCGGCCGAGCGTGTCGACGAGGCCGATCAGAAGCGCCGCGATGAAGGCGCCGCGGATCGAGCCGATGCCGCCGATGACGATGACCACGAGAGCCAAGATCAGAATGTTGTCGCCCATTCCGGGTTCGACGGAGATGATCGGTGCGATCATGATGCCGGCAAAACCGGCCAGCATGGTGCCGAAGCCGAACACGATCATGAACAGGCGCTGGATATTGATGCCGAGCGCCGAGACCATTCGGGCATTGGTGGCTCCGGCCCGTATCAGCATGCCGGTTCGCGTAAACGTCACCAGCCCATAAAGCCCGGCCGCTACCGCCAGGCCGCAGCCGATGATGACCAGACGCCAGACCGGATAGAGCAGGCCGCCGATCAGCGTGACCGAGCCGGTAAACACGTCCGGGATCGGCAGCGTCAATGGGGCGGCGCCCCAGATCGCCCTGACCGCATGATCGAGAAACAGAATGATGCCGAAAGTAGCGATGACCTGGTCGAGGTGGTCGCGGTCATAGAGGTGCCGGAACACCAGGAATTCGAGCAGCAGACCGAAGGCGAGCGCAGCGAGCAGCGCCAGCACCAGTGCGCCGAGGAAGTTGCCGACCACGCCGTAAAACGCCACAGCGAGATAGGCGCCGAGCATATATTGGGCGCCGTGCGCCAGATTGATGAAATTCATCACGCCGAACACCAGCGTGAGGCCGGCCGCGATCAGGAACAAAAGAACGCCGAGCTGCAATCCGTTCAGGATTTGGACGAGGAAGAGCGTGCCTGTCATGCTTCATCCTCCCCCGCGAAGTGAAATGGAGCGGGGGAGGGGACCGCCCGCAGGGCGGTGGAGGGGGCATGCTGAATGGCCATCTTCGCAGCGATAGTCGATACGCCTGTTAGTATGGTCCCACTCCCCCGCTTCGCGGGGAAAGATATTAGGCGCGCGAACGACGCTACTTCATCGCGCAGTCCTTGGCATAGGAATCGCCGTAGTTGGAGAACACGGTCTTGACGATCTCGGTCTCGAACTTGCCGTCCGGCCGTTTGGCGACCTTGACCAGGTAGAAGTCCTGGATCGGGTAGTGGTTGTTGTTGAACTTGAAGCTGCCGCGCAGCGATTTGAAATCGGCCTTCTTGAGCGCCGCGCGCAGTGCGTCCTTATCGGTGAGATTGCCCTTGACCGCCCGCACCGCGCTGTCGATCAGCATGGCCGCGTCGTAGGCCTGGAACGCGTAGGTCGCCGGCACGGCGTTGTACTCTTTCAGGTAGGCGTCGACGAATGCCTTGTTCTGCGGATTGTCGAGGTTCGGCGCCCAATTGGCGCCGGCGAACATGCCGAGCGCGGCGTCCTGCTGCGCCGGCAGCGTCGATTCGTCGACGGTGAACGCGGATAGGAAGGTGATCTTGTCGGCTAGGCCGGCTTGGCGGAACTGCTTGACGAAGTTCACGCCCATGCCGCCCGGCAGGAAGGCGAAGATCGCGTCGGGCTTGGCGGCGGCGATGCGGGACAGCTCCGCCGAGTAATCGAGCTGGCCGAGCGGCACGTACATTTCGTCGAGGGTTTCGCCGCCGAACTTATGCTTGAAGCCGGCGGCGGCGTCCTTGCCGGCCTGATAGTTGGGCACGATCACGATTACCTTCTTGATCCCGGAATCCTGGGCGTACTGGCCCAAGACTTCGTGCACCTGATCGTTCTGGTAGGAGGTGACGAAGAAGTTCGGGTTGCAATCCTTGCCGGCGAAGCTCGACGTTCCGGCGTTGGGACTGATGAGGATGACGTTCGCCTCGGTGACCGGCTTCTCGATCGCCTGCAGGATGTTGGAAAACACCGGCCCGACCACGAAATCGACCTTGTCGCGATCGATCAGCGCCTTGACCTTGCCGACGGCCACGTCGGGCTTGAGCTCGTCATCGGCGACGACGACCTCGGCCTCGCGGCCGCCGAGCTTGCCGCCCAGCGTCTTCACCGCCAGCGTGAAGCCGTTACGCAATTGCTGGCCGAGCACGGCGGGCGGGCCCGACAGCGTGGCGATGAGGCCGACCTTGAGATTGTCCTCGGCCTGCGCGGCGGAGATCGACAGTCCCAGTGCGGCAGCCATGGCAACGAGCGACTTGAGAGCGAGCGCCTGAGGCTTGATCATACCGGTCTCCCGAGAGGTTTCTGCAGCATTCGATCGAGCGCCCGGGGGCCGGGCGGCCGCGTCGTCGAGCGTCTTGCGCGATATTTTAAGTTTAAATTAGTAGGCTTGTGAAGCCGTCTGGGCCGGATAATAATGACGAGGCTTTGGCAAATTTACGCTATTGCCTGATTGAGCGTGGCGAACGTTGGCGCCGCGTCGCGCGCGTGCTTGAATAACGCAAGACAAATCCCAATCGGGGAGCGAGCGTCCCATGACTGCAATGACGGCGGGCATCACCAAGGCCGGGACCGGCCTTGACGGCATCGTCTGGAACATCCTGGGCCAGACCTACGTGCCGAAGCAGGTCTGCGAAAACTCGTTTTCCTGGCACGCGACGCTGCCGCCCGGCACGTTCGTTCCGCCGCACATTCATCCGACCCAGGACGAGTTCATCTACATGCTCGAGGGGCGCTTCGACCTCGTCATCGACGGTCGCGAATTCATCGCCACCGCCGGCGACCTGATCCGGCTGCCGATGCAAATTCCCCACGGCCTGTTCAACAAGTCCGACCAGGCGGTGAAATGCTTCTTCTGGGTGTCGCCGACGCGTAAGCTCTACGACCTGTTCTGGGCCATCCACAGCATGAAGGAGCAGACACCGCCGGAAGTCGTGGCGCTTTCGGCCAAGCACGAAGTTATATTCCTGCCGCCGCCTCCGGAGTAATTGTTCTCCGGCCCCGCACCAGCGAACGTGCTTTTTCTCTTCGTCACCACCGGGCATAGCCGTCTGAAGGACGGCGTCGCTTCGCTCGCCTATATCCCGGCCATCCACGTCTTGCTTGCCCATTAAGACGTGGATGCGTCGGCCGAGGTCACCCGCCACCGTGTCAGGCGCGGCAGCGGCTCGCGCCGCACGATCCACTCCAGATGCGTCGCCGGCGGAACGCGCCGCGGACCGCCGGCCATCACTTCTTTCGCCGCTTCCGACAGTCGGGCCTCCGGCACGCTCGGCTGCGCCCGCAACAGGCACGCAGCAGCCTCGCCGAGGCAGCGCCGGTGGCGGCGGCACTTCTTGTTGCGGCAGCCGCGCCACAGCGCCAGCACCTCGCAATAGAGCCGCCAGGTCGCCACATGCGCCGCGTCGGCGAGCTTGAGCCCCGCTTCGACCGATCGCCGTTTGTTGAAGTCCTTGGCGCTCGGCACTGTCGGATCCGCTTTCTTCATGTGAAAATCCTTTTTCTCTCGCCACCGGATGCACAGTGCTCTCGCCCGGCTGCACAAATTGCTAAGCCATGCGCATGGCGGCGCGCCTGCAGGGGATGGGCATGGCGAAATACGCCGGCACCACGCGCAAGTCAGGCAAGCGCCATGTCTGGACCGGCCGCGTCAATCTCGACATGAAGGCGCTCACAACGCCGCTCGCCTGGAAGAGGCCGCAGCGCATCTTCGTCAATTCCACGTCGGACCTGTTCCAGGACAACGTGGACGAAGCCTTCATACGCCAGGTGTGGGGCGTCATGGGGCAAGCGTTCTGGCATTCGTTCCAGGTGCTTACGAAGCGTCCCGAACGGATGCTGGATATTTTGTCCAAGCCGGATTTTCCGACGCTCCCGAACGTTTGGCTCGGCACCTCTGTCGAAAGCGAGGATTACCTGGGCCGCATTGACCTGTTGCGCCAAGTACCTGCACATGTCCGATTCGTTTCGTTCGAGCCGTTGCTTGGGCCAATCATCAATCCTGATTTTGCAGGCATTCACTGGGCGATCATCGGTGGCGAGTCTGGTCCGCGTGCGCGCCCAATGCAGGAATGGTGGGTGGAGCGATTGCACGATTCCTGCGAGCAGCAGGGCGTTGTGTTTTTCTTCAAGCAATGGGGTGGAAAAAGAAAAAAACGATTAGGCCGCCTGTTTAAGGACCGCACCTGGGACGATTACCCAAGCGCATCGGCGCAGGCGTAGCGGCGATTGCGAATTGAACGCGGAGACGCCTTAGATGGGGTTGTCACGCCGCCTTGTTGACCTGCTCGCGGGCATAGCCGGCGGTGGAGGCGTAGCCGCGCACGATCGCCTTGCGTTGCTCCAACGACAGCACGTCGTCGATGTTGGAAAAGCCGTCCGGCGCCCGGGCTTCGACCGCATCGATGACGCCTTCCGGCCCGCCGCGGCGGTTCATGCGCACGATTTCGGCGGTCATCGGCAGCCGGGTCTGCTCATAGGTCCACAGCGCCTGCACAGGATGCTCGGCATGCTTCAGCCGGTCGGCGAGAAACCGGGCGTCAAGGATGGCCTGCGAGGCGCCGTTCGAGCCCACCGGGTACATCGGATGCGCGGCGTCGCCCAGGAGCGTGACGCGGCCGTGGCTCCAGCGCGGCAGCGGATCGCGGTCGCACATCGGATATTCCCAGAACTCGTTGGTCGCCTCGATCAGCGCTCTGGCATCGACATAGGGAATGCGAAAGCGCTGCACGTGCGGCATCAGATCCTCGAAGCGGCCGGGCCGCGACCAGTCTTGTTTTTGCGGAATGGGCATCGAGGGATCGCCGACCCGGCCGACGACCGCCCAGTTGGTCAGCCGCTTGTCGGGCCGCGAGCCCTCGGCGATCGGATAAATGACGAGCTTTGCCGCAAGCCCGCCGGCCACTACCATCGAGCGGCCGGTGAGGAACGCCGGCCAATCGATGGCGCCGCGCCACAGCATGAGGCCGTTCCAGCGCGGCGGGCCTTCGTTCGGAAACAGCGCTTCGCGGACCACCGAATGAATGCCGTCGGCGCCGATGAGCACGTCGCCGCGCGCGGTCTGCCGATGCGAGCCGTTGCGGTCGAAGAAATAAGCGGTCACGCCGCCGTCGTCCTGCGTGAACGAGCCGAGCCGGCAGCCGAGGTGAATGCGGGATTCTCCGAGCCGCGCCCGCACCGCCTGGTAGATCACGCCCTGCAGCCGGCCGCGATGAATCGAGAATTGCGGAACGTCGTAACCGGCGTCGATGCCGCGCGGCTCGCGCCAAATCTCCTGACCGAAACGGTTGGTATAGAACAGCTCGTAGGTGCGGATCGCGACCGCATCCAGGCGCTCGAGCAAGCCGAGCTCGGCCAATTCCTTGATGGCGTGCGGCAGCGTATTGATGCCGACGCCCAACTCGCGGACGGCGTCCGCCTGCTCGAAGAGTTCGCAGTCGATCCCGCGGGCGTGGAGCATCAACGCCGTGACCAGCCCGCCGATGCCCGCGCCTGCGATGATCACCTTCATGACGATACTCTCCGCAACTCACGCTTGTTACGGGCTAGTCTGCCGCGGCGGGCAAAAAATGCAATGATTTGCCGCCGGGATGGTTATGGCGGGCGGCCTGGCGTAACAACTGACTGATGAATCCGCGCCCAAAGCCCTAAGGGCCGATTTTTCAAGGAGAGCCATCATGAGCCGGACCGCGCATCTGCGCCTGCCGTTCTTCGACGCGAAACATCGCGCTTTCGCCGACGAGATCGACCAGTGGGCCGGCGATACCGCTGCCGATATCGGACACGGCGATGACATTGACGCGACCTGCGTGCGCTGGGTGCGGGCGCTCGGCGCCGCCGGCTGGCTGCAGTATTGTGTTCCCGCCGCCTCCGGCGGCGCCTGTGACACGCTGCAATCGCGTTATCTGGTGATCGCCCGGGAAACGCTGGCGTGGCATAGCGGGCTCGCCGATTTCGCCTTCGCCATGCAGGGCCTCGGCAGCGGTCCCATTACGCTTGCCGGTTCGGATGAGCTCAGAAAGCGCTATCTGCCGCGGGTGGCCGCCGGCGCCGGGATTGCGGCTTTCGCGCTCAGCGAAATCGAGGCCGGCTCCGATGTCGCGGCGCTATCCACGTCGGCGCGGCGCGTGGACGGCCATTACGTGCTCGATGGCGAGAAGACCTGGATTTCGAACGGCGGCATCGCGGATTTCTACGTCGTGTTCGCCCGCAGCGGCGAAGCGCCGGGCGCGCGCGGCATTTCCGCCTTTGTGGTCGACGCCGACACGCCCGGCTTCGAGGTCGCGCAGCGTATCGATGTCACCGCGCCGCATCCGCTGGCGCGGCTGCGCTTTCGCTCCTGCCGCGTTCCGGTCTCCAGCCTCCTCGGAACGCCGGGCGAAGGTTTCAAGATCGCCATGCGCACGCTCGATATTTTTCGCGCCTCCGTGGCGGCCGCGGCGCTCGGCTTCGCCCGCCGCGCGCTCGACGAGGCGCTCGGGCGTGCCAAGACGCGAAAAATGTTCGGCCAAACGCTCGGCGACTTTCAGTTGACGCAAGCCGCGTTGGCCGACATGGCGCTGGAGATCGACGCCGCGGCGCTCCTGACCTATCGGGCCGCGTGGCTGCGCGACGTCGAAGGCGTGGCAACGACCAAGGAAACCGCGATGGCCAAGATGGCCGCGACCGAAGGCGCGCAGCGCGTCATCGATCGGGCGGTGCAGATGTTCGGCGGCATCGGCGTGAGCGTCGGCTCGGTGGTCGAGCGGCTCTATCGCGAGATTCGCCCGCTGCGGATTTATGAGGGAGCGACCGAGGTGCAAAAACTCATCATCGGCCGCGAGCTGCTCAAACCGCGGAATTGACGGCGGACGCTCAAGCGCCGGCAAGCGCCTTCGCCAACATGAAGCCTGAACCGGCGCCGGTGCCGGCGCCGGGCCAGGTCGAGGCGCCGACCATATAGAGGCGTTCGATCGGCGTGCGGTAGCGCGACCAGCCGAAGGCCGGCCGGAAGATGAAGTTCTGATCGAGGTGGTGACTGCCGCCGAGGCTGTCGCCGCCGATGAGATTGGGATTGTCGCGCTCAAGATCGGCGGGGGAGAGCACGGCGCGGGCGAGAATGTTTGCGCGCAAACCGGGCGCGTAGCGCTCGATGATCCCGATCACCCTGTCGGCATAGGCTTCTTTGACGCTGTCCCAGTCGGTGCCGCTGATGCTTCGCGCCGCATCGCCGCGAATCCGCGATGGCAGGACCCGCACCTGGACCCAGAGCACGTGCCGTCCGTCCGGCGCGCGGGACGGATCGATCGCCGTCGGCTGGCCGACGACGAGGGCGGGCTCCGCCGGCAGCAAGCCGTCGAGCGCTTCGGTATAGGTCTTCGCCATGGCCGCGAACGAGGGCGCGAGATGCACATAGGCAAACCGCCGCAGCTCGGCTCCAGCGCACCAGGCCGGCAGCTCGTTGAGCGCCAGATGGATCATCATCGTGGCCGGGCCGGGCCGAAGCTCGGCAAGACGTTGCGCCGCCGGTGACGAGGCGGGCATGAGATCGCCGAACAGCACGCGCGGATGCAGGTTGGCGATCACCGCCCGCGTCGCCTCGATGCGCTCACCGCCCTGGAGCACGACGCCTTTGGTGCTACCCCCCTCGATCGCGATGCTGTGCACCGGCGCGCGGAGGCGGACTTCACCGCCTTCCGCGGCGATGGCGCGCACCAGGGCCGTGACGATGGTGTCGGCGCCGCCGCGGCCGAGCGCCATGCCGAAGCATTGGTTCGCCATCGATTCCAGATAGGGAAACAGCGCGCCGCCGGCGCAGTCGGGCGAGAAATCAAGATGCATGCCCCACACCGCCATCATGGCTTTGAGCTTTTCGCTCTCGAAGTTCTCGTCCAGCCACTCGCGTGGCGACGCGACCAGGAGCCGCGCCGTGTCGGCGACCCATCCGGTGCCGCGCGCCCGCCAGGCCGCGAAGACCGCGCGCAGCGCCGGCAACGACGGCATCGGCGAGCCAAGCAACGCGAAAATGTGCGGCGCGTCGTCCCCGAACGCCGTCACCATGCCCCGCCAGCGCTGAGCGTCGGCCGGGCTCAGCGCGGCGATCCGGCTGGCCGTGGCCTCGATGTTTCGTTCCACGCCGAGCCAGCCGCCATCCGGAAACGCCGTGGCGAAGCATTGCTCGGCGCCGACGAAGGCGAGGCCATGGGCGATGAGGCGATCCTTGTGGGCGGCAAGGAACGGCGAGCCGGCAAACAGGCTCAGATTCATGGCATAGAGATCGTGGCGATAGCCGGGCAGCGTGATTTCGCGGGTCTTGACCGCGCCGCCGGCAACGTCCGCGCGCTCGACGACGGCGACCTTCCAGCCCTTGGCGGCAAGATGCAGCGCGGCGGCGAGCCCATTGATGCCGGCGCCGACCACGATCGCATCGTAAGCCATTCGCTCGCCCCCGCGTTGCGCCGACCCGGCCGGCTCGCCGCCAAGCCGGTCGCTTGCCAGCGCAGATATTTCATATCTAAAATGTTTAGGCTAGATTTTCGTCTGACCGCCACAACCCGCTTTTTTGTGGAAATCCTTTAACAAGCGCGACGGAGAAACCGCATGACCAGCACTCAAGTTCTCAGCGACTTTGCATCGGCGCTCGCGTCCGGCGCCGTGGAGGTGGTGGACCTGACCGCGCCGCTCGGGCCGGAAACGCCCTTGATCAAGCTGCCGCCGGCGATCGGCAAGAATACGCCGCCGGTCGAGATTCACCCCATCTCGAACTACGACAAGGATGGGCCGTTCTGGGCCTGGAACTGGCTGAAGCTCGGCGAACATTCCGGCACGCATTTCGACGCGCCGAACCATTGGATCTCCGGCAAGGACTACAAGGACGGCGGCACCGATACCATCCCGGTGAAGAATTTCGTGGCTCCGGCCTGCGTGATCGACTGCTCGGCGCAGACCGCGAAGAATCCCGACTTCCTGTTGACGGTCGACGGCGTCAAAGCCTGGGAGAAGGCGCACGGCGATATCCCGGCCGGCTCGTGGGTTTTGATGCGCACCGACTGGTACAAGCGCAACGCCAGCGAAGCAAAATTCCTCAATGCCGACGACAAGGGGCCGCATTCACCCGGTCCGGCGGCGGAGACCATCCATTATCTGGTCGCGAAGGGGGTCATCGGCTGGGGGTCCGAGACCGTCGGCACCGATGCCGGTTCCGCGGGCGGCATGGACCCGCCGTTCCCGGCGCACACCTTCATGCACAAGGCCAACCGTTATGGCCTCGCCAGCCTCTGCCAGCTCGACAAGCTGCCGCCGAAGGGCGCCATCCTGATCGCGGCGCCGCTGAAAATCGTCAAAGGGACCGGCAGCCCGCTGCGGGTGCTGGCGCTCGTGCCGAAGAACTAGCCGGGCACGCGCAAAAATGGCGGGCGCCGACTACGTCGTTGTCGGAAGCGGCATCAATGCGCTCGTGGCGGCAGCCGTGCTGGGCCGTAAAGGCCACAAGGTCTTGCTGCTCGAGCGCAACGATCGCATCGGCGGTTGCATTCGCACCGAGGAGATCACGGCGCCGGGCTTCTTGCACGACGTCATGGCGACGACGTTCGTGCTGTTCCTGACGTCGCCCGCCTATGCCGAACTGGGACCCGAGCTGGAAAAGCGCGGCCTCGCCTTTGCCCATACGCCGACGCCGACCGCGGTGTTGTTGCCCGACGGCCGTCATGCGGTTCTCGCCATGGACCGCAAGGCGAATATTGCCAGCTTCGACAAGCTCGCGGCCGGCGACGGCATGCGCTTTGCCGCCGACATCGATCGCGTCGGCGCCGACGCTCCGTTCCTGTTCGCGCTGCTCGGCGGCTCGTTATGGTCGTGCGCGATGCTCATGATCGTGGCGCGCGAATCGTGGCGCCGCGGCTTTCGCGGATTGGCCAATTTCTTCGGCGAAGCGCTGGGCACCGCGCGCGGCTGGCTCGAAAGCCGCTATCAGTCCGATCTCGTGCGCGCGCTGTTCGCGCCCTGGGTGCTGCACACCGGCCTCGGGCCGGAAAGCGCCTATTCGGGCCAGATGGGGAAGGTC
Organism: Xanthobacteraceae bacterium; assembly: GCA_050010955.1. Lineage (GTDB taxonomy): Bacteria > Pseudomonadota > Alphaproteobacteria > Rhizobiales > Xanthobacteraceae > BOG-931. The sequence goes on along the minus strand of JBEKJZ010000026.1, from coordinate 23,410 downwards.
ATTGCCTTTGCGCTCGAAGTCGCCGGCGCGCCGATCGTCAAGGGCGGCGCCAAGAACGCGCTGGCGGCGTTCGAGCGCCTGATCCGCGACCAGGGCGGCGACATTCTTCTGGGCACCGATGTCGAGCGGGTGCTGGTCGATGCAAATGGCGTCGCGTGCGGCGTTCGGCTCGCCGGCGGCAAAGAGATCGAGGCCGCCAGGGGCGTTATCTGTTCGGTGACGCCCAATCAGCTTTACGGGCGGTTGCTCGCCGATGTCGCGCTGCCCGCGGACGTCACCGCGGCCGTCGCGCAGTACCGCTACGGCAAGGGCAATATGCAGATCCACTATGCGCTCAAGGCGCCGCCGCAGTGGAAAACGCCGGCGCTGGCGACGGTCGCGCTCATTCATCTCACGCCGGGGCTGGATGGCGTATCGAAAGCCGCCAATGAGGCCGAGCGCGGCATGCTGCCGGCGACACCAACCGTCTGCGTCGGCCAGCCGGCGGCGCTCGATCCCTCGCGCTGTCCGCCGGGCGCCTCGATACTGTGGCTGCAATTGCCCGAGGCGCCGCGCACATTGAAAGGCGATGCGGCTGGCGAGATCGTCACGCCGGCGGACGGCCGCTGGACCGAAGCGATACGCGAGAATTACGCCGACCGGGTCGAGGCGATCCTCGCTTCGCACATCGATGGCTTTTGCGACAACGTGATGGCGCGAAAGTCATATTCGCCGGCCGACCTCGAAGCGCTGAACATCAATCTCGTCGGCGGCGATCCCTATGGCGGGTTCTGCGGCATCGACCAATTTTTTCTGTGGCGGCCATTCCACGGCTCGGTCAATCACCGCACACCGGTCGCGCGGCTCTACCACATCGGCGCCTCGACCCATCCCGGTCCGGGGCTCGGCGGCGGCTCGGGATTTTTGCTGGGAAAGGCGTTGGGTTGAGTATCGCGGATACCGTCATCCCGCGAAGCCACCGCCTTCCAAAAACTCCCGTTCGGCCGGCGTCGTTTCGCGGCCCAATACGCGGTTGCGATGGGGAAATCGTCCGAATTTCGCGATGATATCGCGGTGCGTCACCGCAAATTTCAGTTGCTCCGGATCGCCGAACGCCTCGTACAGCTGCAGGCAGCGATCCTGATCGGCCAGTAGCTCGGAATGCATGAAGGGCAGATAAAAGAACGGCCGCATGGTTGTGTCGGCTTCCTGATCGAACCCCCGAGCAAGAGCGCGGTCTGCTACGGTGCGCGCCAAGTGGTCGGTTGCGAACGCGCGCGCACTGTTGCGGAACATGTTCCGCGGGAATTGGTCGAGCAGAATCAGAAGGGCGAGCGCTCCTTCCGCTCTTTCTTCAAAAGCCGCGAGCTCACCCCGCGCCGCCACCTCATGAATCGCAAGAAACCTCGACCTGATGGTCCGGTCGAAATCTTCATCAGCCTCGAACCATTTGTCGGGCCCGGCTTGGCGCCAGAAGGATACAATCTCGGCCAGGGCGGCGTCGCTCATCTGCACGTCTCGTCGTGCGGCGGCGGCCGGCTATTTCGGTTGTGCGGCCTGCATGGGTTTCCAGTTGAATTTTTTGGCCAGCGTGAGCGCTTCGTCCTCGGCGATTCCATTGAATGAAAGACTGAACATCGCGTTTGTGCTGAGCGCGACCAGAATCGTGCCGGACTTGTCTTTGAAGTTGAAGGTTCTGGTCACCGGCAGGCCGTCGATTGTCGACGTGCTCATGCGGCCGTCGCTGGTTTCGATGTTCATTCCGGCCTTGGTTGCGGCCAATGCCCCCTGGGCGGCAGCGCCGACGATGATGCTGGCGGTAAGCCGCGCCGCGTCGCGATGGTACTCGCGCGTGGCGGTGATCATACTGTTCCCCGGCATTTCCATCGACATGCCGCGTTTTTTGCCTTGCCAGCCATCCAGGTCGGCCAGGAATGGAATAAAGCGGGCAAACGCTTGCTCGGCCCGCGCTGTTGACGAGCGAACCAGCCAAGCGGCCGGTAGCCCGGCCAGGCTGAGACGGATTGCGTGACGACGATCGATCATTTAAGCCCCCCGGAGTTCAACCGGAGCGAAGCATAGCCTTGCTTTTTGCCGCGAGGAATACCCGCCTCGACCAGCTCCGATTGATTAGAACGAACGCTTAAAGCGTCGCGATGGTCTTGAGCGCGCCGTCGAGCGCGATGCCGGTCTCGTCGAGTAGCGCGGCGTCGCGCAGCCGCCGCATCCAGTCGCCGCCGTCGGCGCGCGCCGCAAGCAGCGGAACGGCGCCGATCACACGCTCGAATTTCGATTGGCCGCGCGCGTGCGTGTCGGAATAACCTTTGACCAGGCGGCGTGCGTTGACGATCTCGACGGCGAGATCGTAGTTCTGCGCCACGTGAGCGGCGGCCAGCGACAGCCAGTCTTCGAGATGCGCCATCTCGCGCCGGTGGCGCAACGTCGTGCGGCGGATGGGCTTGAGCGCCGCAAGTCCATAGAGCATCAAAAACCAGCGGATCGTTCCCGAGCGCACGCGGCGGCCCTTGCGGAACATCCAGCCGAACAAAGCCGGGTTCGCCTCGAGCAAGCGCCCGAGCGGGGCGGGGAGCGTGCCGGCCACTTCCTCGAGCCGCGGATGCATGTATTCGGTGGTGTAGACGATCTGCCCTTCGCCCACGGCGTTGTCACGCTGCACGCGGTCGTAACGGCTGGGTCGAGTTTTTAGATCGGCGACGCGGATCACGTCGTCATAGGCCATCGCCACGGCGACGTATTTGGCAGCGGCGGCGGTGAGCGCGTAAGCCTTGGAGGCGCCGCCATGCGCGGCATCAAGTTCGTAGATCTTGGTCACGCGATCGAGATACTCGTTCGCATAGGCTGGATCCTGGAAGTCGGTGAGGTGCTTGACGCCCGCGAACACCATGTCGTGCAGCGGCGCCGGTAATTTGCGGATGCGCGCCAAAAGCCGGTCGAGCTCCGCCCGTCCGGCGGAAGCCGGCAGCGGCGTAAAGCGCTTGCCCGGCTTTTTCAGCGTCGGGCTCTTGGCAGCCGGCGGCTGTGCGGCCTGCTCGTGGGCGGCGCGGAAGGCGTTGAGGTTCGTCGCCACGCCGCGGCCGCCGGATTTGATGATGGCTTCGAAGCTTTCGCGCGTAAACGGCAAGGTGCCGGACGCCGCCAATGCGCCAAACAGGCACGCCGAGATGACGCTGTTATTGCTGTTGGCGACCGCCTCCATGTCGAAGGCGATCATGCGCTTTGCCGCGACGCCGGCGGCTTCGACCACCGTATTCGGATCGGCGGTGGCATCGCCGGGCTTTTCCTTCTCGGCAACCGCGTACAAGCGATGCGTCGAAGCGATCAAGGTGGTGCGTTCCGGCGTCACGAGGCCGCGCAGAATCGAGCGGCCGGCCTCCATCAATTCGGATGCAAGCACCACGTCGACTTCGCCCTGGGCGGGCATCAGCGACAGGATCGGTGCGCGGCCGCCCTTCGGCGGCAGCATCTCGACATAATAAAGGGTCGCGCCGGTGCGCTGGGCGACGCCGGGAATCGAGGTCGATTGCGCGTGCCAGCCCTGCGACTCGGCAAGCTCCACGATCCAGTCGCACAGCACGCCGCCGCCCTGACCGCCCATGGCCATAACGGCGACGCAGATCGGCCGTTCGGTGGTAAACCTGCTCGGCGTCCGCGGCAGATCGTTCATGACGCCGCGTCCCGCATCATTCCGCGAAGGCGACCCGGCGGACTTCGCGGCGGTGTTGCAGGAAGCCGATCACCGCACGGCGCAGCCTGGAGACGAAGCGGTCGAACCGGGTCGGGTTGTGAATGATGTCGGCGCGGTAGAACGACGGGCAGAGCACTGCGGCCTCCGACACCTCGCCGCAATTGCCGCAGCCGACGCAATTCTGGTCGATCGCCGCCACCGGGTCGTCCTTGAGCGGATCATCGGTATGTTTCACCGACAGCGACGGACAGCCGGACAACCGGATGCAGGCGTGATCGCCGGTGCAAACGTCCTCGTCGACGCCGAAGCGTTCGCGCACCATGCGCTCGCCGTCGCGCACCGATTTCTGGAACAGCGGTTTCACCCGGCGCTGCTTGTTGAGCATGCATTCGGATGAGGCGACGATCACTTTCGGACCCTCCTCCTTGCTAGTCAGCGCCTCGCGCAAGATGTCGCGCATGCGCGGCACGTCGTACGTTCGGTCGACGTGGCGCACCCATTTGACGCCGACGCCCTTCACCGCATCGACGATAGTATTGTTGGTGGAGCGCGCCGGGTTGATCGCGCGCGACGACATGATGTCCTGGCCGCCGGTCGCCGCGGAATAGAAATTGTCGACCACCATGATGACGCCGTCCTGTTTGTTGTAGACGGCATTGCCGATGCTCGAGGAAAGACCGTTATGCCAAAAGCCGCCGTCGCCCATGATCGAGATCGGTCGCTTGTCGGCTTTGACGTTGAAAGCGGAGGACGATGCGGGCCCTAGTCCGTAGCCCATGGTGGTGGCGCCGATATTGAACGGCGGCAGGCAGGCGAACAGATGACAGCCGATGTCGCCGGCAACGTTATGCTCGCCGAGTTCCGCCTGGACGAGCTTCATCGCGGCAAAAATCGGCCGCTCCGGGCAGCCGATGCAAAAACTCGGCGGTCGCGGCGGAACCGCTTTCGCGAGCGCCTTGACCTTCGGATCGCCGAGCACCGCCGAAGCGTCCGGATGCGGCGGGGCGTTGCCGAGCAACTGGTTGGCATGCAGCTCGAGAAAAGCCTTGATGCCCTTGGTGACGACCGCGGGCGTATATTCGCCCGCCATCGGCAGCACGTCCTTACCGCTGATCTTGGTCTGGATATCGCGCCGGCGCAGAATGGTGTTCAGCGCCTGCTCGATGAACTCGGGCTGGCCTTCCTCGACCATGAGGATAGCCTTCTTGTTCACCGCGAAGGCGGCCACCTCGTCGTCGATCAGCGGATAGGTGACATTGAGCACGTAGATCGGCACCGCGGTCTCGCCGTAGACGTCGGCCAGCCCGAGCTGCTGCAGCGAGCGCATCACCGAATTGTAGAAGCCGCCCTGCACGACGATGCCGACATCGGCGGTTTCGGGTCCGAAAAATTCGTTGAGCTTGCGTTCCTTGATGAACTTGACGGCGGCCGGCCAGCGCTGCTCGATCTTTTCCCGCTCGTGGAGATAGGAGGCGGGCGGCAGCACCACGCGTTCGGTGTCGCGCCGCGGGTTCTCCAGCGCCTCGCGCAACGAGAAGGCCGGCGGCTTGTTGTCCTTGGCGACGAAGCGGCCGTGCACGTGGCAGGCGCGGATGCGGACTTCCAGCATCACCGGCGTGTGCGAGACTTCGGAAAGCGCGAAGCCGTCTTCCACGGCCTTGACGATCGAAGGCAGGTTCGGGCGCGGATCGAGCAGCCAGACCTGCGATTTCATGGCGTAGGGATGCGACCGCTCCTGCATGATCGAGGAGCCTTCGCCGTAATCCTCGCCGATAATGATCAGCGCCCCGCCGGTGACGCCGCTGGAGGCGAGATTGGCGATCGCATCGGAGGCGACATTGATGCCGACCGGGGATTTGAAGGTGACCGCGCCGCGGATCGGATAATTGACCGAGGCCGCGAGCATCGCCGCGGCGGCGGCTTCCGACGCCGAGTTCTCGAAATGCACGCCGAGTTCGTCGAGCACGTCCTTGGCGTCGTTGAGCACGTCCATCAGATGGGAAATCGGCGCACCCTGGTAGCCGCCGACATACGCTACGCCGGATTGCAGCAGCGCCTTGGTGATGGCGAGAATTCCCTCGCCGCGGAACTCCTCGCCGTCGCCCAGTTTGAGATCTTGCACTTCGCGTGCAAACGATCGTTCCGCCATGAGAGCCTCCGAGCCGACATTATCGATCAAGCGAGGCCGGCCGATCTAACATTTATGAAACCTTCCCATTCGTCTTGCAACGGCTTGGCGGCTCACGCAACAGGGACTCGCGGTCGGGCCGGGCCGCCGATTGCGGCGGTGGCGTCCGGCTTGGCATCGTCCACGCGGTTGCTGCCTAAAATTGCCGAAAAAAGCCCAAAGCCTCAGCTTGTCCGGGTGTTGCTTTAGGCTTAAAGTATCGGCTTAACGGTGCCGATCCGCAACGCACCTTGGCGTGAAGTCGAGCGAGCGAACGAGCGGCCGCCTGCGGTGGTCAAAAAGGGGGAGTGTCCAACATGTTCAACGTTACGCGTCGTCAGGCCTTCGCGGCGAGCGGCGGCCTCCTTGCAACGTTGCTGGCGCCTCGGCGCTTTGCCGGCGCCGCTGCCGGCAACACGCTCAATATCGCCTATAACGTCAACCTGCCGTCCTTCGACCCCGACGTCGGACCCTCCTCGGTGAACCCGACAATCCAGGCGATCTACCGCTCGGTATTCGATCAATACATCGGCCAGAAACCCAATCTCGCGTTTGAGCCCGGTCTGCTGACCGGCTGGGGCTGGAACGACGATAAGACCAAGGTTTGGATGGATGTACGGGAGAACGTCGTTTGGCACGATGGCAGCCCATTCACGCCTGCGGATGTCGTGTGGACCATTCAGCGCGAGGGCGATCCGAAGGGCGGAAATATGGTCTCGTTCGTGTGGGCGAGCTTGGGCAACTTCAAGATCGACGGCCACCGCATTATCGCCGATGTGCTGAACTATGACGCGACCATCTTCAAATGGATGGCCTTCCTCGCTGGCTATGTGCTGCCCAAGAATTATTTTGAGAAAGTTGGCCCGCAGGGATTCGAGAAGGCGCCGATCGGCACCGGCCCGTACATGGTCGACGCTTATGAGGGCAATGCCTACCTGCGGCTCAAGGCCAATCCGAAATACTGGGGCGGCAAGCCCGCATTCGAGACCGTGGTGTTCAAGTTCGTCCCCGACGCGACCAGCCGCGTCGCTGAAATCGAAAGCGGATCGTCCGATGTCACCCTGGAAGTGCCGTACGAGGAGTATGACCGCCTCAGGAACAAGGCCGGACTGAAAGGCGTTTGCACGCCGATCTCCGACATCGGTCAGATCTTCATTACCAATGGCGGGGTCATGGACGACAAGAACGTCCGTCTCGCCATGTGTCACGCTGTCGACAAGGAGGCGATCGTCAAGCGGCTGTTGCGCGGCTACGGTGTGCCGATCGCTACGCTGGAGGCGCCGGAATACGAGGCCTTCGATCCCTCGATCAAGGTGGCGCACGATCCGGCTTTGGCGAAGAAGCTCCTGGCCGCCAGCGGCTATTCGAAGGAGAAGCCGGTCAAGTTCACCATCCAGACGACGCGCGGCTTCAAGCCGAAGGATTACGAGATGATCCAGGCGATCGTCGGCATGTGGCGCGATGTCGGTATCGACGCCAACATCGAGGTCTATGAAATCGCCAAGCATTTCGAGCTGCGCATGTCGCATAAGCTGGCGCCGGCGGCGTTCTACAATTGGGGCAACGCGATCGGCGATCCGACCTGCTCGACCGGCTTCGCGATGTGGAGCAAATCGCCGCACTCGGCCTGGCACTCCGACGATCTCGACGCCAAGATCGGCCCGCTGTGGGGCGAGAAGGACGAGAAGAAACGCATCCAGGGCTGGAAGGACGTGGATCGTTACATCGCCGAGCAGGGCTATATCCTGCCGCTGCTGCAATACGCCCAGCCGATCCTCTACAAGTCCGACCTCAAGGTCACCCCGAACGTTTCGGGAGCCTTGCAACCGGCGACGCTGGTCGCGAAGGCCTAATACCTCGTCGATGCGGTCCGCCGCCGCGCCGGGCGCGCGGCGGCAATTGACGAGGTCAGTCTCATGGACCGTTCATGTTGATTGCCATCGTCGTCAATCGCGTGGCCATGGCGCTCATCACGCTCGCTGGCGTGGCGGTCGTGGTGTTCGTGCTGCTGCGCGTGGTGCCGGGCGATCCCGTCGCCATGATGATCTCGCCGGGCGCCGGTCCCGCCGACATCGCCGCGCTCAAGGCGCATTACGGCCTCGACGCGCCGCTGCTCACCCAGTTCTGGATCTGGATCAGGGGGATAGTCGCCGGCGACTTCGGCACCTCGATCACCTTGCACCTCTACGTGACCGAGGTGCTCGCCTCGCGGCTGCCGGCGACACTTGAGCTCGCCATACTCGCGCTCCTGGTCGCGGTCGCCTTGGGCGGCGGCATCGCGGTCGCCGGCACGCTGATGCGGCGCACCGCCGGCGAGACCGCGATCGACGGATTGAACAGCATCATGCTGGCCGCACCGGACTTCATCTGGGCGCTGGCCTTGGTTCTCATCTTTGCCGTTGCGCTTCCGGTGTTGCCGCTGACCGGCCGCATCGATCCGGATTTGGCGCAAGGCTTCGTCACCAGATTTTATCTGGCCGAAAGCATCGTCACCGGCCGCTTCGCCGTGGCCGGCAATATCCTCAGCCATATGGCGATGCCGACATTGGCGCTGGCCTTGCCGCTCGCCGCCGTGATCGTGCGGCTGCTCAAGCAATCGCTCAAGGAGGCCATGGTGCAGGATTATGTGCTGTTGGCGCGGATCAAGGGCTTCCGTGAGCTGCGCTTGGTGTTGCAGGAAGCGTTGCGCAACGCCGTCGGTCCGACCATCGCGCTCACCGGCGTCCAGTTCACCTTCCTGGTCGGCGGCACCGTGATCGTCGAACGCATCTTCGCCTATCCCGGCATCGGCAACCTGGCGATCGACGCCGTCATCAATCGCGATTTCCCGCTGATCCAGGGTTTGGTACTGTTGTTCGGATTGATCTTCATTCTCATCAACATTGCGGTCGATCTCACGGTTGCGACTCTCAATCCGAGACTACGGCATGGCTGAGCCGGAACCGGCGCGAAGTGGAACACTGGTCATCAACATCGACGATGGATAGCGGACCGCAACCGCCCACGGTTGCGGCCCGGCTCATGCGCGATCCCAAAGTCGTTTGCGCCGGCGGTTTCATTCTGCTGTTGATCGTTGTCGCCATCGCCGCGCCGTGGGTCGCACCAAAGGATCCGCTGGCGCAGAATCTGTTGATGACGACGACACCGCCCGCCGGTTTTCCTGATGCCGAGCCCGGTTTCCTGCTCGGCACCGACGGGCTCGGGCGTGACGTGCTCTCGCGGGTGATCTACGGCGCCCGGGTTTCACTGACGGTGGCATTCGTGGCGGCCGGGCTCGCTTGTCTGATCGGATCGCTGCTCGGCCTGTTGGCCGGCTTTCTCGGCGAGCTGGTCGACGCGCTGATTTCGCGGTTGGTCGATGTGTGGATGGCGTTCCCGCCGGTGCTGCTGTCGATCCTGCTGATCGCCGTCATCGGCACCGGGCTGCATTCGGTAATCACCGCCATCGTTGTCATCGACTGGACGCGCTTTTGCCGCGTGGTCCGCACCGAGACCAAAAGTCAGGCGCAGATGGACTATGTGGTCGCCGCCCGTACCATCGGCTTCTCGCGCCCGGCCATCCTGTTCCGCGAAATCCTGCCGAATGTCGTTCCGGTGCTCATCGCCTTGCTGACCCTGGAAATGGGCATCGCCGTCGTGGTCGAAGCGATCCTGTCGTTTGTCGGGCTGTCGGTATCTTCGGATACTCCGACCTGGGGCGGCATGATCGCCGAGGGCCGCCAGATCGTGCATGAGGCGTGGTGGGTGTTGGCGGCGCCGCTGGCGGCGTTGTTTGCCACGGTGGTCGCCTTCAACCAGCTCGGCGACGGCTTGGCCCGCAGCCTCGATCCGGTGCTGCGCCGATGACCGCGCCCCGGCTTGCGATCGAAGCGCTCAGTGCGATTTCGTTGCGCGACGGGAACCGGCCGATTCTGCGCCGCGTGTCGCTCGCCGTCGCCACCGGCGAAGTGCACGGGCTGGTCGGCGAGAGCGGGGCGGGCAAGTCGACCATCGCCAAGGCGATCCTGGGAATCATCCCCTCGCAACTGAAAGTGACGGACGGACGCATCGTGTTTGAGGGCCGCGACCTTCTCTCGCTGTTGCCGAAGGATCTGCGCGCGGTGCTCGGCCGCGACATCGCGCTCGTGCCCCAGGACCCTTCGACGGCGCTCAATCCGTCGCGACGGATCGACGCGCAAATGACCGACGGGCTGCGGCTCAAGCGCGGCCTGTCGGCGAAACAAGCCCGGCTTCGCGCGCACGCCTTGCTTGAAGAGGTGCAGATTCGCGATCCGAAGCGGGTGCTCGACAGCTATCCGCACCAGCTTTCCGGCGGCATGCGCCAACGCGTGCTGATCGCCGCGGCGTTCGCACTCGAACCCAAGCTTGTCATCGCCGACGAGCCGACCACCGCGCTCGACGTCACCGTGCAAAAGCAAATTCTGCGGCTGATCCGTTCGCTGCAGGAGCGTCACGGCACCAGCGTGCTGTTTGTGTCCCACGATCTCGGCGTGGTGGCGAAAATCTGCGACCGGCTGACCGTGTTGTATATGGGCAAGGTGATGGAGCAGGGCAGCACGGCCGACGTACTCGCGGCCCCGCGCCACTCCTATACCAAGGCGCTGCTCGCGGCCAATCCGCGCTACGATCGTCCGGATACCGGGCTTGAGCCGACGCCGCCCGAGGTCATTGCGGCGCTGCGAGCCGAGATCGCCGCCTTCGACGCCGGCGTTGCGGGGTTGCGCTGATGGCAGACGATCTTCTCCTCGCCCGCGGGCTGGTCGTTGCCTACGGACGGCCTGGCAGTTTGTTCACGCGCCGCGGCGATTCGCCGGTTGTCTTGCATGGCGTCGATATTCGCGTCGGCAAAAGCGAGACGGTCGGCATTGTCGGCGAGTCCGGCTCCGGCAAGACCACGCTCGGACGCGCGCTGCTCGGTCTGATCAAACCGGCGGCTGGCTCCGTGGTATTCGATGGCAGCGATATCACCGCGCTCGACGAACGCGCCAGGCGGCCGCTGCGCCGACGCATGCAGATGATCTTTCAGGACCCGATGTCCTCGCTCAATCCGCGGCACACGATCGGACGCATCCTGATCGAGCCGATCCTGCTGCACGGCTTGGCCAAGAGCCACGCCGCGGCGCTGGCGCTGGTGCACGGCATTCTCGATCGCGTCGGATTGTCCCGCGGCACCGTCGACTTTTATTCGTACGAGCTATCCGGCGGACAGCGGCAACGGGTCGGCATCGCGCGCGCGGTCGTGCTACGGCCCGATTTCGTTCTCGCCGACGAGATCGTGTCGGGACTCGACGTGTCCACGCAGGCGCAGGTGCTGCGCCTGCTCAAGGAGCTGACCGGCGAAATGCATCTGGCGCTCGCCTTCATCAGTCATGATCTTTCGGTCGTGCGCTCGATCTGCCAGCGAGTCGTGGTCATGCGCGAGGGCCGGGTGGTCGAGGAGGGGCCGTGTGAACGCATCTTCGCCGCGCCGGCCGCCGCCTACACGCGCATGTTGATCGACGCCATCCCGCTGCCGACGACCGACCCCGGCTGGCTCAGCCGCGGCGCGTCGGTGGAGGTTGCTGCGAGCGCCTGAAGGTGAGCCGTCAGCTCTTTCCTGATTGCCCGCGAACGAAGTTGATGATCCCGGAGAAGTCCGACGTTCCCTGACCTTGCTGCGCGAACAGATCGTAGATCTCGGCGGCGTGCGCCCCGAGCGCCGTCTTGGCCTTGACCGACTGCGCCGCCTCCCGGGCTAATTTGAGATCCTTCAACATCAAGGCGGCGGCAAATCCCGGTTTGTAGCCGTTGTTGGCCGGACTCGCCGGCACCGGCCCCGGCACCGGGCAATAGCTGGTCAGCGACCAGCACTGACCCGAGGACGCCGAGGCGACGTCGAACAAGGCCTGATGCGAGAGGCCGAGCTTTTCGCCCAGCACGAAAGCTTCGCTCACCCCGATCATCGAGATGCCGAGGATCATGTTGTTGCAGATCTTGGCGACCTGACCGTTGCCCGCCGAGGATCATGTTGTTGCAGATCTTGGCGACCTGACCGTTGCCCGCCTCGCCGCAATGGACGATGCGCTTGCCCATGCGCTCGAGCACCGGCTTGCCCCGCGCGAAAGCTTCCGCCGCGCCGCCGACCATGAAGGTGAGCGTCGCCGCCTTGGCGCCACCGACACCGCCGGAGACCGGGGCGTCGAGCGAAGCGATGCCGTGCTCGGCCGCCAGCGCGTGCGCCGCCCGCGCGCCGGCGACATCGATCGTCGAGCAATCGATGAACAGCGCGCCTTTCTTCGCCGCCGGCAGCACATCTCGCCAGACCGAGACGACGTGCTCGCCGGCCGGCAGCATGGTCACCACCACGTCTGCAAGCGCCGCGGACTGCTTGGCGTCGGCGACGATCTGCACGCCGTCTCGGACCGATGCCTGGCGCGCCGCCGCGACCATATCGAAGCCCAAGACCCGCTCGCCGGACTTGACGAGATTGGCGGCCATGGGCGCGCCCATGTTTCCGAGACCGATGAATCCGATGGTCGGCATGGCGGTAACCCTCTCTCAATCGTCGAAGGTCAGTTCCAACTTGCCGACCGGCCGGAAGTGCCGGTCGACAATCTCTTTCGTCACGTCTTCGAGCCGGTCCGGTCGCCAGGCGGGATTGCGGTCCTTGTCGACGATCGCGGCGCGGATGCCTTCGATGAAATCGTGTCCGGCGATGCAGGCGAGCGCGATGCGGTAATCCTGCTGGAAGCTCTGCTCAACTCTGCTGAATGATACAGCCGAACGAATGTTTCGCAATGTGACTTTGAGCGAGGTCGGGGACTTCGTCATGATATTCGCCAGCGCCGCGCGCGCGGCATCGCCGCCGTCGGCGCGCAACCACTCGACGATGCCTTCGACATCGTTTGCGGCGTAGCAGCGATCGATCCATGGCCGCGCGGCGGGCAACCGGCCGGGTGCGGGCGGGGTCGCTATTTCGCCGAGGCGGGCCCGCACATCATCGGCCGTGCGGCACTCGGCCAGTGCCGTCGGCAGTTCGCCAAGCCGGGCGGCGGCGATATGCACATCGGCAAACCCGCAATCGATGGCGTCGGCCGCGTTCATGCGGTCGCCGGTCAGCGCCAGATGCGTGCCGGTATATCCGGGCGATCGCGCCAGCAAGAATGCGACGCCGACATCGGGGAAAAATCCGATCCCGACCTCCGGCATGGCCACGGCCGAGCGTTCGGTCACGATGCGAAGCGCTGCGTGCGCCGAGAGCCCGACGCCGCCGCCCATCACCACGCCATCCATCACGGCGATGACCGGCTTCGGATAGCGCGCAATCAATACGTCCAGATGATATTCGGTCGACCAGAATTGGGCGGGAAGGGAGTCGCCGGACTTGGCCGCATCATAGAGCGCACGGATGTCGCCGCCCGCACACAGGCCGCGCTCGCCGGCGCCGTCGATCAAGACTGCGCCGACGCTCGGGTCCGTCGCCCAGGAACGCAGCAGCGCGGTCATCGCCACGGCCATGTCCAGCGTCAGCGCATTCAGCGCCTTCGGCCGATTGAGCGTGATCCGGCGCAGCGCCCGCTCCTGCCGGACGATCAGTTCGCCGTCCTGAAGCACCGCTCCGCTCATCGTCCGACGAGGCTTCTTGCCACGATCAGGCGCATGATCTCGTTGGTTCCTTCGAGGATCTGATGCACGCGCAAATCACGCACGATCTTTTCGATGCCGAATTCCGACAGGTAGCCGTAGCCGCCGTGCAGCTGCAGCGCCTGATTGGCAACCTCGAAGCAAGTATCGGTGACAAAGCGTTTGGCCATGGCGCAGAGCGGCGTCGCGTCCGCATCCTTGCGGTCGAGCGCCGCGGCCGCCCGCCACAACAGCGCGCGCGACGCCTCCAGCCCGGTCGCCATATCGGCGAGGCGGAATTGCAGGGCCTGAAACTCTTCCAGGCGTTTGCCAAAGGCGCGGCGCTCTTTCATGTAGGCCAGCGCCTTTTCCAGGGCGACCTGGGCGCCGCCGAGCGAACAGGCCGCAATGTTGAGCCGGCCGCCGTCAAGGCCGGCCATGGCGATCTTAAAACCGATCCCTTCCTCGCCCAGCCGGTTGCCGGCCGGTACGCGCGCGCCTTGGAAGATCACGGCGCGCGTCGGCTGTGCGTTCCAGCCCATCTTGCGCTCGTTGGCGCCGAGCGAAATGCCTGGGGTGTCGCCCGGAACGACCAGCGTCGATATTCCGGACGGACCGGCACCGCCGGTTCGCGCCATCACCACATAGAGGTCGCCGGCGCCGGCTCCGGAGATGAACTGCTTTTGGCCGTTGAGGACGTAGGTGTCGCCGTCGCGCACGGCGCGCGTCGCCAGCGCCGCCGCGTCCGAGCCCGCACCCGGCTCGGTCAGGCAATAGCTCGCCAGAAGCTCCATCGTGCACAGCTTGGGCAGCCATGTCTTGCGCAGCTCATCGGAACCATAGGCATCGATCATCCAAGCGGCCATGTTGTGGATCGACATATAGGCCGCCACCGTCGGACAGCCGGTGGCCAGCGCCTCGAAAATCAAGGCCGCATCGAGCCGGGACAGGGCCGAGCCCCCGACATCCGCGGAAATATAGATACCGCCCATGCCGAGCGCGGCGGCCTTGCGCATTTCGGCAACGGGGAAGTGCTTGGCCTCGTCCCAGGCCAGCGCCTGCGGGGCGAAGACTTCCGCGGCAAAGGCGCGGGCCATGTCGCGGACCGCGATCTGGTCTTCAGCGAGAGAAAATTGCGGCGAACCGGCTGAGGATGAATCGAGCATAGGGGACATTGCCCAGCCTGGCGGCCAGTTAGGTCGGAGGCTTCGGCACCCCCGGGGTGAATTTCGCGTCAAAATGCCTAGGCTTAGGTGTGAAATAGCATTGTCGTTTTCCTCCAGCAATGCGAGAATTCAGGGCATATTCGGCCAAGTAACCAACGCCGGCGACCATGGATTGGGGGATCTGCGGTTTCCGCGTACGGTAAGTTGTGGCGTTGGCCCACGGTGCACTGACGGCGCCCTTGAGTCGCTCAAGCGGTGCGGACATCCGTTACGAGCGGTGCGCTTCTCATCGAAGCGCGAAACCAATAGGGGCGGAGGAACGCCGTGCAATCGGTCGATCTCGGCTTAGATACGCTGCCCAAGCTTCTGATCCACAACGCCGGCGCGATCGGCGGCCGATCCGCCATGCGCCACAAGGATCTCGGCATCTGGCAGGCGTGGACATGGGTGCAGATGCTCGAGGAGGTTCGCGCCTTCTCGATCGGGCTCGCCGAGCGCGGCCTCAAGCGCGGCGACAAATTCACCATCATCGGCAGCAACCGCCCGCGGCTTTATTGGGCGATGTGCGCGGGCCAGGCGCTCGGCGCCGTGCCGGTGCCGGTTTATGCCGATGCCGTCGCCGACGAGATGGCCTTCGTGTTGGCGCATGCCGAGGTGACGCTGGCTGTCGTCCAGGACCAGGAACAGGTCGACAAGATCATCGCGGTGTCGGATCGGCTGCCGCATCTCGGCCAAGTCATTTATGACGAGCCGCGCGGATTGAAGGACTACGACCACAGCCGCTTGATCGCCTTCGAGGACGTGCAAGGACTCGGCCGCAAAAAGCTTGCGAGCGATCCCGAATGTCTGCAGCTTTGGCAAGCCGGCGTCGCCGCGGGCAAGGGCAGCGATCTCAGCGTCATCCTCTACACCTCGGGGACGACGGGCCGCGCCAAAGGCGTGATGCTGACCTTCGAGAATACGATCGTCTCCGCGCGCAATGCCAATGCCTTCGATCATCTCGATCAGAACGAGGAGGTGATTGCCTATCTGCCGCTGGCGTGGGTCGGCGATTACATTTTTTCTTATGTGCAGTCCTATGTGGCGGGCTACTGCGTCAATTGTCCGGAGGCGCCCGATACGGTGGTCCAGGATCGGCGCGAGATCGGCACGACTTACGCGTTTGCGCCGCCCCGGGTCTACGAGAACATCCTGACGCTGACCACGGTGCGGATGGCGGATGCCGGCGCGCTCAAGCGCAAGGTGTTCGATTTCTTCATCGCGGTGGCGGCGCGCTGGGGGCAGAAGATTCTTGACGGCGAGAAGGTGCCGCTGCGCGCGCGCTTGCTCTATGGCATCGGAAACCTGCTGGTGTACGGCCCGCTGATGAACCAGTTCGGGCTGTCGCGCGTCCGTGTGGCCTATACTGCCGGCGAGGCGATCGGCCCCGAAATCTTTCGCTTCTGGCGCGGCATCGGCCTCAATTTGAAACAGCTCTACGGCCAGACCGAGGCTTCGGTCTACGTCACCGCGCAGCCGGACGGCGAGATCTACTCCGACACGGTGGGCAAGGCCTCACCCGATGTCGAGGTCAAGATCTCCGACAGCGGCGAAGTCCTCTATCGCTCGCCCGGCGTGTTCGCCGGTTATTACAAAGACCCGGGCAAGACCGCCGAGGTGCTCACGCCCGACGGCTGGGTGCACACCGGCGACGCCGGTTTCTTCGACC
This sequence comes from Xanthobacteraceae bacterium, assembly GCA_050010955.1. Classification (GTDB taxonomy): domain Bacteria; phylum Pseudomonadota; class Alphaproteobacteria; order Rhizobiales; family Xanthobacteraceae; genus BOG-931. Next base: position 7,082 of record JBEKJZ010000026.1, on the reverse strand, counting down.
CGAAGAGCGGCCAATTGAAGATCATCGACCGCGCCAAGGACGTCGGGCGGCTGAGCGATGGCACCGTGTTCGCGCCCAAATACATCGAGAACAAGCTCAAGTTCTATCCCAACATCCGCGAGGCCGTGGCGGTCGGCGCCAGCCGGTCTGCGCCATGATCAATATCGATCTGACTTCGGTCGGCAGCTGGGCCGAGCGGAACAACGTCGTCTACGGCTCATATCAGGAGCTCGCCGCCAATCCGCAGGTCTACGACATGATCGCGCGTCATATCGATGAAGTAAACCGGTCGCTTGCGGAAGAAGAAGTGCTGGCCGGCGCGCAAATCCGACGCTTCCTCATCCTGCACAAGGAACTCGATCCGGACGATGGCGAACTCACGCGCACGCAGAAGCTTCGCCGCGGCCATATCATCGATCGCTACGGGCCGCTGGTCGAGGCGTTCTACAACGGCGCAGCGACTGCGGAAATCTCGACCGAAGTCACCTTCGAGGACGGGCATAAAGGCGTGATCGCGGCGCGCTTGGCGATCCGCGACATGCAAGCTCATCCGGCGCGCGCTGCGAAGTTGGAGCGCGCGGCATGAGGGCGCCGTCCTCGCGCGAGGCGGCGCTCGGCGAGGTTCTGCTCGCAGTGGAGGACGTTTCGCTGGCATTCGGCGGGGTGCGCGCATTGACCGGCGTCTCGTTCGACATCCGCAAGGGCGAGATCCGCGCCATCATCGGGCCCAACGGTGCCGGCAAGACCTCGATGCTCAACGTCGTCAACGGTTTCTACCAACCGCAATCCGGCCGTATCACGTTCAAGGGCAAGGAGCGCACTTCGATGCGGCCTTATGCCGCTGCTGAAGGCGGCATCGCGCGCACCTTCCAAAATCTGGCGCTGTTCAGGGGCATGACCACCCTCGACAACATCCTCGCCGGCCGCGCGCTCAAGATGCGGCGCGGCTTCTTCTGGCAGCTCATCCGCTACGGCCCCGCGCTTCGCGAAGAAGTCGAGCATCGGCGGCGGGTCGAGGAAATCATCGACTTTCTCGAGATCGCGGCCATCCGCAAAGTCCCGGTCGGACGTCTGCCCTACGGCCTGCAAAAGCGGGTGGAGCTCGGTCGCGCGCTGGCCATGGAGCCCGACCTGCTGCTGCTCGACGAACCGATGGCCGGCATGAACCTCGAAGAGAAGGAGGACATGTCGCGATTCATTCTCGACGTGAACCAGCAATACGGCACGACGATCGCGCTGATCGAGCACGACATGGGCGTGGTCATGGACCTATCCGACCGGGTCGTCGTGCTCGATTACGGCCGCAAGATCGCCGACGCCGCGCCCGACGACGTGAAGAGCGACAAGAACGTCATCCGCGCCTATCTGGGCGAGCCGCACGGGGTCAGCGTATGACGGTGAATCCGGTCCCGGGCGCGCCTCGTCGCTGCGTCATCGTGCCTGCTCAGGCGATCGGGTAGGTCGCGCATGGATATCCTCCACAAGGTCTTCATCGATCCGTTTGTGCAGATGGGCATGGCGCCGGATCTTCTGGTGCAGACACTATGGGACGGCCTGGTCGGCGGCGTGCTCTATGCCCTGATCGCGCTCGGCTTCGTCCTGATCTTCAAGGCGTCGGGCGTCTTCAATTTCGCGCAAGGAATCATGGTCGTGTTCGCGGCGCTGACGCTGGTCGGCCTGCACGAGCAAGGCGTGCCGGCCTTTGTTGCGCTCGGCCTCACCGTCGTGGTCATGTTCATGCTGGCGTTCGGGGTCGAACGGCTGGTACTGCGGCCGCTGGTCAACCAGTCGGACATCATTCTGTTCATGGCGACCTTCGGCATCACCTATTTCCTCATCGGCTTCGGCCAGCTGGTGTTCGGCGGCAATCCCAAGGTGATGATCGCGCAGCAGCTCTATCTGCCGAGCGGCGCCATCGAATTCAAAGGGCTCGGCGGCTTCGTGTCGCTGCAGAAGATCGATATCGCGGCGGTGATCATCGCCTCGGTGATGGTGGCGGTGCTGGCGGTGTTCTTTCAACGCACCCGTATCGGGCGGGCGCTGCGCGCGGTCGCCGACAGTCACCAGGCGGCGTTGTCGGTCGGCATCTCGCTGGAGCAGATTTGGGTCATCGTGTGGTTTGCCGCCGGGATCGTAGCGCTGGCCACCGGCATCATGTGGGGGGCCCGCTCGGAGGTTTCATTTTCGCTGCAGATCATCGCGCTCAAGGCGCTGCCGGTGCTGATCCTCGGCGGACTCACTTCGATCCCGGGCGCCATCGTCGGCGGCCTGATCATCGGCATTGGCGAGAAACTCGCCGAATTCTATTGGGGGCCGCTGCTCGGCGGCGGCATCGAGAGCTGGTTCGCCTATGTGATCGCGTTGGGATTTTTGGTGTTCCGGCCGCAGGGCCTGTTTGGCGAAAGGCTCATCGAGCGGATTTGACGATGCTGTATCGCGAGGCCGGCCAGTACAAGACCAACTACGCCGCCGACATGGCGGTGTTCCCGATCCTGCAGGACCGGATCGGGATGCTGGTCATTTTGCTGGTCGCCTTCGTGGTCTTTCCGCTTGCCGGCAGTGACTTCACCCTCAACGCGGTGCTGATCCCGTTTCTCATCTTCTCGCTCGCCGCCATCGGGCTCAACCTGCTTACCGGCTACACCGGGCTGCTTTCGCTCGGCACCGGCGGGTTCATGGGGGTCGGCGCCTATGCCTGCCTGAAGCTCACGACCTTCTTTCCTAACGTCGATATCATCATCTGGATTATCGCGTCGGGTTTCTTCTCCGCCGCCGTCGGTGTGCTGTTTGGACTGCCGTCGCTGCGTATCAAAGGTTTTTATCTCGCGGTGGCGACGCTGGCCGCGCAATTCTTCCTGGAATGGTGCTTCATCCGCATTCCCTGGCTCTACAACAACAGCGTCTCGGGAGCGATCGAGGTTCCGTTGCGGACCTTCATGGGCATTCCGATCACCGGCCCGACGGCCACCTCGCTGACGCGTTATCTGGTCGTGTTGAGCATCGTCGTGGCGATGACCTGGGTGGCTTCGAACCTGGTCCATGGCCGCATCGGCCGGATGTGGATGTCGGTGCGCGACATGGACCTTGCCGCCGAGCTGATCGGCATCAGGCTGTTGCGCGCCAAGCTGCTCGCCTTTGCGGTGTCGTCGTTCTATTGCGGGGTCGCCGGCGCGATGATGGTGTTCCTGTGGTACGGCGGCGCCGAGGCCGACGTGTTCGCTATCGACCAGAGCTTTCTTGTGCTGTTCATGGTGATCATCGGCGGACTGGGAACTCTGATCGGGTCGTTCTTCGGCGCCGCTCTGATCTACATTTTGCCGATCGCGCTGCGGGCGATCCCCGCGGCCTTCGGCTTGCCGATCCACCCGGCCGCCGCCGAGCAGCTAACGTTCGTCATTGTCGGAGTATTGATCATCCTGTTTCTGGTGATGGAGCCGAACGGGCTGGCACGCCTCTGGCAGATCGGAAAACAGAAATTGAGGGTGTGGCCCTTTCCTTACTGATGGTGCACACTCCGCCCCAATTCCCGCGTTCCGGCGGACCGGCCGGCCGGGAGTCCCTCTGTCCCGCCGATGAGGGCCGAGGGCTGCACGGATCCGCCGGTTAAACCGGCGCCAACAAGGGAGAAACGGCCATGCGTCTGAAGCATCTTGCTCTCGGCCTGGCGGTAGTGACCGCGGTTCCAGCCGCGGTCGCGACGGCGCAGGCAGAGGACGGACTTTACGTTCCATTCTTTACTTATCGGACCGGCCCCTTCGCCGGTTCTGGGATACCCATCGCCAACGGGCTGACCGATTATCTCAACATGCTTAACGAGCGCGACGGCGGCATCGGTGGCGTCAAGCTCATCGTCGAGGAGTGCGAGACCGGCTACGACACCAAAAAAGGCGTCGAGTGTTACGATACGGTGAAGGGCAAAAACCCCGTTGTCATCACCCCCTTTTCGACGGGCATAACGCTGCAAGTGATCCCAAAAGCGGCGGTCGACAAGCTGCCGGTTTTTTCGATGGCCTACGGCCTCTCGGCTTCGGCTGACGGCGACCTGTTCCCTTGGATCTTCAACCCGCCGGCGACCTATTGGGACGGCGCGTCAGCTTTCGTCCGTCACGCCGCCGATGTCGAAGGCGGCTTTGACAAGCTCAAGGGCAAGAAGATCGGTCTGGTCCATCTCGACGCGCCCTACGGCAAGGAGCCGATCCCGCTCCTTCAGGCGCTCGCCCAGGACTACGGTTTCGAGCTGAAGCTCTATCCCGTGCCGGCATCGCAGATGCAGAATCAGACCTCGCTCTGGCTCGACGTGCGTCGCGACCGGCCTGACTGGATTTATATCCAGGGCTGGGGCGCCATGAACCCGACGGCAATCAAGGAAGCGACCAAGATCGGCTATCCGATGAACCGGCTGGTTGGCGTCTGGTGGTCCGGTGGCGACGATGATGCGCGCCCCGCCGGCGCGGAAGCCAAGGGATATAGTTCGCTCGACATCAACGGCGTCGGCACCAACTTCCCGGCGATCCAGGACATCCTCAAATACGTGGTCGATAAGGGCAAGAGCCAGGTCGCCTCGAGAGACAAGGTCGGCGAGAACCTCTACAACCGCGCCGTTCTCAATTCGGCTATCATTGCCGAGGCGATCCGCACGGCTCAGAAGCTGACCGGCAAGAAGCAGGTCACCGGCGAAGACGTGCGCCGCGGCTTTGAGGCGCTCAACATCACGGATGCGCGCTGGAAGGAAATGGGTCTGCCGGGCTTTGCCTCACCGATCCATCTGAGCTGCGTGGACCACAATGGTCACAGCGGCATCTCATTGGTCCAGTGGGACGGAGCGAAATGGGACACGGTGGTCCCCTCGATCCAGCCGATCAAGGACAAGGTTCTGCCGCTGATCAACAGCACCGCCGAGGATTACGTCAAAGCCAACGCCGGCTGGCCGAAGCGGACCGAGCCTTGCGACAAGTCTTCGTAGGCTGATTCTCAAGCCGCCCGCGGCAAAGGGACCGTGGGCGGCCGAATGCAAACGGATGAGGGTCCCCTCACCGGGGACCCTCATCCTGTCTGCCCTCGCGCATAGCAATCGATCTCTCCTGCAACACAGGGAGAAAACGACCATGACTGCTGCCACTTCGACGATGGCCGCGCCGGTAGCGGCAACAAATACCGCGCCAATTCTGTCGCTCAATAACATCGAAGTGGTCTACGACCGCGTCATTCTCGTGCTCAAGGGCGTGTCGCTCGCGGTGGCCAACGGCGGCATCGTTGCGCTGCTCGGAGCGAACGGCGCCGGCAAGACCACGACGCTGAAGGCGATCTCCAATCTGCTGCATTCCGAGCGCGGCGAAGTGACCAAGGGCGCGATCGTGTTCGACGGCGCCGAGGTTCAGGGGCTCGCGCCGAACGAGGTGGTGCGCCGCGGCTGCATCCAGGTGATGCAGGGCCGCTACTGCTTCGCCCATCTCAGCGTCGAGGAAAATCTGCTCACCGGCGCGTTTACCCGGCGCGACGGGGCGGCCGCGATCCGCGCCGATCTGGAGAAGGTCTACACCTATTTTCCGCGGCTGCGCGAACGCCGGCAGGCGCTGGCCGGATACACATCCGGGGGCGAGCAGCAGATGTGCGCCATCGGCCGCGCGCTGATGTCGCGCCCGAAGATGATCTTGCTCGACGAGCCGTCGATGGGCTTGGCGCCGCAGATCGTCGAGGAAATTTTCACGATCATGAAGAACCTCAACGACAGCGAAGGCGTCTCGTTCCTGCTGGCCGAGCAGAATGCCAACCTGGCGCTCAAATATTCCGGCTACGGCTACATCCTCGAGAACGGACGCGTGGTGCTCGATGGCACGGCGACCGCGCTGGCGCAGAACGAGGACGTCAAGGAATTCTACCTCGGCGTCGCCGAAGGCAAACGTAAATCGTTCCGCGAAGGCAAGCACTACAAGCGGCGCAAGCGCTGGCTGGGGTGAGCGGAAGCATGTTCGACCAAGGTGCGGTCAGCGCGGCCAGGCGTCGAGGTCCACTCCCTCGGGCGGCGCGCTGTCGTCCGGCACAAAGAAGTCCGAGGCGAGTTTTTGCGTCGGATCGGCCCGATACCGATCGAAATCCTTGACGCCGGTTTCGGCCAAGAACGTGTCGTCGATGAGAAAGCGGCCGGTGAGCTGCCGCGAGGGCCGGATGAATACGGCATAGGCCGCATCGGCCATGATCTCCGGCTTGCGCGATCGACACATCAAGGCATCGCCACCCAGCAGGTTTTGCACTGCCGCCGTGGCAATGACCGTGCGCGGCCACAACGCATTGACGGCAATGCCTTTGCCGCGCAATTCGCCAGCCAGGCCGAGCGCGACCAGGCTCATGCCGAACTTGGCGATGGTATAGGCGGTGTGCGGCGCGAACCATTTCTCCTTGATGTCGAGCGGCGGCGAGATCATGAGAATATGCGGGTTTGCCGCCTTTTCCAGATGCGGAATGGCCCATTTGGAGACGACGAACGTGCCGCGGGTGTTGATCTGATGCATGAGATCGAAGCGCTTCATGTCGGTCGTGGCGACCGGCGTCAGCGAGATGGCGCTGGCATTGTTGACCACGATGTCGATGCCGCCGAACCGCGCCGCCGTCTCGGCGAGCGCGTCCTTCACCATCGCTTCATCGCGGACGTCGACCACCAGCGGCAGCGCCTTGCCGCCGGCGCGTTCGATGTCCTCCGCCGCGCTGTAGATGGTGCCGGACAGCTTCGGATGCGGTTCCGCGGTTTTGGCGGCGATCGCGACATTGGCGCCGTCGCGGGCGGCGCGCAGTCCGATCGCCAGCCCGATGCCGCGCGAGGCGCCGGTGATGAACAGGGTCTTGCCAGCTAACGACATCGTCGGCCTCACTTCTTGCGGGCGAGAAACGCCTGGAAGGCGGCGCGCGCCTCGTCGGATTTCAGAAGATCCCCGAAATGCATCGATTCAGCTTCGATCTGTTTGATGACGGCGTCACGCTGGCCGCGCATCAGCCGGCGCGCAACCGCCAGCGCTCCCGGCGGCAGCGCGGCGATCTCTTGCGCTGCTTGCAGCGCGACGGCATCGACCTCGGCGCTATCGACGACG
>JBEKJZ010000025.1:0-34980 GCA_050010955.1 Xanthobacteraceae bacterium | reverse complement strand
GCGTGCGCCGAAATCACCGCCGCCGCGACGATTGCCGCCGCCGACATGTATGGATTGCCGGTTTCAACGACCCACGTGCTGTCGTCGGGGATAGCCGGCACCATGTCGGCGAACGGCTCCGGCCTGCAGCTCTCGACCGTGCGCAATATCGCGCTGGCCTGGGTGCTGACCTTGCCGGCGGCCATGGTGATTTCCGGCACCCTCTACTGGGCGTTCTCAGGGCTATTCTGAACTTCGACGAAGCGTCGGGTCGGCAGTCGACAACAGCTCGCATCGCCCGCCGTCGTCTTCACGGCACCTGGAAGCGGGCGATGACTTCATCCGGAATGGGCTCTGATCTGATCACGGACGAGTCGGCCGCGTCGCGCGACGCCCAAACGCGGGTCTCGCGGCCTTCGACCGCGAGCGCGCCGCGCACCATCAGCCGGTGTTCGACATCGAAGCTCGACCGGCGGAACTCCTTGATCTGCGAGGTCAGCTCCACGACATCGCCGAACCGTGCCGGGGCGAGGAAACGGGCGCGGGCGTCGACCAGCGGAATGCCGATGATGCCGAAGGCGCCGACCAAGTCATGAGCGGGCACGCCCAACGCGGCCTCGAACAGCCACCAAGTCCCCCAGTCGAAGAATTCGAAGAAGCGGCCATTGAAGACGATGCCGGCCGGATCGCAATGACCCCATTCGATCGCGAATTGCCGTTGATTGATGAAACAGGCCATGGCGTCGCTGAATCGACGCATCGCGGGTCCCACGTCAAGCCATGCGCACCTTAGTCCCTGCCTAATGTTTCATCGGCGCTTTTTTATGATTCAAAAAGGGGCCTGCCTAATTAATGGGCGGCGATGCGCGGAGATCGGATTCAAAATGGGCGCGGCGCGTCTGTCCGATAGCCGGCACTCAGAAGAATTTGCACGCAATTTCAATCACATACGCTCTGTTGGCTGTTGGCACGCTCCTTGCGATTTGGCGACCGCGGGACGGCGCCGGGCCGGTCGCGCGTCAAACAGAGGACATCGCGATGCTCAACTTAACGAACGCGGTCGCCGAACGACCGCCAGGCCGCCGCTGGCTTGCCGCCGCGGCTGGTCTTGCCTTAGGCCTCACGGCGGCGCTGCCCGCCCGCGCCGAGGATACGATCAAGGTCGGCATTCTCCATTCGCTTTCCGGAACCATGGCGATCAGCGAGACGACGCTGAAGGACGTGGTACTCATGCTCATCGACGAGCAGAACAAAAAGGGTGGCGTGCTCGGCAAGAAGCTCGAAGCGGTCGTAGTCGATCCCGCCTCGAACTGGCCGTTGTTCGCGGAAAAGGCCCGCGAACTGATCAGCAAGGACAAGGTCGCCGTCGTGTTCGGCTGCTGGACCTCGGTATCGCGCAAGTCCGTGCTGCCGGTGTTCAAGGAGCTCAACAGCATCCTGTTCTATCCGGTGCAGTACGAAGGCGAAGAGAGCGAGCGCAACGTGTTCTACACCGGCGCCGCGCCGAACCAGCAGGCCATCCCGGCAGTCGAGTATCTGGCGAGCCCGGAGGGCGGAAATGTGAAGCGCTGGGTGCTGGAAGGCACCGACTACGTCTATCCGCGCACGACCAACAAGATCCTCGAGGCTTACCTGAAAGACGTGCTTAAGGTGGCTCCCGAGGACATCATGATCAACTACACGCCGTTCGGCTTCTCCGACTGGCAGACCGAGGTCTCCAAGATCAAGGCGTTCGGCTCGGCCGGCAAGAAGACGGCGGTGGTGTCGACCATCAACGGCGACGCCAACGTGCCGTTCTACAAGGAGCTCGGCAACCAGGGCATCAAGGCCACCGACATCCCGGTCGTGGCGTTCTCGGTCGGTGAAGAAGAACTCGCCGGCCTCGACACCAAGCCGCTGGTCGGCCACCTCGCCGCCTGGAATTACTTCGAATCGATCAAGACACCAGCGAACGAGGCCTTCATCAAGGAATGGCACGAGTTCACCAAGAACCCGAAGCGCACCACCAACGACCCGATGGAAGCGCATGTCATCGGCTTCGCCATGTGGGTGAAGGCGGTGGAGAAGGTGAAGTCGACCGACCCGGACAAGGTGATCGAAGCGCTGCCCGGCACCAAGGCGCCGAACCTGACCGGCGGCATCTCGGAGTTGCTGCCGAACCATCACATCACCAAGCCGGTCTTCATCGGCGAAATTCGCCCCGACGGCCAGTTCGACGTGGTGTGGAAGACCAAGGGGCTGGTCCCCGGCGCCGCTTGGTCGGCTTACCTGCCCGGATCGAAAGATCTCATTGGCGATTGGGTTACGCTCAAGTGCGGCAACTACAATACCGTAACCAAGAAGTGCGGCGGCGCCTCGTAACAACGCCGGCGTGACATCAACGCGCGGGAAGGCGGCGTATCGCCTTCCCTCATCCAGAGCGTGATCCCGAAAAGTGGACACCGGTTTTCGGAAAAGATCATGCTCCGACAAGGAAAGCATGATCCCCGAAAAGTGGATACCGGTTTTCGGACAAGATCATGCGCCAACGAAAGAGCATGATCCCGAAAAAGTGGACACCGATTTTCGAGAAGATCATGCTCCAACAAAAAATAGAGGCTGTCTCTGAGTCGTCAGTACGGATAAGGCTTCGACCCGGGAACCTTGCGATGCGTTTCAGCCGAGCTTGCCTCGTCGCTGTGCTATTGGCCTTCAGCTTCGCGCTGGGCTGCGCCAGCGCGCACGCCACGAGCCTCGATGAGGCGCTCGCCCACTTCACCGCCGACGATTTCAGCGAAACCATCACCGGCATCAAGGACGTCGCCTCAAGCGGCAGCCCGCGAGCCGAAACCATCATTCGCGCCCTGCAGGACGGCCGCTTGATGTTCAGCGCCGAGCGCAAGGCGGTCTACATCAAAGACGATGCCGGCACGCTGACCGACGCCGCCACCGGACAGCCGATCGCCGGCGAAGCGCCGGCCGATCTTGACACCGTGCGCCTCAACAATCGGCTGCGGGGTGCGATCGACGCCGCCGTCGGCGGGTTGACTTTGCTCGCCAAGAATCCCGCGACGCGCTACGACGCCGCGCAGGCGGTGTTCAAGTCGCGTCAAGCGAGCGTGCTGCCGACGCTGGAAGCCGCGCTCGCCAAGGAGCAGGACCCGGGGGTCAAGCGCGCCATGCAGGAGGCGCGCGCCGCGATCATCCTTTCCAGCGAAAAAGCCAGCGATGAAGACAAGCTCGCTGCCGTGGACGTGATCCGTCAACGCGCCGACCAGGAAGCTCTCGGACTGCTCTCCAGCCTGCCGGCCGACACCTCGCCGCCGGTCATAAAGGCCGCCGCTGCCGCGATCGGCGCTATTCAGAACCGTCTCGCCGTGTGGGAAGCCGTGCAGAACGCCTGGTACGGGATTTCGCTCGGCTCGGTGCTTTTGCTGGCGGCCATCGGCCTTGCCATCACCTTCGGCGTCATGGGCGTCATCAACATGGCCCATGGCGAGATGGTGATGATCGGCGCCTACGTCACCTACGTCGTGCAGGACCTGATTCGTAGCAGAAACCCGGCGCTGTTCGATTATTCGCTGGCCATTGCTATTCCGCTTTCCTTCCTGGTCGCCGGATTCATCGGCATATTGATCGAGCGCTGCATCATCCGTTTTCTCTATGGACGGCCGCTGGAGACGCTGCTTGCCACCTGGGGTCTTTCGCTGATCCTGCAACAGGCGGTGCGCACGACGTTCGGCCCGAACAATCGCGAGGTCGGCAATCCGTCGTGGATGAGCGGCGCGTTCGACCTCGGCGGCATCACCATCACCTATAACCGCATGTGGATCATTTGCTTTGCGCTCGCGGTATTCATCGCGCTGCTGGCGCTGCTGCGCTACACGCGCTTCGGCCTTGAAATGCGTGCGGTAACGCAAAACCGGCCGATGGCGGCTTCCATGGGCATCCGCACCAGCCGCGTCGATGCGCTCACCTTCGGCTTGGGCTCCGGCATCGCCGGCATGGCCGGCGTGGCCCTGTCGCAGATCGACAACGTCAGCCCCAATCTCGGCCAGGGCTACATCATCGACAGCTTCATGGTCGTGGTGTTCGGCGGCGTCGGCAATCTTTGGGGCACGCTGGTCGGTTCCTTCGTGCTCGGTATCGCCAACAAGTTCCTCGAACCGTTTGCCGGAGCGGTGCTTGGCAAGATCGCTATACTTGTGCTCATCATTCTGTTTATCCAGAAGCGGCCGCGGGGCATGTTCGCCCTCAAGGGCCGGGCGGTCGAAGCATGAAGACGGGTTCGCACATGCTCATCCGTTCGCTCGACCGCGGCGCCACGGCCTTTCTGATCGCCGTCGCCGCCATCGCGATCGTGGTGCCGATCCTCAACCTCGCACTGCCGGAATCCTCCGCATTCCATGTGCCGACCTATCTGGTGTCGCTGTTCGGCAAATACGCCTGCTATGCGCTGCTGGCTCTGGCGATCGACCTGATCTGGGGGTTCTGCGGCATTCTTTCGCTGGGCCACGGCGCCTTCTTCGCGCTCGGCGGTTACGCCATGGGCATGTATCTGATGCGCCAGATCGGCACCCGCGGCGTCTATGCGGATCCGATCCTGCCGGATTTCATGGTGTTCTTGAACTGGAAGCAGCTGCCGGTCTACTGGTACGGCTTCCAGTTTTTTCCCTATGCCGCGCTCATGGTGGTGCTGGTGCCGGGCGCGCTCGCTTTCGTGTTCGGTTGGTTCGCCTTTCGGAGCCGGGTCACCGGCGTCTATCTGTCGATCATCACCCAAGCGCTCACCTTCGCGCTGATGCTCGGCTTCTTCCGCAATAATTTCGGGTTCGGCGGTAACAACGGGCTGACCGACTTCAAGGACATTCTCGGTTTCAACGTACAGGCGGAGACGACGCGCAACGCGTTGTTCTCGATCTCCTGCGTGGCGATCATGATCGCCTTTGTTCTCTGCCGCGCCATCATCACGTCGAAGTTCGGCAAGGTGTTGATCGCCATCCGCGATGCCGAATCACGCACGCGTTTCCTCGGCTACCGCGTGGAATCCTACAAAGTGCTGGTGTTCACGCTATCGGCCTGCATGGCCGGAATCGCCGGTGCGCTTTACGTGCCCCAGGTCGGCATCATCAATCCTAGCGAGTTCGCCCCCGGCAATTCCATCGAGGCGGTGATCTGGGTCGCCGTCGGCGGCCGCGGCACGCTCTCCGGCGCGGTGATCGGCGCCGTGCTGGTCAACTACGCCAAGACGTTCTTCACCTCGGGAGCGCTGGCACCCTATTGGCTGTTCATGCTGGGCAGCCTGTTCATCGCCGTGACGCTGCTCCTGCCGCGCGGCATCGTCGGCACGTTGCGGCATTGGAACGCGTTGCGGCGGGATCGGGCGTCGGCCGCCGCCGAGGACGGCGTGAGGGAGCCGCTGCCGGCGGAGTGAGGTCTGGCCATGGAAGCGCTGACCAGCGCACTGCTGTATCTCAACGGCGTCACCGTCTCGTTCGACGGCTTCAAGGCGCTGAATAATCTTTCCTTCGCCATCGAGCCCGGCGAGATGCGCGCCATCATCGGCCCAAACGGCGCCGGCAAGACGACGATGATGGACGTGGTGACCGGCAAGACCCGGCCGGACCTCGGCGATGTCATGTTCGACGGTTCGTATGATCTCACGCGGCTTGACGAGGCCGAGATCGCCGAGCTCGGCATCGGCCGCAAGTTCCAGAAGCCTACGGTGTTCCAGAGCCAGACCGTCGCCGACAACCTCGAACTTGCGCTCAAATCGGACCGCCGCGCCCGCGCCGCGCTGTGGCGGCAGGAAAGTCCGGAAGAACGCGGTCGCATCGATAGCCTGTTGGAGATCATCCGCTTGACGGCGGTGCGCGACCGCCTGGCCGGCAGCCTGTCGCACGGCCAGCGGCAGTGGCTGGAGATCGGCATGCTGCTGGCGCAGGAACCGAAGCTCTTGCTGGTTGACGAGCCAGTTGCCGGCATGACCGACGTGGAAACACACCAGACGGCGGAGCTGCTCAAAGAGATCAACCGCGAGCGCACGGTTGTCGTCGTCGAACACGACATGGCCTTCGTGCGCGACCTCGGTGTCAAGGTCACCTGTCTGCATGAGGGCTCGGTGCTGGCCGAGGGCACCATCGACCAAGTCTCGGCGAACGAGCGCGTGGTGGAAGTGTATTTGGGACGGTAGGGAGCGAATGGCGAATTCGCTGGGCGAATAGGATCAACGATGCTCGAGGTCAACGCGATCGATCTGCACTACGGCGCCGCGCAAACGTTGCGCGCCGTGTCGCTCAAAGCGGAGCCCGGCAAGGTGACCTGCGTGCTCGGCCGCAACGGCGTGGGTAAAACCAGCCTGCTCGACGCGCTCGCCGGCCAGCACCCGGTAAGCCGCGGCACCATCATCTGGGAGGGCGAAGACATCACCGCGCTGCGGCCGCCGGAACGGGCGCGGCGTGGCATCTCCTACGTGCCGCAAGGCCGCGAAATCTTCCCGCTATTGACCGTCGAGGAAAACCTGAAGACCGGCTTTGCGCCGCTCAAGCGCGACGACCGCAGCGTGCCGGACGAAGTGTTCTCGCTGTTTCCGGTGCTCCGGGACATGCTGCGGCGACGCGGCGGCGATCTCTCGGGCGGCCAGCAGCAGCAGCTGGCGATCGGCCGCGCGCTGGTGATGCGGCCGCGGCTCCTGCTGCTCGACGAGCCGACGGAGGGCATCCAACCCTCGATCATCAAGGACATCGGCCGCGCCATCGCCTATCTGCGCTCACTCGGCCAGATCGCCATCGTGCTGGTGGAGCAGTATCTCGACTTTGCTCGCGAACTCGGCGACCATTTCGCCGTCATGGAGCGCGGCGCCATCATCTACGCCTGCAGCCGCGACGACCTTGACGAGGGCGCGCTGCGCCGGGCGATGGCGATTTGATTTTGACGAACGATGATCGTCGTGGGGGATGAAACTTGCTTGCGAGCGGGCCGGCGGACTCTACTGACGGTAAAATCTTCGCCGCCAATCGCGCGGTCGGACGCGTTGCGCTCGCGGTAGCGGCCGTTGCCGGCGAGAGCCGTCGCGCGCGGGTGCACGAGGCCGGCTCGTTGCGGGTGCGTTTCCCGAACGGAACGAGCCGGGCGACGCTCGATGCCGTCATCGTCAACACCGCCGGCGGAATGACGGGCGGCGACCGCTTCGACATCGACATGACGGTGGGCGCCGGCGCGCGGCTGACCGTGACCACCGCCGCCGCGGAAAAGATCTATCGCTCGCTTGGCCCGGATACGCAGGTCGCCGTGAAAGCCGCCATCGGCTGCGGCGGCGCGCTGGCGTGGCTGCCGCAGGAGACGATCCTGTTCGATCAGGTGCGGCTGCGGCGCACCATCGACGTCGAGCTGGCGCGCGGTGCCAGTCTCGTGCTGGCCGAAGCCATCGTATTCGGCCGTTCGGCCATGGGCGAGACCGTACTGCGCGGACATCTGTTCGACCGCTGGCGCGTGCGCGTCGGCAGCGCGCTCGTTTTCGCCGAGACGCTGCGCCTCGACGGCGCCATCGCGCAACGGCTGGCACAGCGCGCGATCGCAGCGGAAAGCGTCGCCGTGGCGAGCGTGCTCAAAATCCCGGGCGATGACGAAGCCGTTGCGGCGGTCCGCGCCATGGAGAAAGACTTCGCCGGCGAAGTCGGCGCGTCGGCATGGAACGGCCTCGCCGTGGCGCGGCTGGTCGCGCCTGACGGTGCCGCCCTGCGCCGCGACCTCGTTGCCGTGCTGAAGGCGCTCGGCGCCGGGCCGCTGCCGCGGCTGTGGATGAATTAGAGGCTCCCATGCATCTCACTCCGCGCGAGAAGGACAAGCTCTTGATCGCCATGGCAGCGATGGTGGCGCGGCGCCGCGTCCAGCGCGGCGTCAAGCTCAACCATCCGGAAGCCGTCGCGCTGATTTCCGATTTCATTCTCGAAGGCGCGCGCGACGGCCGCGCGGTCGCCGAATTGATGGCGGAAGGCGCCCATGTGCTCACGCGCGCGCAGGTGATGGACGGCATCGCCGAGATGATCCCGGAGATTCAGGTCGAAGCGACGTTTCCCGACGGGACAAAGCTGGTGACGGTGCACGAGCCGATACGATGATTGTTCCCTCTCCACTCGCGGGAGACGGTTTAAGGAGGCGGCGGAGATGATCCCCGGCGAATATTTCATCAAGGACGGCGACATCGAGCTCAACAAGGGTCGCAAGAGCGTGACGCTTACAGTCTCGAACAGCGGCGACCGGCCGATCCAGGTCGGTTCGCATTATCATTTCTTCGAAACCAATCCGGCGCTGAAATTCGACCGCAAACAGGCCCGCGGCATGCGTCTCGACATTGCCGCCGGCACGGCGGTGCGTTTCGAGCCCGGTCAGACGCGCGAGGTCAAGCTGGTGGCGCTGGCCGGCACCCGCACGGTTTACGGATTTCGGCAGGAGGTCATGGGAAAGCTGGAAAAAGGGAGCCGGCAAAAATCATGACGAGCGGACTTGCGCAAGCCCGCTCGTCACGTTCTCAGCGCTGCTACCGCGGCTGGGACCAGGATCAACTCAGCGCTTGGTGCGACGCTGGTAGCGGCTTCAGCACCAGCCCGATCTGACCTTGGCGATCTCTCTCATCCGGCGAAGCCAAACGCGAGCGATCTGGAAGTAAGGATACGCAACGGCCGGCGCGATGCAAGCAAAAGCGTGCAATGTCGTGATGGTGCCACGCGCTGGGGATAACGTTGGGGATTTGTTGGAACCGGAGAATGGGTCATGGCCGGTGCACCAAACGAACGTTCAACAAAGAAAACCGAAATCGGTCTGGTTTTGCAGGGCGGCGGCGCGCTTGGCGCCTACGAGTGGGGCGGCATTCAGGCGCTGTTTAAGCTGATGAAGGACGCCGGCGACGCGGGACGCGACGTTACGCTGCGAGCCGTCACCGGCGTTTCGATCGGCGCCATCAATGCAGCCTGCATCGTCGGCGCCGACGAGGACAAGGGCCCACTGGCGCGGCTTGAAACCTTGTGGAACGATTTCATGATCAAAGCGCCCGCCTTTGTGCCTGCGGCGGTGACCCTAAACCTCGCGCTGTTGGAAGTGCTGCGTTTTTATAGATTCTCGCCGGCCTGGAACTGGACCTCTCTGTACGACACACATGAACTTTTGAAGACCTTATCGGACCACGTTAGTTTCGACGCGCTCAACAAAAGCGACACCACATTTGTCGTCACCGCGGTCGATGTCGAGACCGCCGATCTGATGCGATTCTCCAATAAAAAATTGGGCAAATTGCATCCGACCACGATCAAACCGGAACATATTCTCGCCAGTGGCAGCTTGGCGCCACAGTTTCCCTGGACGAAAACCAGCCAAGGATCGCAGAGCCATTACTATTGGGATGGCGGGCTCGTCGACAACACGCCGCTCGGCGACGCCATTGAAGCCTTTACACCCGGGGATGATGTGACACGCTTGCTGGTAGTGATGAACTTGTTTCCGATTCTGGCCAAACGTCCCGATACGTTTGCGCAAGTGAACGACCGGATCAACCAGCTTCGCTTCGGCAAACGGCTCAGCCAAGACACCAGGAACGCCGAGCGCCTGAACGATCTGCTTTGCACGATCGAAAAGTTCATTCCGCATGCGCCATCGAAGCTGCAAGACGAAGCGCAACGGGCGCTCGACAAGTTCAAACGCGTTACGCCGATCGAAATTATGCTGTCCGCCGACACTGACTATTCGGAGGAGGACGGGTTTCGCGATTTTTCGGAGCAAGGAATCGAAAGACGGCGCAAGGCCGGCCACCAAATCGCGCTTGAAAAGCTGCGTAAATATTTCTAGCGAGGGAAAACGTCCAAACAAGCGCCCGATAAATTGGCGATCACCAGGAGCTGACGAATGCCGACCAATATTTCGCGTTCGGTCTACGCCGATATGTTCGGCCCGACCACGGGCGACCGCGTGCGGCTCGCCGACACCGATCTGATTATCGAGGTCGAGAAGGATTTCTGCACTTATGGCGAGGAGGTGAAGTTCGGCGGCGGCAAGGTGATCCGCGACGGCATGGGACAGAGCCAGGTCAGCAACAAGCAGGGCGCGGTCGACACCGTCATCACCAACGCGCTGATCCTCGATCATTGGGGCATCGTCAAAGCCGACGTCGGCCTCACCGACGGCAAGATCGCCGCCATCGGCAAGGCCGGCAATCCGGACATCCAGCCCGGCGTCACCATCGTCATCGGCCCGGGCACCGACGTGATCGCCGGCGAAGGCAAAATCCTCACCGCCGGCGGCTTCGACACCCACATCCACTTCATTTGCCCGCAGCAGGTCGACGAGGCGCTGATGGCGGGCGTCACCTCGATGCTCGGCGGCGGCACCGGACCGTCGCACGGCACCTTCGCCACCACTTGCACGCCTGGCCCTTGGCACATCGCCCGCATGATCCAGGCGGCGGACGATTTCCCGGTCAATCTCGGCTTTGCCGGCAAGGGCAACGCTTCGCGGCCGGCGGCGCTCGAGGAAATGATCAAAGCCGGCGCCTGCGCGATGAAACTGCACGAAGACTGGGGCACGACGCCGGCGGCGATCGACTGCTGCCTGTCGGTCGCCGACGACTACGACGTGCAGGTGATGATCCACACCGACACGCTCAACGAATCCGGCTTCGTCGAGGACACCATCAAGGCGTTCAAGGGCCGCACCATCCACGCCTTGCACACCGAAGGCGCCGGCGGCGGCCACGCCCCCGACATCATCAAGGTGGCGGGACTGAAAAACGTGCTGCCGTCCTCGACCAATCCGACGCGGCCGTATACCCGCAACACCATCGACGAGCATCTCGACATGCTGATGGTCTGTCATCACCTCGATCCGTCGATCGCCGAGGACCTTGCGTTTGCCGAAAGCCGCATCCGCAAGGAGACCATCGCGGCGGAGGATATCCTGCACGACATCGGCGCGCTGTCGATGATGTCGTCGGACTCGCAAGCCATGGGCCGCGTCGGCGAAGTGATCATCCGCACCTGGCAGACCGCGCATAAGATGAAGAAGCAGCGCGGACGGCTGAAACAGGAAAAGGGCGACAATGACAATGCGCGGGTTAAGCGCTACATATCCAAATACACCATCAATCCTGCCATCGCCCACGGCGTATCGAAACTCATCGGCTCGGTGGAGAAGGGCAAGCTGGCCGATCTGGTGCTGTGGTCGCCGGCGTTTTTCGGCGTCAAGCCCGATTGCATCATCAAGGGCGGCACCATCGTCGCCGCGCCGATGGGCGATCCCAACGCCTCGATCCCGACGCCGCAGCCGATCCACTACCGGCCGATGTTCGGCGCCTACGGCCGCGCCCGTACCGCGTCCTCCGTGGTGTTTACGTCGAAGGCCGCGGTGAAGGCCGGGCTCGGCAAAAAGCTCGGCATCCAGAAAGAGCTGTTCGCGGTCCAAAATACGCGCGGAAAAATCTCCAAGAAGAGCATGATCAACAACGATGCGACGCCGCACATCGAAGTCGATCCCGAGACTTACGAAGTGCGCGCCGACGGCGAGCTTCTCACCTGCGCGCCGGCGGAAACGCTGCCGATGACGCAGCGCTATTTTTTGTTTTGAGACTCTTTCCTCCCCGCGAAGCGGGGAAGGAAAATCGACAGGCGCGGCCACAGGCTCATTCTACGCCAGCCGCCAAGCCAGCACGCGGCGCTCGAGCGCCTGCAGCATGGCATTGCTCGCGTAGCCGATGGCGCCGAGCAGGGCGACGCTGGCGAACAGATCGGCGCTGCGGTACGAGCGGGCCGCCAGCAGGATGGCGAGGCCGAGGCCGTGCTGCGAACTCAGCATCTCGCCCACCACCGCCAGGATAAGCGAGACCGTGAGCGACAGCCGCAGCCCGGCGAAGATGTCCGGCAGCGCGTTGGGCAGACCCATCTTCCAGATGAACGCCGGCCGTGACAGCCGCAGCACCCGCGCCACCTCATCGAGACGCGGTTCGATCGCCGAAAAGCCGTGCACAGTGGCCAGCAGCACCGGCCAGACCGAGCCGAACGCCACTACCGCCAGCACCATGCCGGGGCTCAGCCCGAAGATGGCGATGGCGATGGGCATCACCGACGAGGCGGGGATCGGCCGGATGAACTCCAGTGTAGGCTGCAGCCAGGCCCGCGCCGCCGGAGAAACCCCGATCAAAGCGCCGACGGCGACGCCGATCAGCGAGGCGAGAGCCCACCCCAACAGCATGCGCTCGACCGTACCGGAGATCAGCGGCCACAGCTCGCCGCTGACGAAGCCGTCGCGCAGACTGGCGAGCGCCGCCAGCGGCGTCGGCAGGAACACCGGCGACACCAGCCGGCACCCGGCCACGCCCTCCCACAGCAGCAGGATGGCGAAAGCGACGAGGACGCTGCCCGCCCGCCATGTCCATGCCGGAGCCGGGCGTTTCATGCCGTCCTCGCGAAGCGGCCGAACAAGCTCCGTTGCAGCGCCAGCAGACCGGCGTTAATGGCCCAGCCGAGGACTCCCACCCACAGCAGCAGCGCGAACATCAGTTCCGGTCTCAGGTTCTGCTGCGCTAGGATCATGCCGTAGCCGAGGCCGCGCGGATTGGCGGCGATCTCCACCGTGACCGCCACCACCATGGCGATGCCGACCACGAGGCGGAACGCTACGAACACGCGCGGCAAAGAAGCCGGCAGAACGATCCTGCCGATTTGCTGCAGCCGCCCCATGCCGAGGATGCGTGCCACTTCCAGCAGGCGGGGTTCAACTCCCGCCACCGCCGCCTGCGAGAGGATCAACATCGGCCAGAAACAGGCGAAGGAGACAATCGCGATCTCCATGCGGTAGCCGAAGCCGTAGACGAGTAGCGCGATGGGAATCAGCGCCACTGACGGAATGGGCCGGAACAACTCGACGGAGACCACCGACAGGCGCGCGGCGATGCGCGACAGGCCGAGCCACAAGCCGACGGCCAGCCCGAGGCCGCCGCCGATGACGATCCCGCCCGCCGCCGCACCCAGGGTCTGGCCGCTCTGCGTGGCGATGGTGCCGTCGGTCAGCGCCGTCCAGACGGCAACGGCAATGTCGCTGGGACGAGCCAGAGCGTCGCTGCGAGTGCCGTTCACCCGCATGATCACTTCCGCGGCGACGAGCAACGCCAGCGGCACTGCCCAGCCGCGCGCGCGTATCTTCATTGCAGCATCTCCTGGATGAAGCCGAACAGCAGGTGGCGGAGACGCAGGAAGTCGGCGTTCTCGCGGGTCGAAAGCTGGTCGCGCGGCCGCGCCAAGGGAACGTCGGTATCCTGCGCCAGACGACCCGGATTCGACTTAAGCGAGATCACCCGGTCGCCTAGGTAGATCGCTTCTTCCAGATCGTGGGTGACGAACATGACGGTGACGCCGGTGGCGGCGACGAGAGCGGCAACCTCGTCCTGCAAGCCATGCCGGGTGATGGCGTCGAGCGCGCCGAACGGCTCGTCCATCAATAGGATCGACGGTTCCTGCGCCAGACAGCGGGCGATTTGCAAGCGCTGCTGCATGCCGCCGGAAAGCTGCGCCGGGTATCTCTCGGCGTGGGCGGCGAGGCCGACCTTGCTCAGCAGCTCGCCGACGCGGGAAGCGCGCTGCCGCTTCGGCATGCCGATGGCCTCCAGCGCCAGCGCCACGTTTCCGGCGGCGGTGCGCCAGGGCAGCAGCGCCTTGCCGTAGTCCTGGAACACGACTGCGACCTCGCGCGTGGCGCCTGTCACCGCCACCCCTTCGCGCCGCACCGAGCCGGACGTCGGCGCGACCAGCCCGGTGACCATGCGCAGCAGCGTTGTCTTGCCGCATCCCGACGGACCCACGACGCAGACGAACTGCCCGCGCGGCACGCTGAAAGACAGCTGTTCGATGATGCGCCGGCCGCCAAGGTCCAGATCGACGCGATCGAAAGTGATGGCCGGCTCCGCGGGGTGCGGCTCCCCGCGCACGCTTTCGGGACGCAGCGGTTGCACGCCGCGGCCTCAAGGCAGGATGAGGTTTTGCGCCACCACCTTGGTTTTCAGCATCTTTTGCTCGTTCATGGTGTCGATCCACACCGCCAGCGACGGCACCGTCGGTTCGGCGTTCAACCCGGTGAAGACGATGGTGGCAAGCACCGGCGGCGGCAGCTTGACGTGTTTGCCGAAGTCGGCCCTGGCGCCATCGAGATTGGAGCCGGCGAAAGCCACGCCCTCGGCAATCGCCTCGCGGAAGGCCTTGACGGCGTCCGCATGCTTGGTCGCCCAGTCGCGGGTCGAGCTGTAGAAGAACGACGCCATGCCGACCGGCATGTCGGGCGCCATGTTGGTCACCAAGTTCCCGATCTTTGCGTCGATGATGCGGCCCATGAACGGATTGGCGCTCACCACCGCGTCGACCGAGCCGCCCTTGAGCATGTCCGGCATCTGCGGGAACGGCGTCTCGATGAAGGTCACCTTGTTATAATCGACGCCCTTGACCGTCAGCCACTTGCGAAAGAGCACCTGCAGGGTGGCTCCGATGCCGGGAACGCCGACTTTTTTGCCGGCGAAATCGGCGGCGTCCTTGATGCCGGCTTCCGGCCGCTCGACGACGCCAAAATTGGTGTCGGTCTTGCCACCCACGGCGCCGCCGGCGATGGCGACGAGGTCGAGGCCGCCGTCGGCCGCCTGCAGCAGCACCGGGGGCGTCAGTGACGCGATCTGGATGGACTCCGATTGCAGCGCCGCCGGCATCAGCGAGTTGAGCGGGATCAGCTGGATGGTCACGTCGAGGCCGTGTTTGGCGAAAAACCCCTCCTCCTTGGCGATCATCACCGGCGCCACCTCGTTGAACTGGGTGAGGCCGACGATCATTTTGGTCTGGGCAAAGGCCGGTTGGGAAAGCGCCGCGAGCGTCGCCGCCAGTACCAACGCCCCCGAAACCGGGCGGCTGATGCCGCGCGTTTTGCCGGTTAGCAAGGCCACAGGTCGCATGACATCCTCCTTCGGGCAGTTCTTTTGCGCTATCGTCAGTGCATCATGAGCACCGGCCGATTGTCGTGGTCAAGAAAATGCTGCGCACTATAGTCGTGCCTTAAGATCGGCAGAGTGGAGAGAACAGCGATGCCTCGAACAATCGTCGACATTTCCGTGCCGCTGCAGAACCACGTCGCGGCCGATCCGCCCGGAACCGGTCCGTCGATCGAATATATCGACCATCAGCAAAGCCTGCCGCAGATCCTGAGCTTCTTCCCCGGCCTCAAGGCGGAGGATTTGCCCGACGGCCAGGGCTGGGCGGTCGAGCGCGTGCAGCTTTCGACGCATAACGGCACGCATCTTGACGCGCCCTGGCACTATCATCCGACGATGAACCGCGGCCAGCGTTCGGCGACGATCGACGAGATCCCGCTCAACTGGTGCTTCCAGCCCGGCGTCAAGCTCGATTTCCGCCATTTCGCCGACGGCTACGTCGCCAGCGCCGCCGACGTCGCCGCCGAATTGAAACGCATCGGGCACGAGCTCAAGCCGTTGGAGATCGTCGTCGTCAACACCAGCGCCGGCGCCAAATTCGGGCAGCCCGATTACGTCGCCTCGGGCTGCGGCCTGGGCTACGAAGCGACGATGTACCTGACCGAGCGCGGCGTCCGCGTCACCGGCACCGACGGCTGGAGCTGGGACGCACCCTTCGTCTACACGGCGAAGAAATACGCGAAGACGCATGACGCGTCGCTGATCTGGGAAGGGCACAAGGCCGGCCGCCATATCGGTTATTGCCATCTCGAGAAGCTGCACAATCTCGAGCAGCTCCCGGCAAACGGTTTCATGGTCGCCTGCTTTCCGATGAAAATCGAGCGCGCCTCGGCGGGCTGGACGCGAGCGGTGGCTATTCTCGACGACTAGGAAGGCGCCCCGCTTTCTTCGTCACCACCGGGCTTAACCCGGTGGTCCTTGCTGAAATCCGGCGAATCAAGTCACGCGATGAACGAGCGGCCTTGCCGCATGGATTGAGGGGTCAAGCCCGGCAATGACGAAATAGAAATTCATTCTCGCGGCGCGGTGCGCGCCCGGGTGGCGGTGATCGGGTTTTTCGCGCGAGCGTGATGCCTCATCACCCCCTCCCCACCTCCCCCGCAAGGGAAACGCGCCCTCCACCGCGGCTACGCGCGGTCCCCCTCCCCCCGATCCATTTCGCTCGCGGGGGCGGATATTCCCCCTCCCGATCATGCCATGATTCAGCCAAGGCTTTGGTACTATGGTCCAAATTGCGTCACGGGCGGAGGGGTCCTTTGTTTTCAGCACGATTTCCAGCACGCCGGTTTATTCCTGCCGTCACGGCGTTATTGCCGATCGCAGGCGCCTGTTTTGCCTTTCTTTTCGGGGCCCTTTTCCCGGCCGCAGACGCGCGCGCCGCAGGCTTGTTCGGCTCTTGCGAAGACGCCGCCGATATCGCGGTCCTCTCGGCGCCTGCGGCGCCGTGGACCGGGGGGCCGTTGCGCGTCATTGTCGCCGCGGAGAAGCCGCTCGACGGCGAACTGTCGCTGATCACGCCGGAGGGCCGGGTCGCCGCCAAATCGCGCGGCCGCCAGGGCGGGCCGCCGTATTTCTGGTTCGCCGAAATGCCGTCGCCGGCGGCAGGGACGTGGCGCGCGACGCTGGCGGCGGCCGGCTGCAGCCCGATCACCCGCGACATCGTCGTCGCCGACGCCGCCTCGCCGCCGCCCGCGGCGGGCGGCACCTGGCCGGTGCGCAACAACTGGAACCGCGCCAGCGAGAATCTTTATTCGGCGTGGATCGAGAAGCTGTTCGACGCGCCGCTCGACGCCGAGCCGTCGTGGCCGACGCTGCGTGAGGTGCTGCACGACCGCGCGCGCAACGTGCTGTTCAACTATCTGGGCCGCGGCGAAGACGAGGCGAAGATCGTCATCAGCCCCGATTGCGCCGACCTGGTGTACTTCCTGCGCGCCTATTTCGCCTACAAGATGGGACTGCCGTTCGGCTACTCGAAGTGCTCGCGCGGCGGCGGCGGCAGCCCGCCGAAATGCTACGGCTGGTTCACCAATCAAAGCCCCGACGCAGGAAGGCCGGCGGCGTCGTTCGCCGAATATCTGCGGGTGGTCGCCGACGCCGTGCAGTCCGGCGCCGTGCGCGTCGCCGCCAACGACGACCATACGGATTTCTACACCGTGCCGCTGACGCAGCAGACCTTGCGCCCGGGCACCGTCTACGCCGATCCGTACGGGCATGTGATGGTCCTGGTGCGGCGCGTGCCGCAGTCGGGCGGCGGCGCCGGCGTCTTCCTCGCCGTCGACGGCGAGCCCGACGGCACGGTGGCGCGCAAGCGGTTCTGGCGCGGCACTTTCCTGTTTGCCCACGAACCCTCGCTCGGCAGCCCCGGCTTCAAGCGCTTCCGGCCGATCGTGCGCGAAGCGGGCGGCGGCCTGCGCCGGCTGAGTAATGCCGAGATCGCCAAGGATCCGCAGTACGGCGACTTTTCGCTGCAACAGTCGCAGCTTTCGGTCGAAGATTTTTACGACCGCATGGACGACGTGATGTCGCCGCAGCCGCTCGATCCGTTCCGCGCCATGAAGGCGGCGATCGACTCGCTGGAAGAGCAAGTCAAGACCCGCGTCGGCTCGGTCGAGAACGGGCGCAAGTACCAGAGCGGGCACGGCGGCGACGCCGGCATGCCGGACGGCCCGGCGATCTTCGCCACCAGCGGCGCCTGGGAGGATTTCGCCACGCCGGCGCGCGACTTCCGGCTGTTGATCGCGATCGACGTGGTGCGCTTCTATCCGGACCGCGTGGCGCGGCAGCCGCAACGCTACGCCATGCCGTTCGGCAAGAGCGTCGCCGGCGTGCAGGCCGAGATGCAGAGCGTTTTGGCGTCCGAGCTTGCGGCGCGCAAGTTCACTTATACGCGCAGCGACGGCTCGGCCTGGACGCTGTCGCTCAAGGACGTCGTCGACCGCGCCGCCGAATACGAGATGGGCTACAATCTGAACGACTGCGTCGAGCTGCGCTGGGGCGCGCCGGCGGGGAGCGACGAGGCCTCGACCTGCAAGCGCCACGCGCCGGCGGCGCAGCGCGCGAAGATGACGGATTACCGCCGCTGGTTCCGCGAGCGGCACTGGCCGGCGCGGGCTTAGCGGTCGGATTTCGGAGTCGATTAATAAGGCCAGCGGGAGGGGCACTGGTCGCGCCGATGCCGGACCAAGGCGATTTTAGCTTGAGCGAATGGCGCGAAACGCTTCGCAGCGGCGAGCGCGTGCTGATCCGCCGGGTGCGGCCTGAAGACACGGCGTTATATCCGGATTTTTTGGCCGATGTCAGCGCCGAGGATCTGCGGCTGCGGTTTTTCGCGCGCATTGCCGAACTCAGTGGCGCGGAGGCCGATAAGCTCGGCCACCTCGACTACAGGTACGACATGGCTTTCGTCGCGCTCGATGAAGACACCGGTCGCATGCTCGGGCTCGTGCGTTTGAAGGACGAGCTTGACGAAATAACCGCGGAATTCTCCATCTTAGTCCGCTCGCGCCTCAAGGGTCACGGCCTCGGCTGGCTGCTGATGCGGCACGTCATCGATTACGCCAAAGAAAAAGGCCTGCGGCGCGTGTATGGCGATGTGTTGACCGAAAACACCACCATGCTGCAAATGTGCGCCGAACTCGGTTTCCGCGAGCTGGACGTGGGATCGCATATGCGGCGCTTTGTGCTGGATCTTCCGGCGCGCACCTCAGGATGACGGCATGTTGACTGTTTTCGTCGGCCATTTGCAGAGATCGGCGATCAGGCATTTTTCGCACAGCGGGCGACGGGCGAGGCAGACGTAGCGGCCGTGCAGGATGAGCCAGTGGTGCGCGTGCAGGCGGTACCGCTCGGGCACGACCTGCATCAGTTTCATTTCCACCTCGAGCGGCGTCTTGCCGACCGCCAGGCCGGTGCGGTTGCCGACGCGGAAGATGTGGGTGTCCACCGCGATGGTCGGCTCGCCGAAGGCGATATTGAGAACGACGTTCGCGGTCTTGCGCCCAACGCCGGGCAGCGCTTCAAGCGCGGCGCGGTCGTGCGGGACCTTGCCGCCGTGCGCGGCCACGAGCTGCCGCGACAGCGCGATCACGTTCCTCGCCTTGGTGCGATAAAGCCCGATGGTCTTGATCAGCTCGCGCACGCGCGCTTCGCCGAGCTTGACCATCTTCTCCGGCGTGTCGGCGAGCTTGAATAGAGCCGGGGTCGCCTTGTTGACCCCGGCATCGGTCGCCTGCGCCGACAGCACCACCGCCACCAAGAGCGTGAACGGATTGATGTGCTGGAGTTCGCCGCGCGGGGTCGGATTGGCGGCGGCGAAGCGGCGGAACGCTTCTTCGATCTCGGCCGTTGTCCATTGCGGCAATGCGCCGTCGGCGGCCGCGGCATCGGCCTTACCCTGCGCCTTGCGGCTTTTGACGTGCGCCGCCTTGCCCTTGTGGGCGGCCTTGCGGCTCTGCCGAGTGGTCTTTCGCGCCATGTTTCCCGTATAGTCAGCGCCATGCACGACGACAACAGCGCCCCCGACGCCTTCGCCGAGCCGGAAATCTTTTCGGCCGTGATCACCCCGCACCGCTCGCTGGGCAAGACCGGCTTTCTCGTGCTGATGGCGTGCGTCGGCGCCGTCAGCTTCGTTTCCGGACTATTGTTCCTGGTCATCGGCGCCTGGCCGGTATTCGGCTTCTTCGGGCTCGACGCCTTGCTGATCTACTGGGCGTTCCAGGCCAACTTTCGCGCAGCGCGGGCTTATGAGCTGGTGACGGTCACCGCCTCCGAACTAAAGGTGCGCCAGGTCAGCCATCGCGGCGGCGTGCGCGAGTGCACGCTCAACCCGCTGTGGGTGCGGCTCGACCGCATCGTGCACGAGGAATTCGGCATCGAGCGGCTATTTCTGGTCTCGCACGGCCGGCGGCTGCCGATCGCCGCTTTCCTGGGGCCCAACGAGAAGGCAAGCTTTGCCCGCGCGCTGTCGAATGCGCTCGGCGAGGCCAAGCGCGGGCCGACGCGCAGGGTGCTGGGGCAAGACAGGAATCGGGTGGTTTGAGCGCTGGCTGCGGCCTAGATGGGGATGAGTAATGGAGGCACCCATGCTGTCGCCCGATCGCGTTACGGACCTGACGCCGCTCGCCACCGCCGCCGGCGATTACGAGGTGGTGCGCCGCGCCATCGGCCACATCCGCGGCCATTGGCGCGAGCAGCCCGAAGTCGAGGCCATCGCCGAAGCCGCCGGCGTCACCCCGACCGAGCTGCACCATTTGTTCCGCCGCTGGGCCGGCATTACGCCGAAAGCCTTCTTGCAGGCGCTGACGCTCGACAGCGCCCGGCGCCTGCTGCGCGATTCCGCGAGCGTGCTTGACGCCACCTATGAGGTCGGCCTCTCCGGTCCCGGCCGGCTACACGATTTGTTCGTCACCCACGAAGCGATGTCGCCGGGCGAATGGAAGGCGGGTGGCGAAGGCTTGACCATCCGCTTCGGCCTGCATCCGTCGCCGTTCGGCACGGCGCTGATCATGGCAACCGAGCGCGGTCTTGCCGGTCTCGCTCTGGCGGATCGCGGCGAAGAGCAAAGCGTGCTCGCCGACATGAAGAGCCGCTGGCCGAAGGCGCGCTATGTCGAAGACCCCGCCACCACGGCGGCGTTCGCCAAGCGTATTTTCGATCCGGCGCAGTGGCGGCCGAGCCAACCGCTGCGCGTCATCCTGATCGGCACCGACTGGGAGGTCCGCGTCTGGGAGGCGCTGTTGAAAATCCCGATGGGCAAAGTCGCAACCTATTCGGCGATCGCCGGCAAAGTCCGCACGCCTTCTGCGGCGCGTGCCGTCGGCGCCGCGGTCGGCAAAAATCCGATTTGTTTTGTCGTGCCATGCCACCGCGTCATCGGCAAAAGCGGCGAACTGACCGGCTATCACTGGGGCCTCACCCGCAAGCACGCCATGCTCGGCTGGGAAGCGGGGCAGGTCGGGGCGGGCGGGTAGTACTCGACATCGTCATTGCGAGCGAACCGAAGCAATCCAGTTTCGCGACGGAAGTTCTGGATTGCTTCGTCGCTCCGCTCCTCGCAATGACGAATTACCCCGCCAAATCCTTCTTCTCGGCCACCGTCGAATCGGCATTGAGCCGGTAAATCAGCGGCACGCCGGTGGCGATCTCGCGGGCGACAATCTGTTGCGGCGACAGCCGTTCCAATACCATCACCAGCGCGCGCAGCGAATTGCCGTGGGCGGAGACCAGCACGTTGTCGCCGCGCAGCACGCGCGGCAGCATCTCCTGGATGTAATAAGGCAGCACGCGCGCGGCGGTGTCCTTGAGACTCTCGCCGCCGGGTGGTGCGACATCGTAAGAGCGCCGCCACATCTGCACCTGCTCGGCGCCCCATTTCGCCCGCGCATCGTCCTTGTTGAGGCCGACGAGGTCGCCGTAATCGCGCTCGTTGAGCGCCTGATCCTTGAACACGGGAATGCTCGTTTGCCCGATCTCCTCGAGCATGAGGTCGAGCGAATGTTGCGCGCGAACGAGCGCCGAGGTGAAGGCGACATCGAAGCGGATATTCTGCGCCTTGAGCTTGCGCCCGGCCGTGCTCGCTTCCGCGACACCGTTGTCGGTGAGGCCGACGTCGCGCCAGCCGGTAAAAAGGTTTTTCAGATTCCACTCGCTCTGACCGTGCCGTACCAGCACCAGGATGCGGTCACCCATTCGCCGTCCTTTTACTTCGCCTGCGGGCTTTCAAATATCTCGAAGCCCCAGCACATCCGCCATCGAATAGAGCCCGGGCTTCTTGTCGCGCGCCCACAGCGCCGCATGCAGCGCGCCGCGGGCGAAGATCATGCGGTCCTCGGCGCGATGCGTCAGTTCCACGCGCTCGGCCGGTCCGGCGAAAATCACCGTGTGCTCGCCGACCACGGTGCCGCCGCGCAGCGACGCAAAGCCGATGTCGCCGGGCGAACGCCCGCCGGTGATTCCATCGCGCCCGCGCACCGAGCGGGCGTCGAGATCGACGCCGCGGCCGGCCGCTGCGGCGCGGCCGAGCATCAGCGCGGTGCCGGACGGCGCGTCGATCTTCTTGTTGTGATGCATCTCCAGGATTTCGACGTCGTAATCGTCGCCGAGTGTCTGCGCCACGCGCTTGACCAGAGCGGCAAGGAGATTGACGCCGAGACTCATATTGCCCGATTTGACTATTCGTGCGCGGCTCGCCGCCTGGGCGATGATCGCTTCCTGCTCCGCCGAATGGCCGGTGGTGCCGATGACATGCACGACGCCGGCGGCAGCGGTCAGTTCCGCCAAGGCCAGCGTCACCGCCGGCGAGGTGAATTCGATCAACCCGTCCACCGCGTTCAGGAGCGGCGCAGCGTCGCTGCCGACCTTGACGCCGTTTGCGCCCAGACCCGCAAGCTCGCCGGCATCGCGGCCGATGACGGCCGTATCCGCCGCCTCGATGGCGCCCGCGAGCATCACGCCCTTGGTCGCGGCGATGGCGTGAATAAGCGTGCGCCCCATGCGCCCGCCGGCGCCGGCGATCACCAGCCGCATGTCGGAATTTGCCGTAGCCATTGAGTCACTCGTTCCTGCGGGGCGGGTATAACGGGCCTAAGCCTCCTCAGCAACGCGGCGCAGACTTTCACCTCGCCCCAGCGGGGAGAGGGAGTGCGTCGCGTCAGCCGCGCAACTTCACGGCTGCGGGCCGTCATAGCCTTCGACGATGACGAGATCGACGCTGGCGTGCGGCTGGCGCACCTTGATGTTGGCCTGGTATTCGGGCGAGCGGTAGCAGGCGAGCGCCGCCGCGTAATCGGGAAACTCGATCACCACGTTGCGCGAGCGGCTTGTCCCTTCCACGCATTCGAACTTGCCCGCGCGCACGACGAAGCGGCCGCCGTATTTGCGAAAGATGGCTGGATTGGCCGCGGCATAGGGCTTGTAGCCCTCGTCGTTATGCACGTCGACGCGTGCGATCCAGTAAGCCTTGGCCATGTCATTCCTCCTTCGCCGCTTCCTCGGCAATTTCCGCAACGATCGCCTGCGCCGCGGCCCGCGGATCGCCCGCGCCGACGATCGGCCGGCCGACCACGAGATAATCGGCCCCCGCTTTAATGGCCAAAGCCGGCGTCGCGATGCGTTTCTGGTCCCCCGCTGCGGCACCGGCCGGGCGGATGCCCGGCGTCACCAGCGTCATTCTCGGCCCGACGATCGGACGCAGATTGGCCGCCTCTTCGGCGGAACAAACCAGGCCGTCGACGCCGATGTCGTGCGCCTGCGCCGCGCGCTCGGCGACGAGTTCCGGCACGGTGAAGTCGTAGCCGGCCGCCGCAAGGTCGGCATCGTCGTAGGAAGTGAGCACGGTGACGGCGAGGATGCGCAGCGACCCCTCCCGCGCTTCGACGGCGGCCTTCATGGTCTGCGGATAGGCATGAACGGTCAGGAAAGTGGCGCCGAGCCGGGCCACGCTTTTGACGCCCTGGGCCACGGTGTTGCCGATGTCGTGGAGCTTCAGATCGACAAAGACCCCTTTGCCGGCACCGGTGAGCGTCTGCGCGTATTCAAGCCCGCCGGCAAAAGCGAGCTGATAGCCGATCTTGTAGAACGACACGGCATCGCCGAGCCGCGCCACCATGGCCCGCGCCGCCTCGACCGAGGGCAGATCAAGCGCGACGATCAGGCGCTCGCGCGGCTCCATCAACATGGCCGTATCCCCTCACGCCGTTCCGCGCGGCATCATATCCGCGATCTCGACCAGGCGGCGGGCGAGCGCCTTCAACGCCGCCGCGAGACGTTCGTCCTTGAGGTTGTCGCGCTCGTCGAACGCCTGGTCCGGATGCGCCACCGTGATTTGTTCCGGAATCACCAGCGCGCCGCAGCCGAGTTCGAGAATTTGCCGCAACGCCATCAGCGAACGAAGGCCGCCGGCGGCGCCGGGCGAGGCCGCGCCGATGGCGAATACGCGGCCCTTGAAGGCGGCGTAGGTCGGCTCGCCGGGATCGCGCACGCGCGAGATCCAGTCGATGGCGTTCTTCAAGAGCGGCGTCACCGAGGCGCTGTATTCGGGGCTGGCGATGAACACGCCCTGATGCGCCTCCAGCATGCGCCGCAGCTGCACCGCATGGTGCGGCACACCGCGGACGGCAAAGTCGGCGTCGAACAGCGGCAGCGGATAATCGGCGAGCGAGATGCGGGTCACATCGGCCTCGGCGAACGCCAACTCCCTGGCTGCGAGCGCGGCGAGCCGCGCATTGTGCGAGCCGGAGCGCAACGAGCCGGCCATGACCAGGATTTTCGGAGAAGCCATTGTCGGACGACGGAGGACGGACGACGGACTGGCAGCATACCCTATCTGTCGTTTGTCGTCCGTCCTCCGTCGTCCGATCTCCGATAGACCCACACGCGTGCCGGCGGCAGGTTCATCCAAATGCGTTCGGAGGCTTCTGCCGAGAAACCGCCGAGCCGCCGCGGCAACGGCGAAGCCACCGAATAGGTGAACTGCACGAAGGGCGCGCCGGGCAGCATGAGGTCGAAGGCGTCGCGAATGAGCCGCAACCGCATCTTGATCGGCTTGGTCACCAGCGGCAGACCGGAGACGACCGCGGCGGCGGGCTGCAGCAGCAGCGTTTCCAGCAGCCGGCGGAGACTGTAAGCATCGCCCTGCACCAAAGTCGCTTCGGGATAGCGTTTGCGCAGGATTCGGCAGAACTTCGGATTGAATTCGACCAGCACCAGGCGCGACGGCGCGACGCCGGCCTCGACCAGCGCTTCCGTCACCGCCCCGGTTCCGGGTCCCAGTTCGACGACCGGTCCATCGCTATGGGGATCGACATAACGCGCCATGGTGCGCGCGAGAATCTTGCCGGAGGGCGTCACCGCACCGGTGGAGAGCGGCCGTTCGAACCAAGAGCGCAGGAAGCTCACCTCGTCGTCGAGCCGGATACCGCGCTTGCGCTCGAATTGCCGGATTTGCTCTTCGATCTTCTTGCCGATGTCGTCGCTCTTCTGCTCGAACAGCCGGAGTTGGCGTCCGATGTTGCGCTCGATAAGGGTCTTGCGGAGTTCGAGAAGCCGGAG
Organism: Xanthobacteraceae bacterium; assembly: GCA_050010955.1. Lineage (GTDB taxonomy): Bacteria > Pseudomonadota > Alphaproteobacteria > Rhizobiales > Xanthobacteraceae > BOG-931. The sequence continues at coordinate 9,968 of JBEKJZ010000025.1, read as the reverse complement.
CTGGCGCTCGACTGTCTGTTCGAATTTGTGCAGGGCGGGAAGTGACATGGCAATCACGCGACGAAGATCACCTTTCTAGAACATTCGAGGCGCGAAGGCCAGCACGCGGTCCCCGGCGTGCCGATGGACTTTAGGCGGAGTTGGCCCGGCTGGTGGCGAAGCCGTCGATGAACTCCTTGACCTTGCCAAAGAATCCCGAGGATTCGGGCTGCGTTTCCGTCGACGACAGGCGGTCGAACTCGGCCAATAGCTCGCGCTGCCGCTTGGTGAGGCTCTGCGGGGTCTCGACCACGACCTGGACATACATGTCGCCACTCTGCCGCGCGCGCAGCACCGGCATTCCCTTGTTCTGCAGGCGGAAGCGTCGGCCGGATTGCGTCCCCTCGGGGATTTTCACCCGCGTTTTGCCGCCGTCGATCGTCGGCACCTCGAACTCTCCGCCGAGCGACGCGGTCACCATGGAGACAGGCACGCGGCAGTGCAGATCGGCACCGTCGCGCTGAAAGAACGGGTGCGCGCCGATCGACAGGAAAATGTAGAGATCGCCCGGGGGGCCGCCGCGCACGCCCGCCTCGCCCTCGCTGGCGAGCCGGATGCGGGTGCCGTCTTCGACACCGGACGGAATGTTCACCGACAAAGTCCGCTCGCGCGTCACGCGGCCGGAGCCCGCGCACGACGCGCACGGACTGTCGATCACTTGGCCGCGGCCTTGGCAGTTCGGGCAGGTGCGCTCCAGCGTGAAGAAGCCTTGCGCCTGACGGACCCGGCCTTGACCGCCGCACATCGGGCACGCTTTCGGCTTGGTGCCGGACTTGGCGCCGGTGCCGGAGCAGGCCTCGCAGGTGACCGAGGTCGGGATGCGGATCTGCGCCGTCTTGCCCGCGTAGGCTTCCTGCAGCGAAATCTCCATATTGTAGCGCAAGTCGGCGCCGCGCTCGCGTCCGGAACCGCGTCCGCGCCGGCCGCCCATGCCGAACAGATCGTCGAATATGTCGGAGAAGGTCGTGGCGAAGTCGGATCCGAAGCCGTGCGCCGCGGCGCCCATGCCGCCGTGCTCGAATGCCGCGTGGCCGAAACGATCATAGGCCGCGCGCTTGTCGGCGTCCTTGAGGATCTCGTAGGCCTCGTTGATCTCCTTGAAGCGATGTTCGGCGTCGTTATCCCCGGGATTGCGATCCGGGTGCCACTGCATCGCCTGTTTGCGAAACGCAGCTTTTATGTCGCTGTCGCTGGCGGTGCGCTCGACCGATAGAGTTTCGTAGTAGCAGCGCTTGGCCATCACTCCCCACCCGATGACGTCCAATCATCCCCATTCAAAGTGCAGGATGAAAGTTGCCAAGTCAAAAACATGCACCCCCGTTTTGCGTGCGGGGGTGCAATTTTGACAGCTCGCAGCGGCATCGAGCGCCTCGCCGGATCAAGCCGATTTCTTGTTCTTCTTGTCGTCGTCGACTTCGGTGAACTCGGCGTCGACCACGTCTTCCTTCTTGCCTTCGGCCGTTCCGGCACCGCCGGCGCCACCGGTCGGCTGCTCGGCGGACTGCTTGTACATCGCCTCGCCGAGCTTCATGGAAGCCTGCGCCAGCGCATTAGTCTTCGCCGTGATCGCGTCCGCATCGTCGCCCTTCAAGGCTTCCTTGAGGTCGGCGATGGCATTTTCGATCGCGCGCCGGTCGGCATCGCCGACCTTGGCGCCATGCTCGGTCAGCATCTTCTCGGTCGAATGCACCAGCGCCTCGGCGTGATTCTTCGCCTCGACCTGCGCCTTGCGCTTCTTGTCCTCTTCGGCGTGCGCTTCGGCGTCCTTGACCATCTTCTGGATGTCGGCCTCGCTCAAGCCGCCCGACGCCTGGATGCGGATCTGCTGCTCCTTGCCGGTGCCCTTGTCCCTGGCCTGGACATTGACGATACCGTTGGCGTCGATGTCGAAGGTGACCTCGATCTGCGGCACGCCGCGCGGCGACGGCGGAATGCCGATGAGATCGAACGAGCCGAGCAGCTTGTTGTCGGCCGCCATTTCGCGCTCGCCCTGGAACACGCGGATGGTCACCGCGGTCTGGCCGTCTTCGGCCGTGGAGAACACCTGGCTCTTCTTGGTCGGGATCGTGGTGTTGCGATCGATCAGCCGGGTGAATACGCCGCCTAGCGTCTCGATGCCGAGCGACAGCGGCGTCACGTCGAGCAGCAGCACGTCCTTGACGTCGCCCTGCAGCACGCCGGCCTGAATCGCGGCGCCGACCGCCACCACTTCGTCGGGATTGACGCCCTTGTGCGGCTCCTTGCCGAACAATTGCTTGACGACCTCCTGCACCTTCGGCATGCGCGTCATGCCGCCGACCAGAACCACTTCGTTGATCTCGGCCGCGGACAGGCCAGCGTCCTTGAGCGCCTGACGGCACGGCTCGATGGTCTTCTGAATCAGATCGTCGACCAGCGCCTCGAACTTGGCGCGGGTGAGCTTCATGGTCAGATGTTTCGGTCCCGATGCATCCGCGGTTATAAACGGCAGATTGATCTCGGTTTGCGTCGTCGACGACAGCTCGACCTTGGCCTTTTCCGCGGATTCCTTGAGCCGCTGCAGCGCCAGCTTGTCGCGGCGCAGATCGATGCCCTGCTCTTTCTGGAACTCGTCGGCCAGATAGTTGACCAGCCGCATGTCGAAATCTTCGCCGCCGAGGAAGGTGTCGCCGTTGGTCGACTTCACCTCGAACACGCCGTCGCCGATTTCGAGAATCGAAATATCGAAAGTGCCGCCGCCGAGGTCGTAGACCGCGATCATGCCGGTCTTGGTCTTGTCGAGCCCGTAGGCGAGCGCGGCCGCCGTCGGCTCGTTGATGATGCGCAACACTTCGAGACCGGCGATCTTGCCGGCGTCCTTGGTGGCCTGGCGCTGGGCGTCGTTGAAATAGGCCGGAACGGTGATGACCGCCTGCTCGACCTTGCTGCCGAGATAGGCCTCCGCGGTCTCTTTCATCTTCTGCAAAATGAAGGCGGAAATCTGCGAGGGCGAATAGCTCTTGCCCTCGATCTCGACCCAGGCGTCGCCGTTGCTGGCACGGACGATCTTGTAGGGAACGAGCTTCTTATCCTTCTCCACCATCGGGTCGTCGTAGCGCCGGCCGATCAGGCGCTTGACCGCAAAAATCGTGCGCTCGGGATTGGTGACCGCCTGACGCTTGGCCGGCTGGCCGACCAGCCGCTCGCCCTCGTCCGTAAAAGCGACGATGGACGGCGTCGTGCGCATTCCCTCCGCGTTCTCGATGACCTTGGGCGTCTTGCCTTCCATGACGGCGACGCAGGAATTCGTCGTCCCGAGATCGATACCGATGACCTTGGCCATGGTGTTTAATCCTCTCTTTATCGGCAGGTCGGGCGGGCCCAAAAAGGCGCCCCAGGTCCAACCCCCGTAGAACTCTCACCGGCGCCCGGCGCTATTTCCGGGCGATTTCCCTTGGGTCATATAGGAGGGCGTGATCGGGCCGCAAGACAGGATGACGGAGCGAACACCCGACACTTGCCGGGACGTGCTGATAACCGGGATGAAGGCCCGCGCATGAACTCATTGACGCGCTTGGCGGGGCTCCGCCTCTATCCGGGGCATCTCGATCGCAACGGACAGGCGGATTTGCTCGCCGCCGTGCGCGCTATTTCCGCCGCGGCGCTACCGTTTACGCCGCGCATGCCGAAATCGGGACGGCCGTTTACGGTCCGCATGTCTAACTGCGGGCCACTCGGTTGGGTATCGGACCAAAGCGGCTACCGCTATCAGCCGACGCATCCCGAGACCGGGCGGCCCTGGCCGCCGATACCGGCGACGCTGCTTGCATTATGGGACGAGTTGGCCCGCCATCCGGACCCGCCGGAGGCCTGTCTGATCAACTTCTATGCCCCGACCGCAAAAATGGGTCTGCATCAGGATCGCGACGAGGAGGATTTCGCTGCGCCGGTGGTCTCGATTTCGTTGGGCGATTCCTGCCTGTTCCGCGTCGGCGGACTGAAACGCAGCGAGCCCACCCGCGCCTTCCGCCTCAGCTCGGGCGACGTCCTCGTCCTCGGCGGCGGCGCCCGCCTTGCCTTCCATGGCGTCGATCGAGTCTATGCGGGCACATCAAGCTTGCTCCCGGAAGGGGGACGGATCAATCTGACCTTGCGCCGCGTGACGCGGAGCGCGGGCGAAACGGCGCGCCCCCGATCGGCAGCAGAGGCTTTGCATGGTGACCAATAGCAAGTTGCGTATTCGCAACGCTGCCGCCGGCCTGGCAACCGCGGGCGCGCTGATGCTCCTGGCGGCGCCGGTCCTCGCCGCCGATCCGATCTTCCCGCCCGGGTCCCGCATCGGCCTGGTTCCGCCCGCCGGCATGGTGACGGCCGATGCGTTTTTTGGGTTCTCGGACCCGGACAAGGACGCCGCGATCCTCATCGCCGCCTTGCCGGCCGCGGCCTATTCCCAGATCGAAAAGACGATGGACACCGAGGCCTTGCGAAAGCAAGGCATCACCTTGGACAAACGCGAGCCGATGCAGCTCAGCATCGGCAAAGGTTTTCTCTTCACCGGCTGGCAAGTTGTGGACCAGGCGCGTTACCGCAAGTGGCTCTTGCTGGCGGCGGCGAGCGACCTCACCGCGCTGGTCACCGTCCAGGTCCCGGAGCACGAGAACGCTTATTCGGATCGCGTCGTGCGCGCGGCGCTGGCAACGCTGGCGGTACGCCCCACCGTGCCGCAGGCGGAGGAGCTGAGCTTGTTGCCTTTCGCCGTTGGCGACCTGGCCGGATTTAAAATCGACAGCGTGCTGCCAGGCCGCGCCCTCGTCCTCAGTGACGTGCAAGGCGAAGGCCCTAATGATTCTGCCAAGGAGCCAGCGGAACGAAACCTCAATGCCCGCGTGCTGCTCGCCGCCATGCCGGGCGGTCCCAAGGAACCGGATGACCGCGCCAACTTCGCCCGGTTGTCGTTCAACGAAATCACCGGGGTCAGGAACGTCCACATCACGATGTCCGAGCCATTGCGCATCGGCGGTCAGCCCGGATATCAAACCATGGCGGAAGCCAAGGATGCACGCAGCGGCGGCGACGTGATGGTGGTGCAGTGGCTGCGCTTCGGCAGCGGCGGTTTTCTGCAAATGACCAGCGTCGCGCGAGCTGATAATTGGATCGGCGTTCTCGCACGCCTGCGCGCGATCCGCGACAGCGTCGAACCGAAGTGAGCTTCAGCGCGGCTTTGGAGCATGATCCGGAAAAAGCCTGCCCTCGGATTTGGTCCGAGGGTGGAAGCCGGTTCTTCGAAAAGATCATGCTCCACTAAGATATTAGCGCGCCAATCGATTCAATTGGTGGCGATTGCGCTCTATGACTCTTTCGCTGCGGCGGCGGCGTTGTCGTTGGCGGTCTGCGAAGCCGGCGCAGACTTCGGCCCGCCCTTCGACACCCCGACCATCGCCGGCCGCAAGACCCGGTCGCCGATCATGTAACCGGGCTGCACGACCTCGGCCACGCTGCCGGCCGGCACCGAGGGGTCGGGCACTTCGAACATGGCCTGATGAACATTGGGATCGAATTTCTCGCCGCGCGGGGTGAACTGACGCACGCCGTTCTTTTCCAGCGCCTTCAAGAGTTCGCGCTCCGTCAGTTCGACGCCGTCGATCAGCGCCTTGACGCCGGGCTCGGCGCTGGCGCGCAGCTCCGGCGAAACCGCATCGAGCGCCCGGCGCATATTGTCCGCCACGGCGAACATGTCGCGCGCAAACGAAGTGACGCCATAGAGGCGGGCCTCGGTGACTTCACGCGCGGTGCGCTTGCGCAGATTTTCCATCTCGGCAAGCGTGCGCAAAAGCTTGTCCTTCAGGTCGGCAGCCAGCGCCGCCGCATCGGGCTGTGCCGCAGCCGGCTGATTTGTCGAGGCAGCAGCCTCCGGCGGGTCTGCCGCGTCCTCAGCACGAGCGGTCTGATCCGTCATGTCCATACCCATCATCTAGAGCATGATCCAGAAAAGCCTGCCGCCAGACTTGCTTGATCCGGCGGTGGACCCGGTTTTCGGCAAAGATCATGCTCAAATCTGGTGCCCCGCATATCAGGGCTCAGGCGGCAAAAATCAAGCGCGTGGAACCCGCCGGGGCCGAGTTGGGGCCGATTGGCGGGGCTGCGAAGGCGGGGTCGGCGCCGTTCAACCCCCCAGCAGCTTGCTCACCACCTTGGCCGTGTAATCCACCATCGGAACGATGCGGGCATAATTCAGCCGGGTCGGACCGATTACGCCCAGAACGCCGACAATATGGCCGGAGGCGTCGTGGTAGGGCGCCACGATGGTCGAGGAGCCGGACAGCGAGAACAGCTTGTTTTCCGAGCCGATGAAGATGCGCACGCCCTCGGCCTGCTCGGCCCGCCCCAGCAAGTCGATGACTTCGCGCCGGGTTTCGAGGTCGTCGAACAAGAGGCGCACGCGCTCGAGATCGGCGAGCGCTTTGAGGTCTTCCAGCAGATGCGCTTGGCCGCGCACGATCAGCTTGCGCTCGTCGCTTTCGCCGCCGGACCAGCTGGCGAGACCGGCAGCAATGATCTTTTGCGTGAGCTGGTCGAGTTCGGCTTGGCCTTGCTTCAGCCGCTGCTCGATTTCGGCCCTGACCTCGGCAAGGGTGCGGCCGCGGATGCGCGCGTTGAGGAAATTGGCCGCTTCGATCAGCACCGAGGTCGGCAGGCCGACCGGGATATTGAGGACGCGGTTTTCGACTTGACCGTCCTCGGTAACGAGGACCACGAGCGCGCGCTCGGGCTCCAGCCGGACGAATTCTATGTGCTTGAGCCGCTGGTTCGACTTCGCGGTCAAGACCACGCCGGCGGCGCGGCTTAAGCCCGATAGCAGTCCCGACGCTTCCGTGAGCACCGCTTCGAGCGACCTCGACTGGCCCGCTCCCGCAACCTGCGCCTCGATCGCCTTGCGGTCGTGCTCGGTGAGGTCGCCGATCTGCATCAGCGCGTCGACGAAAAAGCGCAAGCCGGTCTCGGTCGGCAGCCGCCCGGCGGAGGTGTGCGGCGCGTAAACGAGCCCGAGCTGTTCGAGATCCGACATGACGTTGCGCACCGAGGCCGGCGATAAGGTCATCGGCAGGATGCGGGAGAGGTTTCGCGAGCCGACCGGCTCGCCGGTCGCCAGATAGCTTTCGACAATCTGCCGAAAAATCTCGCGCGAACGCTCGTTGAGCTGCGCCAGGCTCAGTTGGGTCGCGGCAAGCGGCAGGTCAGTGCTGGGCAAGGTTAACTCCCATGACTCGCGGCAGACTTGTCCACTTGGGCCCCTTCTTTCAAGCGCAACCGTATCGGCAGGACGCTGCCGGAGGCAATCGGACATCTTCGCAGCCGGCCCGGAACGCCGGCGCCCTTGTCGGTCTCATCTCACACCCCTACAAGACTGGGCCAACCAGCGTGCGCGCTGCACGAGGAGGAATCAGCATGCGGCCGAGCCGCCGGCAGCCCGACGAGTTACGCCCCGTCTCGCTCGAGCGCGGCGTGGTGAAATTCGCGGAAGGCTCGTGTTTCGTGCGGTTCGGCGACACCCACGTGCTGGTCACGGCGACGCTCGAGGACCGCTTGCCGCCCTGGCTCAAGGGCCAGGCGCGGGGCTGGATCACCGCCGAATACGGCATGCTGCCGCGCGCCACGCTCGAACGCACGCGCCGCGAGGCCTCGGCGGGCAAGCAGAACGGCCGCACCGTCGAAATCCAACGCCTGATCGGGCGCAGCTTGCGCTCGGTCGTCGACCTGAAGGCGCTCGGCGAGCGGCAGATCACCATCGACTGCGACGTCATCCAGGCCGACGGCGGCACCCGCACCGCATCGATTACTGGCGCCTGGATCGCGCTCTACGATTGTCTTGCCTGGATGAAAACGCGGCAGATGATCGAGCAGGAGGTTTTGCGCGACCATATCGCAGCGATCTCCTGCGGCGTATGTGGGGGCGTGGCGGTGCTCGACCTCGATTACGCCGAAGACTCGCAAGCCGAGACCGATGCCAATTTCGTCCTCACCGGCTCGGGCCATATCGTCGAGGTGCAGGCGACCGCGGAGAAAATCCCGTTCTCGGAGGAGCAGCTCACCACGCTGTTGGCGTTGGCGCGCAAGGGGGTGGGCAAGCTCATCGATTTGCAGAAGATGGCGGTGATGTGAGGATCAGAGGACAGAGGAGGGACGACAGACGACAGATGGTTGACGCTGAGCTGCCGAGGATCCACCGCAAAATCTCTCATCCGTCATCCGTCGTCTGTCGTCTGGTGATCGCCACGCATAATCGCGGAAAGCTTGCCGAAATGCGCGGCCTCCTTGCACCCCACGGCATCGACGCCACATCGGCTGGTGAACTTGGTCTCACGGAGCCGGAAGAACTCGGAATGACGTTTCGCGAAAACGCACATATCAAGGCGGAAGCAGCGGCCAAGGCGGTCGGCCTGCCCGCCTTTGCCGACGATTCGGGCCTGGTGGTCGATGCGCTCGACGGCGCGCCGGGTATCCATTCGGCGCGCTGGGCTGGGCCCGAGCGGGATTTCGGCCGGGCCATGGAAACGATCGAGGAGAAATTGCGCAAGCGCGGTGCGACCATGCCGGAGCGCCGCAAGGCGCATTTCGTCTCCGCGCTGTGCGTGGCCTGGCCCGATGGTCACGTGGAGGAATTCGAGGGCCGCGTCGATGGCACGCTGGTTTGGCCGCCGCGCGGCGAGCAGGGCTTTGGTTACGATCCGATGTTCCTGCCCGACGGCCACGCGCGCACCTTCGGGGAAATGCCGAGCGATGAAAAACACGGATTGCCGCCGCGTGGACGAGGTCTTTCCCACCGGGCGCGCGCCTTCCTCAAGCTGGCGGAGGCGTGCCTTGGCCAAGGTTGAGAGTGCCGCCCCGCTCGCCGCGGACAAAGATCAGGCTTTCGGCGTCTATGTGCACTGGCCGTTCTGCCTGTCGAAATGCCCCTATTGCGACTTCAACAGCCACGTCCGCCACGCCGGCATCGACGAGCCGCGTTTCGTGCGCGCATTCTCCGCCGAGATCGCGGCGACCGCAGCGCGCGTGCCGGGCCGCTCCGTTGCCACGATCTTCTTCGGCGGCGGCACGCCCTCGCTGATGCAGCCGGCGACGGTTGCAGCCGTGCTCGACGCGATCGCGCGGCACTGGAGCGTCGCGGCCGACGTTGAAGTCACGCTCGAAGCCAATCCGACCAGCGTCGAAGCCGCGCGCTTCCGCGGCTACCGTTTGGCCGGCGTCAACCGCGTCTCGCTCGGCGTGCAAGCGCTGGACGATCGTGTGCTCGCCGAGCTCGGGCGCCGGCATTCGGCGCGCGAGGCGCTCGACGCCGTTGCCGTCGCGCGTAGCGTTTTCGACCGCTACTCGTTCGATCTGATCTATGCGCGGCCGCAGCAGACGCCGCGGGACTGGGCGAGCGAGCTTAAGCACGCGCTCGCCGAGGCTGGCGAGCATTTGTCGCTCTATCAGCTGACCGTCGAAGCCGACACCCCGTTCGCGGCGCTGCATGCGGCGGGCAAACTCAAAATTCCCGACGAGGACACCGCGCGCGCCCTCTATGACACGACGCAGGAGATTTGCGCGGCGCACGGGCTGCCGGCCTATGAGATTTCCAACCACGCGCGGCCCGGCGGCGAAAGCCGGCACAATCTCATCTACTGGCGCGCTCAGGAATATGCCGGCGTCGGACCGGGCGCCCACGGTCGGCTCAACATCGGCCGGCTCGATATCGACGGCGCCCGCCATGCCGTCGCCACCGAAAAACGTCCGGAAGCGTGGCTCGCCCGCGTCGAAATGAACGGCCATGGCGTCATCGCCGATGACGTGCTGACGCGCGAGGAAATAGCGGACGAGTTCCTGCTCATGGGACTGCGGCTCGCCGAAGGCATCGATCCGGCGCGTTACGCCGCGCTCGCCGGGCGAACGCTCGATCCGGCGCGGATCGCGGCGCTGCGCGAACACGGTCT
>JBEKJZ010000024.1:0-35782 GCA_050010955.1 Xanthobacteraceae bacterium | reverse complement strand
ATTCTGCGGCGGTCGTTCAAAGGGCTTTACATCGCGAATAATGGCTATGACCTGGAGCTGGCCCTTGAGGCACGCCGTCGCAATCTCGCGGATCTCATCTCCTTAGGCCGGCTCTATATTGCCAATCCCGACCTCGTAGAGCGCTTACGGATCGGCGCGCGGCTAAACGTTCCCGATCGCGCGACCTTCTTCGGCGGCGGTGTGGCAGGATACACCGATTATCCGGTCTTGACGCCGGCGGAGCGCGACGCGGCCTAGCCCAGACCGTTGCATGGCGCCATCACCGTTTGATGCTCGACGCCAGCACGCGCGACCGAATGAGGCCGTCATCTATTGTTGCTTGCTCTTGGACGCCGACGGCGAACTCGGGCGAACATTGCCCCATGGATCAACGGATGATTTCTTGTCGGGTATCTTCTGCATGGCCGCATTATAGGCGCGATCGGCAGCTTTTTGCTTCTCGATTTCTTCCGGGGTCGGCGGTGGTTTTCCCGGATTGACAGGAACGCTCAAACCCGAATTCTGGGCGAAAGCCGGTCCCGTCAACAAGCTGACGATGACGCATGCCGGGATGAGTTTTCGCTGCAATGCTTGCTCCTATGCGCGGTTCGTGGCCGCAACTCGGCTTGGCAAGCGTAGCCCGGATTGAGCGGAAACGAAATCCGGGATCGGTGTTTGCTGGCCCAGCAAAACGGATTAAAAATGCACTCAAGGCCGGCGCAGGCGGTCGAGGACGAGGCTCGAGGCAAAGCCGTCGGGGATCTGCCCGGCCGCGACCTGGAAATTGCGGATGGCGATCCGGGTACGCGGCCCGAGCAAGCCGTCGGGCTCGCCGACGTCGTAGCCGCGTTGCGCCAGAAGCTGCTGCAGCTCGAACCGCTCGGCGATGGTCAGCGCGCGCTCGTCGCGCGGCCAGCTCTGCACGAGCGGGCCGCCGCCGCCGAGCCGGTCGGCAAGATGGCCGATGGCGAGCGCATAGGCTTCCGCCGGATTGTATTTCATGATGACGCGGAAATTTCCCAGCATCAGGAAGGCGGGTCCCCGCGCCCCCGCCGGAAGCAGCAAAAAGGCGCGCGCGGACCGGCGCGGGAACGGTCTGGCGTCCGCGCGCCTGATCCCCAGCGTCCGCCATTGCGCGATCATCATCTGCCGCGCGGGGTCGGCGAGGAGGTAATCGAATTGCGGCGGCAGCGCCACTTCGTAGCCCCAGCGCTCGCCGCTCGCCCAGCCGTCGATTTTCAGATTGTTGGCGGTCGAGGCGATGACGTCGGGCACCGAGTCGACAACGTCGCGCCGCCCGTCGCCGTCGAAATCGACCGCGAAGCGCTTGAAGGTGGTCGGCATGAATTGCGTCGGGCCGAAGGCGCCGGCCCAGGAGCCGATCAGGCGGTCGGGCGCGACATCGCCGCGCTGCAGGATCTCCAGCGCCGACAGGAACTCCTCGCGGAAATAGTCGCGGCGGCGGCCGACGCAGGCGAGCGTCGCCGTCGAGCGGAGCACGGAGCGCTCGCCGCCCATGGTGCCGTAGTTCGATTCGACGCCCCAGATCGCCGCGACGATGTGGCGGTCGACGCCATAGGCGCGCTCGGCGGCGGCGAATACCGGCGCGTGCTGCGCCAAGAGCTCGCGGCCGCGGGTGATGCGCTCGTCGCTGACCAGCGCGTCGAGATAGTCCCAGGTCGATTTGTTGAATTCCGGCTGCGCATCGAGCAGGTCCATGATGCTCAAATCCGGCGTCAGCCCGGCGGTATAGCGCTCAAAATTGACGCGGTTGACGCCGCGGCGCTCGGCCTGCGGCCACAACGCCGCGATGCAATTGCCGAAGTCGGCGGCGGCGGCGCGGATCGCTTCCGCCGTCATCAGCGGATGGCCGGAGGCGCCCGCCTGCCCGCTCCACTCGCGCGTTCCGCCCGCCGGCGCGGGAACCGCGGCCGTTGCCAGCGGTTGAAAGAGCCGGGTCAGCCAGTTGTCGGGCTTATCCTGCGCCTGCGCCTGCGCCTGCGCCTGCGCCTGCGCCGGCGCGGCCAAGCCGCCGCAGAGAAAGGCTGCCGCGGCGAAGCGAAGGATCGGCTTCAAAGTTGCCATGACCGGTCGTCTCGCTTGCGGCTTCAATCGTCGAAACTTCAAATGCACCGCGCTCGCTCGATCTGTGGCCGCACGAAGGGGCACCTGCTATGTTACCGAAACCTTAACGCGGGCTCCCGGCGGGGACCGACGTGCCGTTCCGTGCCGGCGTTCATCGGGCGGCAACGCGATCCGTCTCCGGCTGAGCTCCGTTGCGTGCTTCACATCGACTTCGGCACAGACTTGGATACAGACTTGGACCAAAACCTGGACAGAGACTTGGACAAAGATTTAGGCAACAAAGCGTCTCGCCTCGTTTCCTCCTTCACCTTTTCGCGAACGGCAAAAAATGAAGCTCCGCAAAGCCGTCTTTCCCGTCGCCGGGCTCGGCACCCGGTTCCTGCCGGCCACCAAGGCCATGCCCAAGGAGATGCTGCCGGTGGTCGACCGGCCGCTGATCCAGCACGTCGTCGATGAGGCCCGGCAGGCCGGCATCGAACATTTCATCTTCGTCACCGGCCGCAACAAGGCCGTCATCGAAGACCATTTCGATCGCCAGTTCGAGCTGGAAATGACGCTGCGGGAGCGACAGAAGCAGCACGCGCTCGACGTGCTGCGGCAAGACCTGCCGGATCCGGGCTCGACGAGTTTCACCCGCCAGCAGGAGCCGCTGGGCTTAGGCCATGCGGTGTGGTGCGCCCGCGAGCTCATCGGCCACGAGCCGTTCGCGCTGCTGTTGCCGGACGTGCTGGTGCAGCACGAGCGCGGCTGCCTGGCGCAGATGATCGACGCGGCGCGCGAAGTCGGCGAGCGGGCGAATATCGTCGCCGTCGAGGAGGTGCCGCCGGAGCGCGTCGAGCAATATGGCGTGGTCGGCGTCGGCGCGCGCAAGGGCAAGATGTTCTCGATCACCGGCATGGTGGAGAAGCCGTCGCGCGAGCGGGCGCCGTCGAACCTCATCCTCACCGGCCGCTACATCCTGCAGCCGGAGATCCTCGATCTTCTGGCCAAGCAGGACCGCGGCACCGGCGGCGAGATTCAGCTCACCGACGCCATGATCGCGCTCGCCCGCACGCAGCCGTTCTACGGCCTGAAATTCGACGGCCGCAGCTTCGACTGCGGCTCGAAGATCGGATTCCTTGCCGCCAACGTGTCCTACGCGCTGGCGCGCCCCGATATCGCGCCGGGCTTTCGCGCCGAGATCAAAAAAATCCTCGCCGAGATCAACGGCGAAGCCGAGTAGCGTAAATTTTGAATATCGGCGGCTGGCGCCCCCGATGCGGTCGGGTGGCGCGACGCCGTTAAACGCCTTGTTGCGGCGGGACGCAGCCTGTATCCTGCGCGCGCAACGCTGGAGACTTATAAATGGCTACTGGTACCGTAAAGTGGTTCAACCCGACCAAAGGATATGGGTTCATTCAGCCGTCAGGCGGCGGCCGGGACGTCTTCGTCCATATTTCGGCCGTCGAGCAGGCCGGGTTGAGCACGCTCAATGAGGGGCAATCCGTCGAATTCGAGATCGAGAGTAATCGGGGCAAGGACGCCGCGGTCAAGCTCAAGGTCAAGTGACGGCCTTGTCGGGGCGGCGGGTCGAGCTGACCGCCGCCGACTGCCGGACCTGCGGGGCGTGCTGCTCGTTTTCGGCCGAGTGGCCGCGGTTCTCATTGGAAACGGACGCCGATCTCGCTCAAATCCCCCGCGCCTATGTCGAAGACGAACACGGACGCATGCGGTGCGGCGGCGATCGCTGTGCCGCGCTGATCGGGGAAGTCGGCGTCGCCACGGCCTGCGCCATCTACCGCGTGAGACCCGAGGTTTGCAAAGCGTGCCTGCCGGGCGACGCCGCCTGCCGCATGGCGCGACGGCGCTTCCATCTCCCGGACCTTTAGCAAAGTCCGGCCGCAGCGATCACGCCGGCCATTGCAGCTTGCAGCCGCTGTCCGCGACGGGACCGGCGGCCTTCGCGCCCGGCACCAACTCGCGCACCGTAAACAGATTATCCGGGTCCCCTTGCGGCGGGTGCACCTCACCGACGAAGACGGTGCTCATCAGCTCATGATCGCCGGGGCGGTATTCCGGAACGCCGGGCTGCAGCGCGATCTCCGGCGGCAGCTTGAAAGTGGAAAGCGCACGCGCAAGCCTTACCGCGTCGAGCGTCTTTTCCTGGTTGGCGACCAAAGCCGCCGTGTGCACCGAGGCATAGCCGAACCAATTGCGCGCCGTGGCCGCGCGGCCGGTCCGCTGCTTTATCGCGGCGTTGAATTCCTTGACATGCGGCGTCTTCGGCTGGTCCCACCACCATTCCATGGTCCACCAGCCGATGCGTGCTTCGTCAGGCACCGCACGCAAGCTTTCCAGCTCGAACAGCGTGCCGCCGAGCGCCATTTGCTTCTGCAATCCGAATTGAATGAACTGCTTGAGGCTGTTGACCTGGTCGCTGCCGCCCATGACGTCGATCAGCACTTCGGGACCGTAGGCCTTGGCTTGGATCAGGTAGGCGGAGAAATCCGGGGTTCCCAGCGGTATCAGCGAGCCGGCCGAGGTGCCGCCGTGCGCCTTGAGCAACCGCTCGAAACTCGCCTGCACCGAGTGCCCGTAAGCATAATCCGGCGTCAGGAAGTACCATTTCTTGCCGAATTTCTCCATCAGAGTGGCGGCGACGGCATTGGCGTCCATCGTCGTCGTATTGCACACACGGAAGACGTTCCATGAACAGCTCGATCCGGTGATTGGATCGGTGTGGCCTCCCGAAACGATGTGCAGCATCCGCTTCTCACTGGTGACCTGGGCGATCGCGATCGCGATGCCGGAATTGACGTCGCCGATGATGAAGCTCACCTGATCGCGCTCGATGAGCTTGCGCGCTTTCTGCACGCCGGTGCCGACGTCGTTCGCCGAGTCCTCGACCAACAACTCGACCGGCCGGCCGAGAATGCCGCCCTTGCCGTTGAGCTGTTCGGTGGCGAGCCTGGCTCCCTCAACCTCGCCCTGGGCAATGGCCGCGTAGACTCCGGTTATCGGGTCGACCAAACCGATCCGCACCGGAGTCTCGCCCCGCGCCCGAATGATGAACGGCGATGTGACCTGCACGGCCACTAGCGCCGCACCTGCTTGCAGAATAGCCCGGCGCCCGACGGCCCCGGAACGTTGCGAGGCGTTCATCTCATCCTCCCTGTGGCTTTTTTCTTGGCCGAGTACGAACAGCCTTCAAGATTAATCTCTTTTTGTTGTTGCTGCTACGGCTCTCCTTCGAACCGGCGAGATCGCCCCTAGCCTTTGAAGCGAGCGCTTCCGTCCACTCATTTCCGCGCCAGCGGCGGGCGACAAGACTGTGGGCGAGCAATGAAATGAATCATTCTCACGCGAGATTCGTGCTACCAGGGGCGATGACCGTCGCAACTCCGCTGCTCGAAGCTCATGGCGTGGTCAAGCGATTTGGAGCGCTGCTGGCAAACGACGTCGCCGCGTTTGCAGTCCAAGCCGGTGAGGTCGTTGCGCTGGTCGGAGAGAACGGCGCCGGCAAAAGCACTCTCTGCAAAATCCTCTATGGCTACTACCGGCCCGATGCGGGCGAGTTTCGGGTTGCGGGCCAACCGGTAACGATCACCTCGCCGCGCGAGGCACGTCGTCACGGCATCGGCATGGTTTTCCAGAACTTCAGCCTGATTCCGGCGCTCACCGTCTGGGAAAATATCGCGCTTTACCTCGAGGATCTTCCGTGGCTGATCGGCCCAGCCGAATTGCGCCGCCGCATGCGGCGGCTTGCCGATCGCCTGCGCCTTGCCGTCGATCCCAGTCTTCCGGTCGGCCGCCTCGCCGTTGGCGATCGGCAGAAAGTCGAAATTCTCAAGCAGCTGCTCGCCGGCGCGCGGGTGCTCATCCTCGACGAGCCGACCAAGGTGCTGGCGCCGCAGGAGACCGAAGGCTTGTTCCGCACCATCGCTGAACTGCGCGACGAGGGCTACGGGTTGATATTCATCACCCACAAGCTGCGCGAGGTGATGGCCTGCGCGGACCGTATCGCGGTCATGCGGCAGGGACGCATTGTCGGCACGATGCACAGAAAGGAGGCAACCGAAGCAAAGCTGCTGGAACTCATGTTCGGCGAGTCCTCTGTCGCGGTCTCCCGGCCGCGTTCGGCGCCGAGGGAAACGCCCGGTGATTTGGTACTGCAGCTCGACAGCATCACCACCGCACCGGACGCCGGGGCGGTGACGCTGCGCGATGTCTCGCTGACACTCCGCAGCGGCGAAATCCTCGGAGTCGCCGGCGTTTCCGGTAACGGCCAGCGCGAGCTCGCCGAGCTTAGTCTCGGGTTGCGCTGGCCGATCCGCGGCGTGAAACGCCTGTGGGGCGAGGACGCGACCTTATGGTCGGTAGCGCGCATCCGCGAAGCCGGCGTCGCGAGCATTCCAGACGATCCGACGGGCCTGGCACTCATCCCCGGCCTCACCGTGCGCGAAAATTTGGCGCTCGGCAGCGGCCGGCGCTATCACACGGCCGTCGACTTCGATTGGCGGCGCCTCGCCGCCGACATGGAAGAGAGCCGATCCCGATTGCATTTTCCGCCTTTGTCGCTCGATACGCGGGCGGCGGTTCTTTCCGGCGGCAATCAGCAGCGGCTCGTGCTGACGCGCGAATTGGCACATGATCCCAAGCTAATCGTCGCCCTCTACCCGACACGCGGGCTTGATGCGCACAGCACAGAGGCGGTGCACGTCGCACTCGACGGCGCGCGCGCCGCCGACGCCGCGGTGCTGTTATTCTCGGAGGACCTCGACGAGCTGTTCGCCGCTTGCGACCGGCTGATCGTGCTTCGCGAGGGGCGTATCGCGGAGACTTTTTCTCCGCAATCATTTACAGCAGAGACGATCGGTCCTTGGATGGTGGGTGCCGCCGATGCCGCATGATCTTGCCATCGCTTGGCGCCGGCCGGCGAGCATGATAGCGGGGCGCCGGCTGTCCCGCGCATTAGTGATCGCGCTCGTTGCGCTTGCCGTGTTCGCGTTGCTCCTGCTCGCCGACGGCAAGGATCCGCTCCGCGCCTATCGCGACACTTTGATCTACGTTTTCGGCAACACCTATGGTTTCTCCGAACTGCTGGTGCGGATGGCGCCGCTGCTGCTCACGTCCGTCGCGGTAGCGTTGCCTAGCCGGCTCGGCCTTATCAATGTCGGCGGTGAGGGGCAGCTCTATATGGGCGCATGGCTTGCAACTGCCGGCGCGCTCGGCTTCTCCGATTTGCCGGCTTGGCAGTTGCTGCCGCTGATGACGGCTATGGGCTTCGCCGGGGGGGCGCTATGGGCACTGCTTCCCGGAATCTTGCGCGCCGCCAAGGTCGTCAACGAAAC
Organism: Xanthobacteraceae bacterium; assembly: GCA_050010955.1. GTDB lineage: Bacteria > Pseudomonadota > Alphaproteobacteria > Rhizobiales > Xanthobacteraceae > BOG-931. The sequence goes on along the minus strand of JBEKJZ010000024.1, from coordinate 28,367 downwards.
CATCTCGACCTTGCTGCTCAACTACGTAGCGCCGCTGATCGTGAGCTTCTTTATCTTTGGACCGTGGCGGAGCGCCGAAAGCTCGGCCTATCCGCAATCGCCCGCCTTCGTCGCGGCAGCGCGGCTGCCAAGCCTCGACGGCACGCGCATTCACCTTGGCCTGCTCTACGGGATCGCCTGCTTAGCACTATACGGCCTCGCACTCAGCCGGACGCGGTGGGGTCTTGAGGTGCGGGCGATCGGCGGCAATCCCGAAGCCAGCCTGCGGCTCGGCATTCCGGTGCGCACCTACATGATCGCAGCGATGGCGGTGGCCGGCGGAATAGCGGGAATGGCGGGGATGGCCGAGGTCTCGGCGATCCAAGGCCGGCTGGTCGGAGAGCTGTCGCCCGGTTACGGCTATGTGGGATTCCTCGTCTCCTGGCTCGCCGGCGGCAGCGCGCTCGGCATCCTGCTGATGGCGTTTTTATTCGCGGTGGTCAGTTCGATCGGCGATATCCTGCAAATTACCCAGGGCGTACCCTACGCGGTGGTCAATGTGCTGATGGCGGTGATCCTCTTCATCGTGCTCGGCCAACGCAAGCCCATGGGTGCGAGATGACCACGTCGTTCGCCGCCGCGGTGCTGTCGAGCTCGGTCGTTTCCGGCACGTCGCTGCTTTACGCCACCTTGGGCGAGTTGGTCGGGGAACGCGCCGGCATTGTCAATCTCGGCCTCGAAGGCGTCATGCTGATCGGCGCCTCGATCGGATTTGCCGTCTGTTCGACCACGGGTGATCCGTATTTCGGCGTCGCCGCTGCGGCGTTCGGGGGAATGGGTGCAGCTCTGCTGTTCGGTTATATCGTCATCGGCCGCCGCGCTAATCAGCTCGCCTCGGGCCTCACGCTTCTGTTCTTCGGTTTCGGCGTGAGTGCGCTGATCGGACGTCCTTTCATCGGCGCCTCGATCACCGGCTTGCCGCGCTTGGCGCTGCCCGGCGTCGGTGCGTTCGACCTGCTTGTTTGGTTGGCTGTGCCGACCGCGGTGCTGCTGTGGTGGCTCTTGTTTCGCACCCGCTGGGGCCTGGCGCTGCGCGCCGTCGGCGAAGACCCCGCCGCCGCCTTCGCTGCCGGACGCCGCCCCGACGTGATCCAATATCAGGCTCTGGCCGTGGGCGGATTGCTCGGCGGGATCGGCGGCGCGCATTTGGCGCTGGCGCTGGCGCTGAGCTGGGACGAAGGCCTGACGGCGGGCCGCGGTTTCATCGCAATTGCGCTGGTGATCTTCGCGAGATGGAATCCGCTCTGGGCCATCCTCGGAGCGCTGGTGTTCGGCGGGGCTGAATCGCTGCAGCTTCAGCTGCAGGCGCGCGGGGCCGCGGTCTCGCCTTTCCTGATGAGCATGATCCCCTATCTGCTGACGCTGCTCGTTCTGGTGTTCTGGGGATTGAACCGCCGCTCGGCCGCGCCCGCGGCGCTGGGCCGCAACTACTTCGGCGTGGAATAGGCCACGGCGATTGATCGAGGAGGTGGTGATGACGAAACTTTTGTCACTCCTTGCCATGTGCCTCTTGCTGATGGGAACGCTGCCGACGGCAGCGGCTCCTCTCACAGTAGGCGCCATCTATGTCGGTTCGACCAACGACTACGGTTACAACCGGTCTATGCATGACGGACTCCTGGCCATGAAAGAGGCCATTCCCGGTACGACGCTGCTGGAAGCCGAGAACGTGCCAGAGACTGCCGAAGCCGAGCGCGTCATGGAAGGCATGATCCAGCAGGGCGCCAAGTTGATCTTCGCCACCAGCTTCGGGCACCAGCAATCGGCCTTCAATCTGGCGAAGAAGCATCCGGATGTCGTTTTCGAGCATGCCGGCGGCTGGATGATGGCTCCCAATTTCGGTAACTTTTTCGCCGCCACGCAGGCCGCCTGGTACCCGATGGGTGTCGCCGCCAGCAAGATGACCAAGACCAACACACTGGGCTTCGTTCTCGGAGTGCCGATCGGATACCTCATCGGCGATGTCAACGGCTTCGCGCTCGGCGCCCGCTCGGTCAATCCGGCCGTGCAGGTCCGAGTCGTGGTGACCGGGACTTGGTCCGACAAGGCCAAAGAGGCATCGGCGGCCCAGGCGCTGATGGATCAGGGCGCCGATGTCCTGACGATGCATGTCGACTCGCCGGCGACGGTGATCTCGGTGGCCGAAGGTAAGGGCGCCTATTCCATCGGCTTTCAATCGTTGGAAGCTCGCTCGCTGGCACCCAAGGGCTGGGTTACCGGGCTCGGCTTCACTTGGGGTCCGTTCATGACGGAGACGGCGAAAAGCGTGATCGCCGGGACATTCAAGCCGGCCATGGTCCGCCAGGGCTTGGGAGAGATGGTTGCGATGGCGCCGTTCGGCCCTGCTGTGCCGGAGGCGACACGGGCGGTGGTCACGGCCGCCGCCGACAAAATCGCCAAGGGCTTCAACCCGTTCACCGGTCCGATCACCGACAACACTGGCGTGGTCCGCCTCAAGGACGGCGAGTCTTTGGGCGGCGACAAGATGGGAGATTTCGATTGGTACGTCGCGGGCGTGATCGGAAAAGCAAAGTGACAAGCAGCAAAGATGACAAGCATTAAAGAGAGCATCGAGGCGGCGAACGCAGAATGTGTTCGCCGCCTCATGGCAGCAGACCCAGTCTTGGTCGACGTCGCCCCAGCCGGGGAGGTAGTCCCCGGAATGAAGGACCGGACGGTCTTCCATTCCGGGCCGCCGATTGATTGGCGACGCATGAGTGGCGCCCAGAAAGGCGCCGTCATTGGAATGTTGATTTTCGAAGGCTGGGCAAAGGACTGGGACGACGGCGTTCGTCAGATCGAAGCCGGCCGCATTTCGCTGGAACCCAACCACCATCACGACAGCGTCGGGCCGATGGCCGGCACCATCACTTCCAACATGTGGGTGTGGGTGGTCGAAAACCGCGCGTTTGGAAACCGGGCGTATTGCCGCCAGGTTGAGCCGGCCCAACAGTTCGGCGACTACGGCCCCGAAGCCCTCGGCGCGCTGGTCAAATGGCGTGATGTATGGGGCCCTGCCCTGCGGGCAGCAATCAGAAACCTCGGCGACCTTCCGCTTAAGCAGATAATTATAAAAGCGCTGCAGATGGGCGACGAAGTGCACAATCGGGCCATCGCCGCGTCAAGCCTGTTCGCCAACGCCGTCGCCCCGGGTCTCGTCAAATCGGGAATTCCGCAGGACCAGTTGCTCGACACCCTCGGCTACGTCGGCAATCACCCGCTCCTCTTCCTCGGATTGTCGATGGCTTCGGGGAAGTCCGCCGCTGACCCGGCGCGCGGCGTGGAATTCAGCACGGTTGTCACCGCCATGGCGCGCAACGGCACCGAATTCGGCATTCAGGTAAGCGGCTTGCCGGGCGAGTGGTTCACGGCCCCCGCTCCGCCGGTCAAAGGCTTGTTCCTGCCCGGGTTCCACCAGGCGGACGCCGGGCTCGACATGGGGGATTCCGCTATCGCGGAAACAGTCGGATGGGGCGGTTTCGTGCTGGGCGGGGCACCCGGAATCCTAAGCTTGGTCGGTGGCACACCGGAGGAAGCGCTCGCCTACAGCAGAGAGATGCGTCGAATCTGCGTGACGCAGAGTCAGGACTACCTCATGCCGGCGCTAGGGTTCGAAGGCACGGCGGTGGGGATCGATATTCGAAAGGTCGTGCAGACCAACATAGTTCCCGTCATCGACACCGCGATCGCGCACAAGCAACCGGGTCATTCGATCATTGGCGCCGGAATCGTGCGGCCGCCCCTGGAGTGCTTCACCAAGGCGCTCAAGCGGTTCGGCGAGAAGTACGCGATTCGCTGAGAAGAACCGCCCATGGCCATGGTGAAGCGGCTGCTGATTCGGAAAGGCGCATACTTCGATTCAGTCTTCCTGATGCAGGTTGCCCGGCAGATCGCGGCTGAGCCCGGCGTGCGCGACGCGTCGGCCATCATGGGAACGGAGGCGAACCGGAGGCTGCTGGAGCACGTGGGCTACGATTCCCATGAGCTGGCCGCCGCCGGCCCGAACGATCTTGTCATCGCCATCGAGGGCGAAGAAGCCGCTATCAGCACCGTGCTCGAAGATCCCAACCGTTGGCTGCACAGGCGGGCAACCGGCGGCGACGATCACGCCTGCTTTGACTTAGAAGAGGCGCTGGCACGCAGAGCCGATGCCTCGCTGGTAGTCATCTCGGTACCGGGAGAATACGCGGCAGCGGAAGCGCGCAACGCGCTGGCGCGTAACCTCAATGTATTTCTTTTTTCCAGCAACGTATCCGTGGAGGACGAGCTGGCGCTGAAGCGCGATGCCCGCGCCAAAGGGCTGATTGTGATGGGACCTGACTGCGGCACGGCGCTGATCGGCGGAGCGGGGATGGGGTTCGCGAACGCCGTCCGCCGCGGACCCATCGGCGTGGTAGGGGCGACCGGAACCGGCATGCAGGAATTTACTTGCCTGGTTCACCGGGGCGGCTCGGGTATCTCGCATGGCATCGGCACCGGAAGCCGCGATCTGTCAGATGAAATTGGCGGGCTCTCGACCCTGACCGCACTCGACGCGATGGAGGCGGATGATCGGACAAAGGTGATCGTCTTGCTGTCAAAGCCGCCGGGCACTGCGACCATGCGGCGGATTGTCGAGAGGCTCCAAGGTTGTGCCAAACCGATTGTCGCTTGCCTGTTGGGCAGCGAGCCAAAGAGCATCACATTGGGCGCCGCCGGCATACGCACTGCATCAACCGTCGACCAGGCGGCGAGCCTCGCGCTTGAAGCGGTCGGGATGACGCAACCGGCATTTCTGCGCGCGGACGCCAGCGAAATGCGGGCGAGGGCAGCCGGCGAGGCAGCGAAGATGGCCCCCGCGCAGCGCTACATGCGTGGTCTCTTCGCAGGCGGAACCTTCTGCTATCAGTCGCAGAGCATCATGCGCGACGGCGGCATGATCGTCTATTCGAACTCGCCCCTCGAGGGGATGCGCCAGCTCGTGGACCCGGCGCAAAGCAGAGAGCACAGCCTCATCGACATGGGCGCCGAAACCTTCGTCGCGGGCCGTCCCCATCCGATGATAGACGCAACGTTGCGACGGGAGCGCATCCTGCGCGAGGCGGCCGATCCGGAGGTAGGTCTTCTGCTCCTGGACTTCGTTCTGGGCGCCATTTCTTCCGCCGATCCGGCGGGGGATCTTCTGGGCGCCATTAGCGCCGCCAAGGAGCAGGCCCGACGCCATGGCGGAAGCCTCTGCGTAGTAGCGTCCGTGTGTGGCACCGAGGAGGATGAGCAGCGTCTCGACGAGCAAATCAAACGCCTCGTGTCGGCAGAGGTCCTGGTGTTCGCGAGCAACACTCAGGCGGCGCTGTTCAGCCGCGAACTCGCGCTGCAGATGCGATCGCGATAGGACGGAGTCGCCGCACCATGGCCAAGAGGTTTGAGGAGCTGTTGAAGGACACGCCGGTGTTCATCAACATTGGTGTGGGTGAATTCGCCGAGAGCTTGCGCAAGCAAGGTTTCGTCGCGGTCGACGTCTGGTGGTCGCCGCCGGCCGGCGGGGACCGCGAGATGGCGGATCTTTTAGACAAGATTTTGTGATAGCGGCGCCGGAAGGAAGCTCTGCCGGCGCCGACGACAGCAGGTGAAGACTTCGGAGAGGAGCGGTCATGCGCCTCGCGGCGATCGCGACAGCGGCTGGTGTTCCGCACGGCGGTTTTGCTGGGACGGTTGAGCACGTCTATCCGCGGGTCTGCCTACTCGGGCTCGCCGATCAGACGCTTGTGACACTCGCGACTTCTGCCGTCGGCCATTTGCCGCGCGGCATCACCCTCGATTGGTCGGCGGAATTCCTCAGTCATGTGGCACCCGGCTCCGAATTTGCCGCGCGCGCTGGAATCCTGCGTTTTTCGGCGAGCACTCTTTCGGTCGATTTGCGTCGCTCGCATCGCTGGCAATGCGACCTCACCAGTCTGAAGCTCGACATTAATAGCGTGCCGGTCCGTCGGGCATGGCAGGCGGCGCACGACGCACTACGCCGAGACGGGCGAAGCAGCGGATTGCAGCGGGCGGCCGGCTCCGCAATTCGAGATTTGGCCGCAGCGACGCGTGGCTTCGCGGCAGCTGCGGCCGGCGAGATCGTCTCCGCCCTGGTCGGCCTGGGCGAGGGGACGACGCCCGCCGCTGATGACTTTCTTGTCGGCTATGTCGCTGGGCTCTTGTCGAGCGTCGGTATCATCGAGGCGCGGACGCGCCTAGTATTGACGCTGTGCGAACAGCTCAAGGCCGCGGCGTCGCGAACACAGCGTGTGAGCCGGCTTTATCTCGAGGCGGCCGCCCAAGGACAGATTTCGGAGCGCCTCTATGCGCTTGCGACCTGCATCGCCACAGGAGCCGGGGAGGAAACCGTCACCTTCGCCGCGGAGGCGGCATTGAACGTTGGCCATAGCTCGGGAGCCTGCGGCATTCTCGGCCTGTTGATCGGCTGCGCCGCTTGGGACGAATGACGGAAGCGCGCAAAGGGAGCAACAAATGAGCGCGGGCGCGAAACTAGCAGTGGTCGCGATTGGAGGAAATTCGCTGATCCGCGACCAGGACCACCAGTCGATTCCTGATCAGTACGAAACCGTGACGGTCACGGTGCGTCAAATCAGCGACATGATCGAGGCCGGCTGGAACGTCATTGTCACGCACGGCAATGGCCCGCAGATGGGCTTCATCCTGCGCCGCTCGGAACTCGCAATCCATGAAGTGCCGCCGGTGCCGATGGACTATGCAGGAGCCGACTTGCAGGGCTCGATCGGCTACATGTTCGTCAAAGCCTTCCATAATGAATTCCGCCGGCGCGGCATACGCCGCGAGCCGGTCGCGGTCGTGACCGAGATTCTCGTCGATCGCAACGACCCCGCGTTCAGCGAGCCAAGCAAACCCATTGGATCATACATGGACGAAGCCAAGGCCAAGGCATTGGCGGCGGCACAGGGGTGGAGCGTCAAGGAAGATGCGAGACGCGGCTGGCGGCGCGTTGTCGCCTCCCCGGTGCCGCGGCAGATCATCGATTCTCAAGCCATCAATCAGCTTGCCCGCTCCGGTTTTGTTGTGATCGGCTGCGGCGGCGGCGGCGTCCCGGTGATTGAGGATGAGAACGGAGATCTCGCCGGCATCGAGGCGGTGATCGACAAGGATCTTGCCTCCAGCCTGCTGGCTCGTTCAATCGGCGCCGACCTCTTCATGATCGCGACTGGAGTTGAACGGGTCGCCATCGATTTCAACACCCCCCGGCAGCGCTGGCTCGACCGCATGACGGTGAGCGATGCGCGGCGCTATTACGCGGCGGGACAGTTTGACAAGGGCAGCATGGGACCGAAGATCACGGCGATGGTCGAATTCCTGGAAGCCGGTGGAAAACAGGCGCTTATTACCAACCCGCCCAACATCGCAAACGCGCTCGCCGGCGTAAGCGGCACGCTTGTCGTCCTTGGATAGCAGTCAGGCGCGAACGCGGACGTTGCCGCCGCCGATCCGCGCCGCGTCCACAGTGCGGCGCCGCTGCGCCGACCCGATGTGGATCGTGCCAGGAATATCGGCTAAGTTGCTCCGTACCCGCCGCCACGATGCCGCGGGCCGACAAACAAGCCATCGGGAAACGCCAGCCTCCGGAAACGCCATGCAGCTATCGCCGGGTCAACTCCGCGAGTTCGACGAGCAGGGCTATCTGTTCTTTCCGAACTGCTTCAACGAAGAGGAAATCGCGCAACTGCGCGACGATGCCGAAGCGATCCTGAAACTCGATCGCCAGGAGGTGTGGCGCGAGAAGAGCGGCGCGCCGCGCACCGCCTTTGCCGCGCATACCTTCAACGAGACGTTTCGTCTGCTCGCCTGCCATCCGCGGTTGGTCGAGCCGTTGCGCCGGCTGTTCGGCGAGGACGTCTACGTGCATCAGTTCAAGCTCAACGCCAAGGCGGCGTTCGAAGGCGACGTCTGGCAGTGGCATCAGGATTACGGCACCTGGGCGCGCGACGACGGCATGCCGCAACCGCGCGCCATGAATATCGCCGTGTTCCTCGACGAGGTGATGCCGATCAACGGCGCGCTGATGTTGATCCCGAAGAGCCATAAGCAGGGCGTGCTGTCGGCCGGACACGACACGCTGACCACGTCCTATCCGCTGTGGACGCTGGACAAGGAGACGGTGACGCGGCTCGCCGCCGAGGGCGGCATCGTGGCGCCGACCGGCAAACCGGGCGCGGTGCTGATGTTCCACGGCAATCTGGTGCACGCCTCGCCGCCCAACATCACGCCCTATCCGCGCAAGATCGTCTATCTGACGCTGTGCGCCGTTTCCAACCACATCACCAAGTTCACGCGGCCGGAATGGATCGCGCACCGTGATTTTTCGCCGATCGTGCCGGTCGCCGACGACGCGCTGCTCACTTATGCGCGCAACCGCCGCGTCGCGGCGGAGTAGGACCGCGGCCGATTTTAGTCCCCGTGACTTATCGGACCTCCCTGGCGTCGGCCAAGCTCACCGCGGCGACCGCGCCGACGATGAGCAACAGGCCGACCACCGTTGTGGCGTCCAAGGGTTCCGCGAGAAACGCGGCCGAACTCAGCAGGCCGACCACCGGCACCAGCAACAGAGTCAAGGAGGTGGTCAGCGCCGGCAGCGTCCGCGCGATCGTGACGAAGGCCCAGAACGGAAAGGCGGTGATCACGGGACCGCTGTAAAGCGCGAGCAGCACGGCATCTAAGGAAAAGCCGACGTCGGGGGCCGGCCCCTCGATCCAGCGCGCCAAAGCGAGCATTGGGATGAGGCCGACCAGCATCTGCCATGGCGCCAGCGCCAGAGGCGTACCGCGCCAGTGATGGGCGCGGACATGGACCGTCGTTCCCGCCCACAGCACAGCGGCCGCCAGCAGGTAGCCGTTGCCGATGATCGCCTTGCGGTCGCTCCAGTCAAATCCCAACGGATTGAACATGAAGGCGACGCCAGCGAGCCCCAGCAGCAGTGCCACCGCCTTGGCCAAACGCAGCCGCTCGCCGAGGATCAGGATAGCTCCCGGAACCACCCAGAGCGGCGTCGTGTAGCAGAGAATGGCAGAGCGCCCAGCCGCTACATTGGCCAAGCCGAGATTCATCAATGCCAGCATGGCCGCCATTTGCACCAGGCCAACGCTGAGCACGATGGGCAGATCGGAGCGCGCCGGCAGTCTGATGCCGTCACTGCGGAAGGCCTGCACCAAAAATAGACTGACGGCTCCCACCGCCATGCGGATGCAAGCGAACCAGAGCGGGCTGATGTAAGCGAGAATGACCTTATTGATGGGCCAGTTGCAGCCCCAAATCAGGACCATGCAACCCACAAGCACCACCGCGCGGCGCCGCTCGATCGCCCCCGCGCCGCTCGCCATCCCCATGGGTGAAGCCCTTCACCAATGACCGCGTCTGTGAGTTAACCCAATACTGTGTCGTTCGGCATTGGATCGGGATTTCGAAAACTCAAGTCTATGGTCGCGGGTGGGGTGTTGTCTATCGAGCAACGATAACAGCTTCGGATCGAGCGCATCGCTGCGCGCATGACAGAGAAGTTCGCGCTCGTGGATTCCCTTCACACGGGCGAGACCGCAGGTACAATCCCTTCTGCGCCCGCCATCCTGCATAGAGACGCTGCGCGCCGCGCATACCAGGGTGACGGAACCGCGAGGCAAACATGAATCTACAATCCCTCCTCGCCGCGCGCGTTGCGGCCGGTAAGCCGGTCCGCGTCGGGTTCATTGGCGCGGGAAAATTCGGCTCGATGTTTTTGGCGCAAGTGCCGTCGATCGCCGGCCTCGACGTCGCGGTGATTGCGGACCTCGATCCGGAGCGCGCCAAGGCTGCGTGCCGCACCGTCGGCTGGGACGCCGCCCGCATCGCGCGCACGCGTTTTGCTGAACGCGGGCGCGATGCCTGTGACGACGAGCGCGTCGAGGTGGTCGTCGAAGCGACCGGCGATCCCGGCGCCGGCATCGCCCATGCGCTTGCAGCGGTCGAGGCGAAAAAACATATCGTCATGGTCAATGTCGAAGCCGACGCGCTCGCCGGCGCCTTCATTGCACGCCAGGCCCGCGCCGCCGACGTGACCTATTCCATGGCCTACGGCGATCAACCGGCGCTGATTGCCGAAATGGTCGACTGGGCGCGCGCGGCCGGCTTCAGCGTCGCGGCAGCGGGCAAGGGCACCAAATATCTGCCGACCTATCACACGGTCACGCCGGACGGCGTTTGGGAGCATTACGGTCTTTCCGCCGAAGAGGCCAAGCGCGCCGGCATGAACGCGCAAATGTTCAACTCGTTTCTCGACGGCACCAAGTCGGCGATCGAGATGGTCGCGGTGGCGAATGCCTGCGGGCTCGATGTGCCGCATGACGGCCTCAGCTTTCCGCCGTGCGGCGCCGACGACCTTGCCGGCGTCTTGCGGCCGCGGCAGCTCGGCGGCGTGCTGGCCGCTGACGGCATGGTCGAGGTCGTCTCGTCGCTTCGCCGTGACGGCCAGCCGGTCGAGCGCGATCTGCGCTGGGGCGTCTATGTGGTGTTCAAGGCGCAGAACGACTACGCAGCGGCCTGTTTCAAGCAATACGGCCTGCCGACCGATGCTACCGGCCGCTATGCGGCGATGTACAAGCCCTACCATCTGATCGGGCTTGAGCTGTCGATCTCGGTGCTCAACGTCGCGCTGCGCCGCGAGCCGACCGGAAGCTGCCGGGCCTGGCGCGGCGATGCCGTGGCGGTGGCCAAGCGCGCCTTGCAGGCCGGCGAGATGCTCGACGGCGAAGGCGGCTATACCGTGTACGCCAAACTCATCCCGGCGGCGCGCAGTCTTAAGCTCGGCGCGTTGCCGATCGGCCTTGCCCATCGCGTCCAGCTCACGCGCAACGTTGCTGCGGGGGAATTCGTGAGAGCGGCCGACGTTGCGCTGGATGGCAACTTGGAGGCCGTTCGCGTCCGACGCGAGATGGAGAACGAGGCGCGGCAGACGGTGCAGTTTCCGACAGCGGAACGTGGCGCCGCCGCCGGCGATTGACCGTTGCTACTTGATGTCCTGATTCCTGATGATCCACAGAGTCAGATCCCAAGCGTCGTGGATTCCGACAAACAGCAGTAGCGTAATGGAGCCCGCGATCGCATAGGGCGCGAACCAGTCCTCGGCAATCAATCCGGCTGCCCCGACGACGAGGGTCGCATTGGCCAGTGCCGGCGCGCCTGCGTAGGCGATCCAGTCGCGCAAATCCAGCGCAACGAAATTGAGCCTGCGCAGCATGCGGACAACGACAATCACATAGGCAACGCCCCCGAGCCCAGACAGGCCGAGGATAATGGCGAGTGGCCACGCCGAGGGCCATGGAACCACCAATGCCAAGCTCTGAAACAGCACGCCGCCGAAATGCACGAGCGTAGGCGTGACGAAGGCGTGAACGCCCTGCGCGGCACGCGTCGTGGACAAACGAACGCACAGCGTGATGACGACGAACAACAGGCCGGTCAGCGTCGCGCCCGCCATGCCGGTCATGATGAAGAAAGTGTCCCACCCGTTAAGCATTGAAGGGTCCTGAAGCCGGAAGGACGGATCAAATACCAAGCGCGGCTTATCCTATTGCCTTTCCCGTTTCCACTAGCCGCGCACTCGCCGCGGCGGTCGCCAGAAGCCGCCCGGCTTTATTCATTAATTTGCCGCTCGTGAAGGCGATGGCCTTTCCGAGCTGCACGACGGTCCCTTCACCGAAAATCGGTCCGATCTCGGCCGGTGTGAGAAAGCTGATATGCATGCTGATCGTCGCCGTATAGAGCCTACCCTCGGTCTTGACGAAAACGGCCGGCCCCATCGTGTCATCGAGCATGGCCGATAAGATGCCCCCCTGAATAAATCCGGCCGGATTGCAGAATTCCGGCTTGCCATCGAAAACAATGCGAATCCAACCCTCTTGCGGACGCGCGTCGAGAGGCGTCCGGCCGAGCAGCTTCGAGCAAGGCGGCGGGGGAAGGCTGTCGAGAGCGGTTGAGATCATGTAGCGGCCACCTCTCCCGCCTTGTCATACATGAGCCTTCCTGCCAGCATCATGTCAGGAGTCATTTCATGCGCCGCGCTGACCGATTGCTCGACCTTGTCGCCCGATTGAAGACCAAACCGCTTACGCGCGCTCACGACCTTGCAGAGGCGATGGAAACATCGGTGCGCACTATCTACCGCGACATTGCGGCACTGCAGGCCCATGGGCTGCCGATCGAGGGACAGCCCGGCGTTGGGTACATGCTACGGGGCGAGATCACCCTTCCGCCGCTGGTCTTCAACCACGATCAGCTCGAGGCCTTAGCTCTTGGTTTGGCTTATGTGGAACGTGTCGGCGACCCAGACCTCGCCATGGCCGCGCGCGAAGCGCGCGCCAAGGTCGATGCAGCATGGGTCGGACAACCGACCCCGCCGCCGTCGAAACGCCGGCTCCGCGCATGGCAACCGTCGGAACTGCGCGCACCTGCTTTTGCCTCCTTGCTGCGGGCAGCGCTCCGAGCGCGGACGATGGTCACCTTCGCGTATCGCGATGCCCAGCAGGCGCTCACTCAGCGCTGCGTTCGGCCCCTGGCGCTCACAGTGTTTTCGAACGGATGGCTGCTTATTTCCTGGTGTCCCGATCGCGCCGATTTCCGAGTATTCAGGCTGGATCGGATGAAAGACGTCGCATTCGCAAACGCTAATTTCGCCGACGAACCCGGTCGGGACCTTGAAGCTTATTTGATCCAACTTGTGCGAACTGATGGAAGCGCCCTCCTGGGTTCGGAAACCGATGTGAGTGCGTAGCCGGGAGCGAGCCGTATCTCGCCAACGTCACGCCGTGGTGCAGACATGCGCATCGACATTCGTCCGGGCGACGCCGCTTGGCAACAGGCCGAGCCGCTCTTCGCGGCCGTATGGCCGCCCGAAGTGCTGGCGACCCTTTCCTGGGGGCGTGTGGTCTTTGCCCATGCGCAGCAACGCGTGCTGGTATGGAATGACGCCGGCGAACTTGTTTGTCATGTCGGAATCCATCTACGGCCGGCGAAGTGGACCGAAAGCCCTGTCAGGATCGGCGGCATCGGCGGCGTTATCACCCGCCAAGATTCACGCAACAAGGGTTACGCCTCGGCGGCGATGCGTGTTGCCGTTGCGCATATGAAGGAAGAAGATGACGCCGATTTCGGACTGTTGTTTTGCGAGCCGCATAACTTCGCCTTCTATCACGGCTTGGGCTGGCGCCGGTTCGCCGGCCCGGTATTTGTCGAACAGCCGGGAGGCCGCGTCCGCTTCGACGTCATGGCGGCATTCGTGTTCGATCTGCGTCTTTCGCCGCACGACGGCGCGCTCGATCTGTGCGGGCTTCCCTGGTGACGCGAAGGCGTGCCGGGTTGGTTTCGGCAGCCGGCTTCAGCGCTGCAAGCGCAGGCCGATGAGAGCCGTGGTCGCGGTGTAGGTGAATCCGGGCTCGGTGGTGGTCAACCAATCCTGCCGCAACTCCGTGCGGATCTGCATCTCGCGCGTCAATTTGTAGGCCAGCCCGACGGACACGAAATAGCGATTGTCGGTGAAGACGCCGACATAATTGTCGTTGCCATAGCCGCCTTTCAGCGTGCCGACGAGCCAGTATTGGAAGGCGTGATCGATCTGCAGGCTGACGTCGCGACTGAGCTCGCCGGAAGCGCCGGCCACGATGGTCTCGTAAACCTGCGAAGTGGCGGTGAGCTTAGCGCTGGTCAGCGGCGTCGCCTGCCACAACAGCGAACCGTCGGCGATCACGCCGCTGACGTTCGGCAGCGTCGGATCCTGGTAGGTGCGCTCGACATAGCCGACGGCCATCTCGCCGGTGAGCGAGCCGAACAGATCGACGGCGGCTCCAACTTTGCCGCTCTCGCCCACCGAGTCGCGCTGCAGGCCACTGCGATCGAACTGCTCGTCGTGGATGCGCTGATCTCCCTCTAGCTCCACGAACGGCTTGAACCCCTGGTCGAGCTCATAGCCGACGCGCATGATGCCGGCATATTGGTTGAAGGTACGGTCGGCGTTGCTCTCCAATTCGCCGTTGGTCAACAACGAATCGTCATACACGGCGCGATCGGCGGTGCCTTTGAGCGAAACCGAGAGCCGGTTGAACGTCTGCACCACGCCGAGCGTGCCGCCGACGTCGGTATTGACCGGCAGTTGGGCGAGGCCGGCCGGCAGGTTCGGGCTGGCGGGATTGTCGGTGGCGACAAGGTAGCGGCCCTCGGCGACGATTTGGGTATCGCGCGAGACATCGATACGGCCGTCGATCTTGGAATTGAGATACGGAACGTTGAGCGACGGCACGAGGTGGTCGCCGTATTCGGTGTAGGAGCCGATGATGTCGGCGGTGAGCGAGTGGCGTTCCCAATCGGAACGGACTTGCAGCTCCGGCGCCGCGATAAAATAGGGAGCGCCGCCAGAACCGGTCACACGCTCCGGATTCGTGTTGTAGCCCGCGGTCAGATCGAGCGACGGCAGCAACAGGAACGAGCCGGCGCGAATGCCGAGCGCCGCGTAGGGATCGCCCGCCGCGATCGGCAGCGGCCGTTGCGGCACGGTCCCCGGCGTGAGCGTATTGGGCTGCGGCGCCGTCGGCGGCGGGGTGCTCGCCGAATAGTCGAAATATTGCGGCGGCGGGACGGGCAGGATCGCGCCGGGGCGGTTGGCGGCCGTCACAGGATGCACCTCGGCCGGCGGATTGCTCAAGGGCAGCGGCTCGGGTGGAGGCGGCAAGGCCGCCCCGATCCGTGTCGCCGCCTTTATCGGATGGATCTCCGGCGCCGGCGGTTTTTTCGACGCGGCAGGTTTGGACGTTGCGCGGGACGTGTAGCTCGGCACCGGCGCGAAAGTCGTTTCGGGCTGCGGGGTAGCCCCGCCAGCCGGCGACTGCGGCGGCGTTTGCGCCAATTTTTTGCGCCGCGGCGTGTTCTTGGAGTCGAAGCCGGTATCGCCCGCTCCGAAACCGGCCGGACTGCCATAGATCGGCGTCGCGCCAAGGCGGGAGGTCGCGGTGAATGTGGCGGGCGGAAGCGATCGATTTCCCGGCGCCGCTGCGTCCCCTGGCTGACGAAAGCGCGGCGGGTTTGCCGGGTTGCCATAAAGCGAGGGCTGCAGAAGATCACTCCCGGGACCAGCCGTCTGCGCCAGGCCCGGCATCGGCGACAACCCGATCGCCGCGGCAAGCGCGACGCCGACGGCGTTCGGCGCGGAGCACCAGCGCGTCAAGAGCGACCTCCACGCACTCGAGCGCACCGTCCCCGCTGTCCGCGTCACCCCGGAAGCTGCCAAAGCCAACCACCGTCAAGGAACTACGCCCGGCGCGCGGACCTTCCCGTGCGACGGCCGCACCATGACCAGCACGGGCCGCCGCGCTGGCCCCGATGGTTAACGGAGTTAGAACGGATATGGTTAACGACAGGTTGATGATACGGACGCGGCCACCGTCATTTCGGCTCGCAGGGCGGCGAGCCCGGACGGCGCCGTACGATCACACCCAGCCCTTGAGCTCGCGCATCGCGAGCTGCCAGATCATCAGCATCCCGGCCTCGCTGTCGTTGAGGCACGGTATGGCGGCGAAGTTCTGCCCGCCGTAGCGCTTGAAGACGTGCGCGTTATCGACCGCGATCTCCTCCAGCGTCTCCAGGCAATCGGCGGAGAAACCGGGCATGATCATGACTAGGTTCTTCACGCCCTTCTTGGCCAGCGCCTTCACCGTCTTGATCGTGTAGGGCTGCAGCCAGCGGGCGCGGCCGAAGCGAGACTGGTAGGTCAACATCAGCTTGTTTTCGTCGTAGCCGAGCTGCGCGCGCAACAGCCGCGTCGTCGTCACGCATTGGCTCTCGTACGGATCGCCCTTTTGCACGTACTCCTGCGGCATGCCGTGATACGAGGCGACGATGACGTCGGGCTCGAACGGCAGCGCCTTCAGCTCGGCCTTGAGCGAAGATGCCAGCACCTCGATGTAATACGGATCGTCGTAGTAGGCCGGCAGGATGCGCAACGCCGGCTGCCGGCGCAGCGTCATCAGATAGCGGAACACCTCGTCGCACACCGTCGCGGTGGTCGGCGCCGCATATTGCGGATAGAGCGGCATCAGCAGGATGCGGTCGCAACCGCTGGCGATCAGCGCCTCGAGCCGCGACACGATCGAGGGATTGGCATAGCGCATCGCCCAGTCGACGACGACATGCTGGCCGAGCGGTTCAAGAATGCCGGCGAGTTTTTCCGCCTGCGACCGGGTGATGGTCTTGAGCGGCGATTCATCCTTCTCGTTGTTCCAGATTTTCTGGTAATCGCGCGCCTTGCGCCGCGACCGCAGCGGCAGGATGATGCCGTTGAGCACGAATTTCCAAAGCAGCGAATTTTTCTCGATCACGCGCGGATCGGTGAGGAATTCCTTCAGATAACGGCGGACCGCCGCCGGCTCGGCGGCGTCCGGCGTGCCGAGATTGACCAGGAGCACGCCGATACCGGATGCCGCCGGCGCCGCGGCCGGGGCGGCGACCGGCTCGACGACTGGACACGCGGCATCGCCCGGCTGAATGGGCGGCGCCGAGAGTTCCGCGGCCGGCTTGTCCGGAATTGGCGGGACGGGCGGCACGTCGTTCATGGCTTCACCATACTCGATTGCGGATTCCCTTGCATGTGCGCAAACGCCACGCTGCGTAAATACCTGCCGGCAGGCCGCATTGGCGCATTGACGGCCGAAACCTCAATGTGGCCCTATTCCTCGGCATATCGATTTATCGCCTCAACAAGGAAGCGATCATGGTTCGCGGTATCTCGTTTGTCATTGTCTTGCTTTTGATCGCAAATGTTGCCTCAGCACAGAACCGGGCCCGGCCAAACGCCGCGCCGGACGACGACGCATGCAAGGCCGACACCCACCGCTATTGCCAGCACGTATTTCCTGCACAACGCGACCTGCCTCCGGATCAATTCGAAATGTTGTCCTGCCTGCAGGAGCATAGGGCGAAACTCAGCAAAGCGTGCAACGAGATGCTGAAGGGCCACGGCATATGATCGGCACGCCCCATGCAACTTGATTGGTCGCAAGCCAAGGCTCGCCGACGTATTTGGCTGCAGCACGCGCCTCAACCGTCTGACGGCATCATTCCGCGGCTTTGAGCAGCACCGGTGAGCCGGCGCGGAATTGTTCAAGGAGAGCCGCCTCGTCGGCCTTGGCGGCGAGGAGATGCCGCTCCTTGACGTAGCCGAAGCCGCGGATCTTCTCCGGGATCGCGGCCAGTCCGACCGCGAGGTGGTGATTGTCGGGCGTCAGCGCGGCGAGCACCTGGTCGAGCATAGACTCGTAGTCCTCGATCAGCTTGCGCTCGGTGCGGCGCTCGAGCGTGCGCCCGAACGGATCGAACGGCGTGCCGCGCAGGAATTTGAGCTTCGCCAGCAACCGAAAGGCCGGCAACAGCCAGGGGCCGAAACTCATCTTGCGCGGCAGTCCGGTGGTGCGGTCGCGCCGCGCCAAGAGCGGCGGCGCCAGATGAAACTCGAAGCGCAGATCGTTGCCCTCGAACGTGCCGGCAACCTGCTGGACGAAGGCGCCGTCGCTATAGAGCCGCGCCACCTCGTACTCGTCCTTGTAAGCCATCAGCTTGAAGAGATAGCGCGCCACCGCATCGGCCAGCCCGCACTTGCCGGGGGCGCGCGCGGCCTCGGCCGCCTTGACCCTGTCGACCGCCGCCCGATAGCGCGCCGCATAGGCGGCATTCTGATAGGCGGTGAGGAACTTAACCCGCCGCGCCACCGTTTCATCGAAAGATTCGGAGAGGTGCCGCGCGTCGCTGGTCGCCGCCGTCGCCGGCTTGACCAACGCGTCGACTTGCGCGCGATCGACTGCGGCGCGGCGCCCCCAGTGGAAGGCGGCCTTGTTCATGCCGACCGCTTCGCCGTTGAGCTCGATCGCCCGCTCGATCGCGGCCGCCGACAACGGAATGGCGCCAAGCTGATAGGCGTAGCCGACCAGGAACATGTTGGTACCGATCGATTGCCCGAACAGCGCGGTGGTCAAGCGCGTGGCATCGATGAAATGCGTCTTGTCGCTGCCGGCATCGGCGGTGATGGTGCGCTTGAGCCGTTCGCTCGGCAGCGAAAAATCGGCGTTGCGGGTGAATTCGCCGGGCAGGAATTCCGCGGTATTTACCACCATTTCGGTGGCGCCGTGCTTGACCGCGGCCAGAATTTTGCGAGTGCCGGCGACCACGATGTCGCCGCCAAGCACGAGATCGGCGCGGCCGGCGGCGACGCGGATGGCGTGGATGTCTTGCGGCGTTTCGGCGAAGCGGATGTAACTGAACACCGCGCCGCCCTTCTGCGCCAAGCCTGCCATGTCGAGCACGCCGACGCCGCGGCCTTCAAGATGCGCGGCCATACCCAAGATGCCGCCGATGGTGACGATGCCAGTGCCGCCGACGCCGGTGATGATAATGTTGTAGGTCCGCGCAATGGCCGGCAGCTTCGGCTCGGGTAGCACGGGCAGCTCATGATCGGCGGCGACGCCGGCGCCCTTCTTCAGCTTGGCGCCGTGCACGGTGACGAACGACGGGCAGAAGCCCTTGACGCAGGAAAAGTCCTTGTTGCAGCTCGATTGGTCGATGGTGCGCTTTCGTCCCCACTCGGTCCCCAGTGGCTGCACCGAAACGCAATTCGACTTGACGCCGCAATCGCCACAACCCTCGCAGACGAGTTCGTTGATGATGACGCGCTTGTCGGGATCGGGAAACGTGTGGCGCTTGCGGCGGCGACGCTTTTCCGCCGCACAGGTCTGGTCGTAGATCAGCACGGTGACGCCGGGAATCTCGGCAAGCCCCTTCTGCACCTCCATCAGATCGTCGCGATGATGGATGGTGAGGCCGGTGGGCCATGCCGTATCGCTCGGATATTTGTCCGGCTCGTCGGTGACCACGACCACCCGCTTGGCGCCTTCGGCGGCGACCTGACGGGCGACTTGCGGCACGGTCAGGCCGCCGTCATTGGCCTGGCCGCCGGTCATCGCCACGGCGTCGTTGAACAAGATCTTGTAGGTGATGTTGGTCTTGGCGGCGATCGCGGCGCGGATCGCCATGTAGCCGGAATGGTTGTAGGTACCGTCGCCGATATTCTGGAAAACGTGACCGCGCTTGGAGAACGGCGCTTCGCCGACCCAGTTGGCGCCCTCGCCGCCCATTTGCGTGTAGCCGAGCGTCGAACGGTCCATCCACTGCGCCATGAAATGGCAGCCGATGCCGGCATAGGCGCGCATGCCCTCCGGCACCACGGTCGACGAATTATGCGGACAGCCGGAGCAGAAATAAGGAATGCGCTGGGCGATGTCGCGCGTCTCCGCGGCGATGCGCTGGAATTCCTTCAAGCGCGCCACGCGCTGCGCGATGTCGTCGTTGCGGTGGTACTTCAACAGTCGCTCGCCGATGCAGATCGCGACCTCGTTGGGATCGAGCGCGCCCTTGACCGGGAACAGCCAATTGCCCTGTTCGTCGCGCTTGCCGATACAGACCGGCTGGTTGGCTGTACCGTAGAGTTCCTCGCGGACCTGCACCTCGATCAGCGAGCGCTTCTCCTCGACCACGATGACGAGATCGAGCCCGCTGGCGAAGTCCTGCAGCTCACGCCGGCTGAGCGGCCAAGGGCATCCCACCTTGTAAAGGCGCAGGCCCAGTTCGTTGCATTTGACCTCGTCGATGCCGAGCTCGTCGAACGCCTGGCGGACGTCGAGATAGCTCTTGCCGGTGGTGATGATGCCGATCTTCGGATCGCGCCCGCCCGAGGTGATGGCGCGGTTGAGCTTGTTGGCGCGCACGAAGGCGAGCATGGCGTCGCGCTTGAAGTCATGGAGCCGCGCTTCCTGCGCCAGGATGGGATCGTTGAGCCGGATATTCAGCCCGCCTTCCGGCATCTGAAAATCGCTCGGGATGACGATGTTGATCCGCTCCAGGCTGGCGTCGATGGCGGCGGTCGACTCGATGGTCTCGTGCATCGTCTTCAGCGCGACCCAAGCGCCGGTGAAGCGCGACATGGCCCAGCCGTAGAGACCGTAGTCGAGAACCTCCTGCACCCCCGCGGGATTGAGGATCGGAATCATGACGTCGATGAAGTGGTATTCGGACTGGTGCGCCGTGGTCGAAGATTCGGCGGTGTGGTCGTCGCCCATCAACGCCAGCACGCCGCCGTTTTTGGCGGTGCCGGCCAGATTGGCATGGCGGAAAACGTCGCCGGTGCGGTCGACGCCGGGGCCCTTGCCGTACCACATGGCAAAGACGCCGTCGTAGTTGCCTTCGCCGCGCAACTCGGCCTGTTGGGTGCCCCACACCGCGGTGGCGGCCAAATCCTCATTGATTCCGCCCTGGAAGCGGACGTCGCTCTTGGTCAGGAACGGTGCAGCGCGTTGGAACTGGCCGTCGAGACCGCCCAGCGGCGAGCCGCGATAGCCGGTGACGTAGCCCGCGGTATTGAGACCGCGGCGGCGGTCGAGTTCCTTCTGCATCAGGCACAGCCGCACCAGCGCCTGGAACCCGGTGACGAACACGTGGCTGTGGCCGAGGTCGTATTTGTCGTCGAGCTTGACGTCGCGCAGCGCCATGGGGGTGGCCTCTACTTGGGTCCTCAGCCAGTCTGCCCTCGCGGCCTTGATTCCGCCAGAGGGCCGGCCAATGGCGGTGATATAGGCGCCGCCCCGCCCGCGGCAATGCGACACGCGAGGCCTGTGCTGCGCCGCTAATGCCCCTCGAAGCTGACCAGTGTGCGCACCGGCACCCCGAGCCTCCTGATCCTGTCGGCGCCGCCAAGGTCCGGCAGATCGATGATAAAGCAGGCAGCCAAAACATCGGCGCCAAGCTGTTTCAACAGCTTGACTGCGGCCTCGGCGGTGCCGCCGGTCGCGACCAGATCGTCGACCAGGATCACGCGCTCGCCCTTGGCTACCGCGTCCTCGTGCATCTCCATTTCGTCGATGCCGTATTCGAGCGAATAGCCGATGCTCACGCGCTTGAACGGCAGCTTGCCCTTTTTTCGGATCGGGACGAAGCCGGCCGACACCTGATGGGCGACGGCACCGCCGAGGATGAAACCGCGCGCCTCGATCCCGGCAACCTTGTCGATCTTGCCGCCGGCCCAGGGCTGCACCAGCTCGTCGACGGTGCGGCGGAACGCCCGCGCGTCGCCAAGCAGCGTGGTGATGTCGCGAAACATGATGCCCGGCTTGGGATGATCCGGGATCGTACGGATCGCAGCCTTGAGGTCATTGTCGAACGCCACGGTGGTCATGGTCGGGCCCATCTCATGCTTCGCTCGCTGCCCCGCGGGACGAACGGAAATTTAAGCCGGTCATCCGGTTTCGTTCATCCGGCAGCAGCATCCACGCATCGCGGCGAGGCAGACTTGCAGCCGGCCGCACTCTGGCGAACGATGGCGGCCGACGCAACCGGAGAACCCCGTCATGAGCGATACCGCCCAGCGCTTTGTCATCGTCGACCTGCGCATCCCGTTTGTCCGCCTGGTGCTGTTCTTCATCAAAGCGGCGCTCGCCGCCATCCCGGCGGTAATCGTCGTCGGCTTCGTGCTGACGCTGCTGGCCGCCGCGATTGCCGCCGTGGTCGGCGACAGCAGCTTTATCATGATGCGGCGCTGGTCGTTCTGAGCAGAAATCAGCTGCGCCGGTATTCGGTCGGCGGCCGCGGCTCGGTGAGCTCGGGCTGATGCTTGACCTCATGCCAGATGCGCTTCTTGGTGAAATAGAGCAGCCCGGTCAGCACGATGAGATACACGAACACCTGGAAGCCGAGCCGCTTGCGCTCATCAAGCTTCGGCTCCGACGCCCAGGCCAGGAAGGCGGCGACGTCGCGGCCGTATTGATCGACTGTGGTCGGGGTGCCGTCGGTATATTCGACTTGGCCGTCGCTCAGCGGCTTCGGCATGCCGATGGCATGGCCGGGGAAATATTTGTTGTACTCCGCACCCGGCGGCAGCGTGAAGCCGGCGGGTGGATTCTCGTAACCGTTGAGGATGGCGTGGATGTAATCGGGGCCTTCCTCCTGGTATTGCGTGATCGCGTCGAAGATAAACCACGGGAAGCCACGCTCGTAGCTGCGCGCCTTGGCGAGATCGGACATGTCCGGCGGCAGCGCTCCGCCCAGCGCGGCGCGCGCGGCCTGATCGTTGGGGAACGGCGGCGGGAAACGATCGGCCAGCCGGCCAGGCCGCTGGAACATCTGGCCCTGGTCGTTCGGACCGTCGGTCACCTGAAATCCGGCCGCGATCGCCTCCGCCTGCGCTTCGCTGAAGCCGGCGCCGCCGGGATCGGCGAGGTTGCGGAACGCCAAGAGCTTCAAGCCGTGACAGGTGGAGCAGACCTCGCGATAGATCTTGAAGCCGCGCTGGAGCTGCGCCGGATCGTAGAGCCCGAACGGCCCGGCAAACGACCAGCGTTGCGGCGGCGGCGGCACCTCCTGCTCTTGCGCGAGCGCCGCTCGCAGGCAAGGCGCCGACAGAGAAGCCGCGACCGCGAGCGCGAGGATGGTGCTGCGATGAAGGTTCATGGCCGACCCCTCTAAGCCCATCCGCCCGACGGCGGCGGCGCCGAGGCACCGAGCGGAACGCCTACGCGCAGCACCGCCTCCGAGATCGAGTTCGGCAGCGGTTTGGTTTTCTCAAACAACCCGAGCAGCGGCAGGATGATCAACAGGAACGCGAAGTAATACACGGTCAAGATCCGCCCCGCGATCACGTAGCCGCCCTCCGGCGGCTTCGAGCCGAGATAACCCAAGCCGATCACGACCAAGAAGAAAATCAGCAGAAACTGCCGGTAGAGCGGCCGATAATTCGCCGAGCGTACACGCGAGGTGTCGAGCCACGGCAGAAAGGCGAGCAGGACGATCGAGCCGCCAAGTGCGATGACGCCGAAAAGCTTGCTCGGGATGGCGCGGAGAATGGCGTAGAACGGCAGATAGTACCATTCCGGAACGATGTGCGTCGGGGTCTGGCTGGGATTAGCCGGAATGTAATTGTCGGAATGGCCGAGATAGTTGGGGATGTAAAAGACGAACCAGACAAGGAACAGGCAGAACACGCCGATGAAAAAGGCGTCCTTGAGGGTCGCGTAGGGCGTGAAGGCAACGGTATCCTTCTCGGTCTTCGGCTCGACGCCGGTCGGGTTGTTTTGCCCGACCACGTGCAGCGCCCAGACATGCAGCACCACGACGCCGGCGATGACGAACGGCAACAGGTAGTGCAGCGAGTAGAAGCGATTGAGCGTCGGATTGCCGACCGCGTAGCCGCCCCACAGCCAGGTGACGATGGGGTCGCCGACGATCGGGAACGCCGAGAACAGGTTGGTGATGACGGTCGCCGCCCAGAAGCTCATCTGGCCCCACGGCAGCACGTAGCCCATGAAGCCGGTGACCACCATCAGCAGGAACAGGATGACGCCGAGGATCCACAGCACCTCGCGCGGCTCCTTGTAGGAGCCGTAATACATACCGCGGGCGATGTGGGCATAGACGGCGACGAAGAAGAACGAGGCGCCGTTGGCATGCAAGTAGCGCAACAACCAGCCGTAGTTGACGTCCCGCATGATCGTTTCGACGGAATTGAAAGCGAAGTCGACATGCGGCGTGTAATGCATCGCCAGCACGATGCCGGTGATGATCTGCACGCCCAGCATGAAGCTGAGAATGCCGCCGAACGTCCACCAATAGTTCAGGTTGCGCGGCGTCGGATAGGCGACGAACGACGAATAGACCAGGCTGGCGATCGGCAGTCGCCGCTCCATCCACCGCACGAAGGGGCTTCGCGGCGTGTAGATCGAATGCTCGCTCATGGTCCAACCTTGTGCGTTCTCGGGCGCGGTATTGGAAACGAGTTGATAGGCCAGCAGTAACCCGGGGAAGGTAGAGAAACGACGCAATCCGGCGGCGTTTTATTGGCACCCTTACCGCGAGAGCGCAAGTGTGCCATCGGAGGGCGCCCCCAAGGCTCGGCGCGGCGGCCTGCCTGCCCGTGCCGCAGCCGGGAACGGCTTGCAAATCGACGGCCATCCTCCGGCCGGTCCCGAGTGTTCCGCATGCGTATCGCCCTCTATGAGCCCGACATTCCGCAGAACACCGGAACGATTTTGCGCCTCTGCGCCTGCCTCGGCATCGAGACCGATATCATCGAGCCGGCCGGTTTCCCCGTCACCGATCGCGCCTTCCGCCGCGCCGGGATGGACTACCTCGACGCCGTCGCGATTACGCGGCACCGATCGTGGCAAAGTTTCGCGGCATGGCGCAGCGGCCGGGGCCACCGCCTGCTGCTGTTCACAACCGCGGCTTCCGTCTCCTACCTGGATTACCGCTACCAGGCGGACGACATCCTGCTGTTCGGACGCGAATCGGCGGGCGTGCCGGAAGCGGTCCACGCCGCGGCCGATGCCCGCCTTACGATCCCGATGCGCCCCGGCCTGCGTTCGCTCAACGTCGCGGTCGCCGCCGCCATGGCCGCCGGCGAAGCGCTGCGGCAGACCGGCGGGATGGCGCCGGTGCCCCGTCCCCCGGCGTAAGGCTTGGCAGTCTCTGTATATTCTGTTAATATACATATATGCTCGACCTGAGCCAAACATTCGGATTTGACTGGGACGATGGCAATAGCCGAAAGAGCGCGGACAAACACGATGTCAGCCAAAGGGAGGCCGAGGAGGTTTTTCTCGACCCGCGGCTCCTTGTCTTGCTTGATGAAAAGCATGGCGCCGAAGAGACGCGCTATCATGCTTTTGGCCGTACGGCAGCCGGCCGTCGGCTGCAGGTAAGCTTTACGCTGCGCCAGAATGGGACTTTGGTCCGTGTGGTCTCGGTGCGGGCTATGAGCCGAAGAGAAAGATCCCGTTATGAGGAACAAACTTAAGACGATACCGAAGTTCCGCAGCGAAGCGGAAGAACGCGCGTTCTGGGAATCCCACGACACCGCGGACTACTTCGATCTGAGCAAGGCACAGCGGGTGCAGTTTCCCAATCTGAAGCTGTCCACGACCGCCATTTCACTGCGCTTGCCACAGGGCCTACTCGATCGCATCAAGATCGCCGCCAACAAGCGCGATGTGCCGTATCAGTCGTTGATCAAAGTCTGGTTGGCCGAGAAAGTCGACGCCGAGTAAGGGCGTCGCGGCGTCGCGCAGGAATGTGACCTCCTGGACAAGGCCCGCCGGCAGTTGTACCGCGGCGCTGCAAGCTGTGCGAACGTCAAGGCGAGCGATGGACGCCAACCTGATCGAAACGCGGAAAGACCGCGCCCGTGCCTGGTTCGAAACGCTGCGCGATCGGATCGTGGCCGCCGTCGAGGAGCTGGAGCACACCCTGCCCGCCGGCGCGCCGCTGGCGGATCGCGCCGCCGGCCGCTTTGTGCGCAAGCCCTGGAACCGCACCGACCACAGTGGCACGCCGGGTGGCGGCGGCGTCATGGCGATGATGAAAGGCCGCGTCTTCGAAAAAGTCGGCGTCCATGTCTCGACGGTGTTTGGCGAATTCGCCCCGGAGTTCCGCAACCACATACCCGGAGCCGCCGACGACCCACGCTTTTTCGCCACCGGCATTTCGCTGATCGCGCATCCGCACAATCCGCATGTGCCGGCGGTGCACATGAACACGCGCTTCGTCGTCACCACCAAATCCTGGTTCGGCGGCGGTTCCGATTTGACGCCGGTGCTGGCGCCGCGGCGCACCCAAGACGATCCCGACACGATCGCCTTCCACGCAGCGATGCAGGCCGCCTGCGATGCCCATGCCGCGGTCGCCCCCTACGATAAATTCAAGGCGTGGTGCGACGAGTATTTTTTTCTGAAACATCGCGGCGAAGCGCGCGGCATCGGCGGCATCTTCTACGATTGGCTCGATAGCGGCGACTTCGAGACCGATTTCGCCTTCACTCAGCAAATCGGCCGCGCCTTCCTCGGCATCTATCCCGAGCTGGTGCGGAGAAATTTCAACAAGCCCTGGACCGAGGCCGAGCGCGAGGAACAACTCGTTCGGCGCGGACGTTACGTCGAGTTCAATCTGCTCTATGACCGGGGCACGGTCTTCGGCCTGCGCACCGGCGGCAATGTCGAGTCGATTCTTTCGTCGATGCCGCCGGTGGTGAAGTGGCCGTGAGCCCGCCAAAAAATATTTGGGGAGGTTAGGCATGGACCTTGGAATCGCCGGCCGTAAGGCCATCGTCTGCGCCTCGAGCCGCGGGCTCGGGCGCGCCTGCGCCACGGCGCTGGCGCAGGCCGGCTGCGAGGTCGTGATCAACGGCCGTGACCGCGACCGCCTCGCCGCCACCGCTGCGGAACTCCGCCAAGCGACCGGCGCCACGATTATCCCGGTAGCGGCCGACGTCGCCTCCGCCGACGGGCAGAAGGCGCTGTTCGCGGCCTGCCCCGAGCCGGATATCCTGGTCAACAACAATGCCGGCCCGCCCTTCCGCGACTTCCGCGAGCTCGACCGGCAAAAGATGATCGACGGCGTCGTCGCCAACATGATCGTGGCGGTAGAGCTGATCCAGAAAGCGATCGACCCGATGATCGCCAAAAAATTCGGCCGCATCGTCAACATCACCTCGTTCTCGGTGAAGATGCCGCTCGTCGGCCTCGATTTGTCCTCCGGCGCCCGCGCCGGCCTCACCGCCTTTCTCGCTGGCGTCGCGCGCAGCGTCGCTGCATCGAACGTCACCATCAACTTCCTGCTGCCCGGAGCGTTTGCGACCGACCGCTTGCGCTCGTACGTTGAGACAACGATGAAGGCGAAAGGCATCAGCGAGGAAGCCGTCATGGCCGAGCGCGTTGCCACGGTTCCGGCGCGGCGCGTCGGCGATCCCGCCGAGTTCGGCGCCGCCTGCGCTTTCCTGTGCTCGGCGCAGGCCGGCTATATCACCGGCCAGAATCTGCTCATCGACGGCGGCGCATTCCCCGGCGCGTTCTGACAAACGGGCGCGTTCTCGCCACGGTCGCGTCCAGACAAGGAGTATCCCGATGAAACTCGTCCGCTACGGCGCTCTCGGCCGCGAAAAGCCCGGCATGCTCGATGCCCAAGGCCGCATCCGCGACCTGTCGAAAATCGTGGCCGACATCGCCGGCGACGTGCTTTCAGCCAAGGGCCTTGCCAAATTGCGCAAGCTCAAGCCCGACACGCTGCCGCTTGTTCGCGGCACGCCGCGGCTGGGCGCTTGCGTCGGCAAGGTCGGCAATTTCATCGGCATCGGACTCAATTACGCCGATCACGCCGCCGAAGCCGGCATGCCGTTGCCGACCGAGCCGCTCATCTTCAATAAGGCGCCAAGCTGCATCTGCGGGCCGAACGACGACACGATTGTTCCGAAAGGCTCGACCAAGCTCGACTACGAAGTCGAGCTCGGCGTCGTCATCGGCGGCCGCGCGCGTTATCTCGCCAAGAACAAGGCGATGAACGCGTCTTTCAGCTCGAGCGCGTCGGCCAATTCACCAAGGGCAAGGGCTGCGAGACCTTCGGTCCGCTCGGGCCGTGGCTGGTCACCAAGGACGAGATCAGGGACCCGCAGCGGCTCGACATGTGGCTCACGGTCAACGGCGAGAGCCGGCAGATAGGCACGACCCGCAACATGGTGTTCGGCGTCGCCCATCTGGTCTGGTACTGCTCGCAATTCTTCGTGCTGGAGCCCGGGGACGTCATCGTCACCGGCACGCCGCCCGGCGTCGGCATGGGCTTCAAGCCGGAACCGAAATTTCTCAAAGCCGGCGACGTGGTGCGGCTCGGCATCGACGGACTCGGCGAGCAGCAGCAGAAGATCATGAAGTTTACGATGTGACGCGCTTGTTACCCTCTCCACGCGTGCGGGGAGAGGGAGCGTGCGCCACCGCTCCGGCATTTCCTATTTGGGAAACGCGGCTGCTAAATCCTTCGCGCCCTGCTTTTTGATCTCCTGGTCCATCGAGGCGTCCGTCGCCGCAATGAGCGTCGCGACTAGGTTATTCCTTTGCGCGACCGGATTATCCGCGTAGCCGCGCCGTTGAAAGAAATTCGCGGTGGGGACCTGGTTGCGCCAATCCGACGGCATTTCGATCATGTCGAAACCATTGCCGTCGCCGGTCAGATTCATCATTTCAAGCTCGGCCGCGGTCAATTGCGCACCGTGTCCCTTCCGGTGCGCGAAAAAGACCGAGTCCAAAAGCTTTTGCGTTTGCAGGAGCGGACCGACGTTGAGATCGAGATTCATCGCATGAATCGCGAGACCCTTGGCGGTGCCCGCCAGTATGCCATGCTGACCCCAGTCGTCGGGCACGCTGCGGGCGAAGTCGATCATTTTGCGGATCACGGCGATCGTGTTC
>JBEKJZ010000023.1:0-35160 GCA_050010955.1 Xanthobacteraceae bacterium | reverse complement strand
GTGGCGTTAGCCGGGCATTCTTGTGCACGTTCATCCGGTTCTCCTTGGGAATCTGAAGCTTCAGCAACCTCAGTTTCCTCGGTCAGAACCGGATGGACAACCTATTGAAAGCTCACAGCTAGCCACCCTTCCTCCGCCGGGAGTTCTGAATCCAATTCTGAATCCAATTCCATTGCTTCTTAAACGGCATTGTAAGGTACTCTAATGAAATGAGATCGGGCCAATCCGCGGTAGATTTGGCGGAGTGTGAGTTCAAACCAATTGCATGCGCGCGCCTGTGCTCGCGGCGCGTTGTCGGACTAATGATAATTGGACGTTGTGTCGCCGGCCGCAGTAGGTTCAAATCGGTGCGGGCAAGCGCTTCATTGTCAGGCCCGTCAGGCCAGGCTCGCCGTACAAACGCGCCGCTTGGCAGTCCGCACCAATTGTCGAAATCTGCTTTTGATCGCGCGAAGCTCGCTGTGCTTGAAAGATCCGGTAGGGAAAGACCCAGCAATTCAGCCGTGTAATCTGCAAATGTAAACCAGATGAGCCAGGGCGGGGCCGACGCAAAAACCCTTTCTAGTTTTTTCTTTTCAGTGGCCCCAGGGAAGGATGCAATCAGTTCGTGACGGAGGTACGAGCCTATTATCAATACGCCATCTCGACCATATGGCCAGGCTACGCGGTATGATCGCGGTATGGATGCTAAACGGTTCCGCAGTGCAGTTTCGTCGCCGTACTCCTTCCCTTCATCACCGAGCTGTTCTAGCGCCATCGCCTCCCATTTATTGCAGCACTCATTCCATACAGGGCCATGGATGAAACGTTCCCATGCACAGGACAACGGTTCTCCAATCTCTGGATCTCCATAGCGAATGACAAAGGCGAGAATAGCCGCATGTGATGCTGCATCATGAGGGATTAACCGCCTCTCCTGCTCGATCTGCTGCTGCCTTTGAATATAGGGTTGCGCCAATTTTTCCAAACGAGCGATTTGTCTGTATCGAGCCCGGCTCATGGTGCGCGGCCTCCCGTTATTTTTGCCTCCAGTGAATCCATCCTTTTCACCAGGTCGGTCATGTCGATGGCGCGTGTCTGGGAGTTTATCAGGGCGGCCAGTGCGGCCCCTTCGCTTGGACTGATCCGTCCCTCCGACACGGCACGCATGACGTGCCCAAGGGCATCCACGTCATCGTCAGCAAACTCCAAAGGCGGCAGGTCAATCTCGATCAGCCGCTCACGCGGCAGGAGTCGACCCAGCAGGAACTTCAACATCGGGACGTTGCCGGCCTCGGCGAGTTTGAACGCCTTGCCTAGTAGCTTGTCACACTTGCCTTCCAGCAGTGCCGCTGCGAGGCGTGTGGTGCGGTTCTTGGAGCCTGATGGGCGCCCGGGATTGCCGTTGGCGAATGGGCGGCCGCGAGGCGTCGCGATTTTGGGCGCATTTCGGCCGGATCGACTCATGTCGAATCCTCAAATTGGCCCCCGGCTAACGCTACGCCGCTTTCGCCCTTGCGGCGGAAACGATGATTCTTCGGCGGTTTGCCGTAATGTTGTCGGAGGCCCAATCGTAGGACTCGTCCATCGTCTTTCCCAATACGTCGTGGGCGTAACGCACTGCGAGAAAGCGCGTCGCATGCGGGTTATTGAGCTGTTGCTGGAGCTTCTGCATCACGCCCTTGAAGACCCACTCGGGCAGCTGCTGCTCAAAAAAGATCAAGCCACCAAGCAGCGCGTGCAGGTCGCCTGACGCCTCCCACTGTCGCTGAAGAGCCGCCAACCGAGCATTTACGTCCACCGTCGTGGCGCGCGCCTCGTCGACGGTGAGGGCTGACACTTCACACTTAGCGGTCTCGACGTCGAAGACGAGCTTGCGCCCCCCCCGTGCTTGGTCGGCATCGCTGGCTTTCTGGCGGTGGCCGGCTGCTGCCATGATGGTTACGTGGCAATCCGTAAGTCTGGCCTATGATACTACCTCGCGGGGATTCACAAACCTGCTGCACAAATGATTCGCATTTATATACTTCAGAAAAGTAATGACATGCCAGACGATTCAGCGTATCCGAGCGTTTATATAAGATCTAACGAATCGAGCACCAACAATAATCTCTCATTATTACGTACTTATAGCTCGTTCATACTTCATATTACTATATATTATTCAGCGTATATTAATTTAGCCTCTTTAATCAAGTATACATCCTTGCGATAATAGCGGTCGACTGGTTTGTGCGCCCCCACCCGCGTAAATCTCGCGTATTTTACGCGAAGCCGGACGCCCGAAACGGCGTAGAAGGGGGCGGGGGCCCGCATTTTGGAGTTTGAGGGACGAAGCCGGCCCGCCGGATAGGCAAAGCTAACGGAGCACGCGATGTTTCAGACCGGCAGCTACGCCTACCTCCCTCTCGAACGCGTGGTATTCGGCCGTCCGGCGGCCGAGGCCGCGGTGGAGGAGGCGGCGCGCATCGGCGCCACGCGGGTCTTTATCGTCGCGTCGAAGACGCTCGCGACCAAGACGCCGGTGGTGCGCACCATCGCCGAAACCCTCGGCCGGCACTATGTCGGCCTGTTCGACGGCTGCGTGCAGCACAGCCCGCGCGCGAGCGTTATTGCGGCGACCCGCGCGGTGCGGGCGGCGGCACCCGATCTCATCCTCACGGTGGGAGGCGGCACCGCCATCGATACCGTCAAGGTCCTGCAAATCTGCCTCGCCCACGATATCGACTCGGCCGAAGCGCTTGACGGCCTGCACGTCTCGATCGGTGCCGACGGCAAGCGGCAGGTGCCGGATATCCGGCCTTCGCCGGTCCGTCAGGTCGCGGTGCCGACCACGCTCTCCGGCGCCGAGTTCTCGAACCTCGCCGGGGTGACCGACGAGCGCATCCGGCAAAAGCACTCGTTCGTCGGGCCGGATGTCGGGGCGCGCGCGGTGATCCTCGACGCCGAGGTGACGGTGCACACGCCGCAGTGGCTGTGGCTCTCGACCGGCGTGCGCGGCGTCGATCATGCCGTGGAAACGCTTTGCTCGGTCGAAGCGCACCCTTATTGCGACGGACTCGCCTTGCACGCGCTGCGGCTTTTCGCCGAAGCGCTGCCGCGCCCCGACGATCTCGGCGCCCGCCTCATCTGCCAACAGGCGTCTTGGCTGGCCGGCTCGTCAATCGCCCGGGTCAATTACGGCGCGAGCCACGGCATCGGCCATGCGCTGGGGGCTTTCGCGGACGTCCCGCATGGCCACACCTCGTGCGTCATGCTGCCGCACGTGATGCGTTACAATGAGGCCGCGACGAAGGACAAGCAGGCGATGATCGCCGAGGCCATGGGTCGGCGCGGCGTTCCGGCGGCCGATGCGGTCGCCGAATCGATCGCGGCGCTCGGGCAGCCGACGACGCTGCGCGCGGTCGGGGTCAAGCGCGAGCAATTGCAGAAAATCGCCGAAGCCGCGATGCATAATCTGTGGGTGCGCACCAACCCGCGACCGATCCGTTCGACCGAAGACGTGATGGGAATTCTCGAGGCGGCTTGGTGAGGCGGGCTCACAACGGGTAGGGCGGCCGGGTGAATCCGCGGGGCGAGAGGGTGAACACCTCGACGCCGGTCTCGGTGACGCCGACCGAGTGCTCGAATTGCGCCGACAGCGAGCGGTCGCGGGTCACCGCCGTCCAGCCGTCGGAGAGCACCTTCACGTGCGGGCGGCCGAGATTGATCATCGGCTCGACCGTGAAGAACATGCCCGGCTTGAGCACGATACCCTCGCCCGGCCGACCCACATGCACGATATTCGGTTCGTCATGGAACAGCTGGCCGAGGCCGTGGCCGCAGAAATCGCGCACCACGCTCATGTGCTGGGCCTCGACGTAAGTCTGGATCGCATGGCCGATATCGCCGGTCGTGGCGCCGGGCCTGATCACGGCAATACCGCGCATCATGGCCTCGTAGGTGACTTCGATCAGCCGCTCGGCGCGGCGCGGGATTTCTCCGACCGTATACATGCGGCTCGAATCGCCGTGCCAGCCATCGAGGATCAGCGTCACATCGACATTGACGATGTCGCCGTCGCGCAGCGGTTTTGGTCCGGGAATGCCGTGGCAGACCACGTGATTGACCGACGTGCAGGTCGCCTTCCGGTAGCCGCGGTACATCAGCGTCGCCGGCATGGCGCCGTGGTCTAGGCCGAACTCATAGACCAACTGATCGATGCGCTCGGTGGGAACGCCGGGCTTGATCTCGCCGGCCAGCATATCGAGGCAATCGGCCGCCAGCGCGCCGGCCCTGCGCATGCCGTCGAAGGCGGCCGGCCCGTGAATCTTGATCTGTCCGGTTTTGCGCAGCGGCGCGCAGGTGGCGTCGACGTAAGTCATGGTGCTGAAGCGTGGGCCGCGATGAAAGCGGCCGAATGCCGCCGATTGACCAACAATGTAAGCATGCGCGCGGGCAACGCAAGCAATCCGCGCTGCCGCCGTCGCGTTAGGGCTCGACGATGGGAACCGGCGCCTTGATCTCGATACCGCCAAGATTGACGGCGCAGCGCCAGGCCAGCATCTCGACGCCGCGCGCACGCGCCTGCGCGAAAGCGGCGGCATAGGCCGGATCTATGTCGCCGGCGACGGCGAAGCGCTCGGCCGACGGAATCTGAATGACGAACAGGAGCACGGCGCGCGCGCCGTTCGCCCGCGCGGCGGCAAGCTCGCGAAGATGCTTGGCGTCACGGGCGGTGACGGAGTCCGGGAATTCGGCGAGCCGCGGCTTGCGCATGAGATGGACGTTCTTGACCTCCAAATAGCAGCGCCGCCGCGCCGGATCTTCGAGCAAAAAATCGACCCGGGAATTCTCGCCGTATTTCACCTCGCGCCGGACCGACTGGTAATCGCGCAGTTCCGGAATCAGCCCGGCCTCGAGCGCCTCGCCGACCAGTTGGTAGGGTTGCCCGGTATTGACGCCGACAAGTTCCGGGCCGCTGCCGAGGTCCGCCTCGACCAGCTCCCAGGTGTAGGGAAACTTCCGCAGCGGATTACCGGAATCGGACAGCCACACCCGTGACAAGGGACGGTCCAAGCCGGTCATGGCGCCCGGATTGGCGACATGGACGGTCGCTACCTCGCCGGTGTCGAGTACCACATCGGCGAGGAAGCGCTTATAGCGGCGGGCGAGAGTCGCCGGGATCAGAGTAGAGGTAAACTGCATGGCCGCACTTAGCATATTTAGCGGAGCATGATCCGTTGGGAAGACCGTTTTGCCCTCGGATCAAGGGTCTTGCGTCCGGCGTCAAGCGGCGATCCTGCCGCCCAGCTCGTCCTCGATATGGACGCGAATGATTTCGTCGAAAGACGCCTCCGCGCTGAAGCCGAGCGCGCGCGCGCGGCGCGGATCGAACCGGCTCGGCCAGCCGGCGACGATGCGCGCGACCAGCGGGTCGGTTTCGCGGCGAATGCGCGAGGCCACCTTGTCGCCGGCAATCCGGCGCAAGGCGGTGATCTGCTCGGCGACGGTACAGCATACGCCGGGCATGGTGAGGTTGACGCGCGGCCCGAGCGCATCGCGTTCAAGCCCGGCGGCGTGGACGAGAAAGCCGACGGCGGCGCGCGGGCTGGCATTCCAACTGCGGACGCGGTCGTCGACGGGCAGCACCGCCTCCTCGCCGTTGAGCGGCTCGCGGATGATCGAGGAAAAGAAGCCGGAGGCGGCCCTATTCGGCCGTCCGGGCCGTACCACGATGTTCGGCAGCCTGATGCCGACACCGTCGAGGAAGCCGCGGCGGGAATAATCGGCGAGCAAAAGCTCGATCATTGCTTTCTGCGTGCCGTAGGAGGTGAGCGGCGTTAAGGCAAAATCGTCGGGAATAACCTCTGGAAACGGGGCGCCGAACACCGCAACCGATGAAGAGAAGACCAACCGCGGACGATAACCGCCGCCGGTGGTGCGAATGGCGTCAAGGAGCGCACGCGAACCGTCGAAATTGACCCGCATCCCCTTCTCGAAATCAAGCTCGGCCTCTCCGGAAACGATCGCCGCAAGATGGAAGATCACGTCGGGGCGGCCGGCAATCGCCGCAGCCGCGGCCGACGGATCGGCGACGTCGGCGGCGACCGCCTCGACCGGCGCGGCGAAATTTTCCGAGCGTTGTGGAACGCCGACGTCGAGCAAAGTGAGGCGGTCTATCGACCGGCCGTGGAGCGCGCCATCAGCGACCAGGCGCGCCGTCAGCTTGCGCCCGATCATTCCCGCAGCGCCGGTGATAAGGATGTTCATTGTGGTAACCGACGTTATAGCGCCATGCCGCCGTCGACGAGATGCGCATGGCCGGTAATGTAGCTCGCTTCGTCGCTGGCGAGAAAGAGCGCCAGCCAGGCTACTTCCTCGGGCGCGCCGAGCCGGCCCATTGGCTGGCGCGCGACGAAATCCTTCCGCACGGCATCGAGCGAACGTCCGGTCTCCTGCGACACCGCCGTGATGCGTTCGCCGAGCGACGGCGACTCGATCGTGCCCGGACAAATGGCGTTGCAGCGGATGCCTTGCTTGATGAAATCGGCGGCGACCGCCTTGGTGAGCCCGATCACCGCGGCCTTGGTGGCGCCGTAGACGTAACGATTGGCCACGCCGCGGATCGACGACACCACCGAGGCGACGTTGACAATCGAGCCCGATTTCTTCTCCAGCATGCCGGGCAGGAAGGTCTTGATCGTGCGGTGCATCGATTTGACGTTGAGGTCGAATGAAAAATCCCAGTCCTTGTCGGTGCAATCGAACACCGTGCCCTGGTGCACATAACCGGCGCAATTGACCAGCACGTCGAGCGGCCCGAACTCGCGGGCAACGTCCCGACCGAACGCATCGATGTCGTCCTGGGAGCGAACGTCGAGCTTGCGCAGCTTGGCGCGCAAGCCCTGCAACTTGTTCGCGTCGAGATCGGTGGCGATGACCTTGGCGCCCGCATCGGCAAACTTCTCGGCGATGGCGCGGCCAATGCCCTGGCCCGCAGCGGTCACCAACGCAACCTTGCCTTCCAGTCTGTTGCTCATGCTTTCCTCACGAAGCGAGTCTTTAGTTTGAGCATGATCTTTTCCGAAAACCGGCCGCCACCCTCGGAACAAGTCCGCGGGCAGGCTCTTTCGGGATCATGCTCCAAGTCCGTTCAACGCGGTGAGACTGACTTTCTGCCGGCCTTGTGCATCGAAATTCTCCGGCGCCAGCCAGCGCTCGAAGTTGCGCTTGCGCGCCGGCCATTCGCTGTCGAGCATGGAGAAATACGCGGTGTCGCGATTGCGGCCCTTGGCGATCATGTGCTGGCGCAGGACGCCCTCGAAAATGAACCCATAGCGCCCGGCGGCGCGCCGCGACGGCGCGTTCAGCGAATCGCATTTCCATTCGTAGCGCCGGTAGCCGAGCGTCTCGAACGCATAACGCGCCAGCAGATACTGAGTTTCGGTGCCAAGCAGTGTCCTCTGCAGCGCCGGACTGTAGACGATGTGGCCGACCTCGATGACCCGCATGGCGGGACGTATCTCCATGAGCGTCGCCAGGCCGAGCGCGCGGCCCTCCGGATCGAGCGCCGCGTAGTAGTACGGATCTTTCAGCGTCTGCCGTTCGGCGAGCCAGGCAGAGAACGCCGCTTCGTCGGCGAACGGCCCGTAAGTGGACATGTAGGTCCAGACTTCGTCGTGGCCGCGCAAGGCCTGCCACAGAGGGCCGGCGTCGCGCAACGCGTCGAGCCGGGCAACCGAGCCGAACCGGCCGGACAGCGTCACCGCGCCGGGCAGCCGCGCCGGTGCGGGATCGACCGGCGCTCCGACAGGCCGCGTCGTATCGGTCATGACAAAAGCTTCTTGCGGTCCGCGGCGAAGAACTTGTTCAGTTCCGCGTTGGAAATGAGCCCGGCAAAGCCGTCGAACTTGCCGTCGTTTGCGATCTCGGTTGCGGTTCGGATGAAGGCGTGCATCGCCACGCGCGCCAGCGACCCGCCGACGCTGATGCGGCGCACGCCCATCGCCGCGAGATCGCTCACCGTGAAGCCGAGCGCACCGCCATTGAGGAAATTCACCGGCTGCGGCGATACCGCCTGCACCACGGCCTCGATTTGCTCGCGCGTGGTGAGGCCCGGCGCATAGAGGCAATCGGCGCCAGCCGCCTTGTAAGCCTTGAGCCGCCGGATCACGTCATCGAGATCGGTCACCCCGCGGATGAAGTTCTCCGCGCGTGCCGTGAACACCACGTCGCCGCCGGCACGGTCGATCGCCGCGCGCGCCGCCTTCACCCGCGCGACGGAGAGATCGAAATCGTAGAGCCGGGTAGCCGCATCTTTGGGGGAATCCTCGATCGACAGTCCGGCGACGCCGGTGGCGATGCAGCGGGTGACGTTGTCGGCCACGCCGTCGGGATCGTCGGCAAAGCCGTTCTCGAAATCGGCATTCAGCGGCACGTCGGTCGCCGCGGCGAGCTCGCGGAAATGCGCGAGCACATCGTCGCGGCTCTGCGCGCCGTCGGGATAGCCCTGTGAATGGGCGTGTCCTCCGCTCGTCGTCGCCAGCGCCTTGAAGCCGAGGCTCTGCAGATAGCGCGCGGTGCCGACGTTCCACGGATTAGGGATGACGAAGCAGCCCCGCTCGTGAAGCTTACGAAAGGTCTCGCGCTTGTCGGCAATCGACGGGCGGGAAGTACTCATGCCAAGGCTCGCGGGTCAGTGGTTATCGCGCGGCACGAATTTCTCGGCGACGCGCTGATATTTCACCGCCGGCTCGAGCACCATGCCGCCGCCGAGCTGATCGACCATGGCGCGCTGGATTTCCTGCCACGGCGTCTGGCTCGGCGGATAATGATAGCCGCCGTTCTGTTTCAGCGCCGCTCGCCGCTCCGCCAGCTCGGCGGCCGAGATGAGCATATCGGCGGTGCCCTTGTTGAGATCGATGCGCACGCGGTCGCCGGTCTTGAGGAGCGCGAGCCCGCCTCCGGCCGCCGCCTCCGGCGAGGCGTTGAGGATCGACGGCGAGCCCGAGGTCCCGGACTGCCGGCCGTCGCCGATGCACGGCAGCGACGTGATGCCGCGTTTGATCAAAGCGGCCGGCGGCTGCATGTTCACGACCTCGGCCGAGCCCGGATAGCCGATCGGTCCGGCGCCGCGCATGAAAAGGATCGTTCGTTCGTCGATCGCAAGCGCCGGATCGTCGATGCGCCGGTGATAATCCTCCGGGCCGTCGAAGACGACGGCGCGGCCCTCGAAGGCGTTCGGGTCCTGCGGATCGGAAAGAAATCGCCGGCGAAAATCGCCGGAAATCACGCTCGTCTTCATGATCGCGGAATCGAACAGATTGCCGTGCAGCACCTTGAAGCCGGCTTGCGGCATCAAGGGTTCGTCATACGGCCGGATGACAACGGAATTGCTCGCCAGCGCCCGCCCGACGTTCTCGGCCACCGTCTTGCCATTGATGGTGACCGCGTCGCCGTGCAACCGACCGGCCGTCAGCAATTCGCGCATCACCGCGGGCAGGCCGCCGGCGCGATAATAATCCTCGCCGAGATAGTCTCCCGCCGGCTGCATGTTGACCAGGAGCGGCACGTCATAGCCGATCGTCTCCCAGTCTTCGACCGTGAGCTTGACACCAATATGCCGCGCCAGCGCGACGAGATGGATCGGCGCGTTGGTCGAGCCGCCGATCGCCGAGCAGGCGACGATCGCATTCTCGAAAGCGGCGCGGGTGAGGATATCGGAGGGTTTCAGATCCTCGCGCACGATCTCGACCGCGCGCACGCCGGTCTCGTAGGCGATCTGACCGCGCTCGCGGTAAGGCGCCGGGATCGCGGCGCAGCCGGGCAGCGACATGCCGAGCGCCTCGGCCATGGCGTTCATGGTCGAGGCGGTCCCCATGGTGTTGCAGTGGCCGATCGAGGGCGCCGACGCAGAGACGATGTCGATGAATTCCTTGTAGTCGATCTTGCCGGCCGCGATATCCTCGCGCGCCTGCCAGACGACCGTGCCCGAACCGGCAAGCTTGCCGGCATAATAGCCGTCCAGCATCGGTCCGCCGGAAAGCACGATCGCCGGCGTATTGACGGTCGCCGCCGCCATCAGGCAGGCCGGCGTGGTCTTGTCGCAGCCGGTCGTCAGTACCACGCCGTCGAGCGGATAGCCGAACAGCACTTCGACCAGGCCGAGATAGGCGAGATTGCGGTCGAGCGCCGCCGTGGGCCGTTTGCCGGTCTCCTGGATAGGATGGACCGGAAATTCGAAGGCGACGCCGCCGGCATCGCGGGTTCCCTCGCGCACGCGCTTGGCCAGCTCGAGGTGATGGCGGTTGCAGGGGCTCAGGTCGGAGCCGGTCTGCGCGATGCCGATGATCGGCTTGCCGGATGTCAGTTCGTCACGGGTAAGACCGTAATTGAGGTAACGCTCCAGATAGACCGCCGTCATCCCCGGGTTGTCGGGATTGTCGAACCACAATTGCGAGCGCAAACGACGCCGCTGCGACCCTTGCGAACTCTTTGTCATCGCCGTCTCCGGACGTTTCCCCTGCAAGGCATAGATAGGCCGATTCAGCGCCGGCGCGAACCCCGTTCGCGCCAACGCAGCCGCCGAGCAGCCACCGCCGGTATTGCGGTGCAAAATCGCCGCGGCGGCATTTGCCTTTGCCGGGCGATTACGCTGAAGTGCCGGCCATGTTGAGAACCATTGCCGCCTTCGACCGGCTCGGCGAGGAAAACGCTTTCGCCGTCCTCGCGCGCGCGACGCAGCTTGCGGCGCAAGGCCGCGACATCATCAATCTCGGCATCGGCCAGCCCGATTTCCGCACGCCGGATTTCATCGTCGAGGCCGCGATGAAGGCGCTGCGCGACGGTCATCACGGCTACACGCCGGCGGTGGGCATCCTGCCGCTGCGCGAGGCGGTCGCCGCCGATCTGCACAAGCGCTTTGCGGTCAGCGTCGCGCCGGACTCGGTGATGATCTTTCCCGGCGGCAAGCCGACCATGTTTATGTCGATTCTGATGTTCGGCGAGCCGGGAGCGGACATCCTTTATCCCGACCCCGGCTTTCCGATCTATCGATCGATGATCGAATTCACCGGCGCGCGGCCGATCCCAGTGCCGATCCGCGAGGAAAACAATTTCGCCTTCTCCGCCGACGAAACACTCGATCTCATCACGCCGCAGACGCGGCTCCTCATTGTCAACTCGCCGGCCAATCCCACCGGCGGCGTGACCCCGAAGTCCGAGGTCGACAAGCTCGTCGTCGGACTGGAGCGCCATCCCGATGTCGCGGTGTTGTCGGACGAAATCTACGACCACATGCTCTACGACGGCGAGACGCATGTCTGCCTGCTGCAATATCCCGCGCTCCGCGACCGGCTCATTTTGCTCAACGGCTGGTCGAAGACCTACGCTATGACCGGCTGGCGGCTCGGCTATGCGGTGTGGCCGGGCAAGCTCTACGACTACGCGCGCAAGCTCGCGGTCAATCTGCATTCCTGCGTCAACGCGCCGACGCAATATGCCGGGCTTGCGGCGCTCACCGGCCCGCAGGACGAGGTGGCGAAAATGGTCGCCGAGTTCGACAAGCGGCGCAAAGTCGTGGTCGACGGCCTCAACCGGCTGCCGGGCATGTCCTGCGCCACGCCCAAAGGCGCGTTCTACGCGTTCCCCAACATCAAGCGCACCGGCTGGAAGGCGAAGGCGCTGGCCGCGGCGCTGCTTGAGGAATCCGGCGTCGCGCTTATCGGCGGGCCGGATTTCGGCGTGCTCGGCGAAGGCTATGTGCGCGTGTCCTACGCCAATTCGACGGAAAACATCGTGCGCGCGCTCGATCGCATCGGCGAGTTTTTGGCCAGCCGCAAGGCGGCGTGAGCCGCCGCTTCATCCCTTCTGCGTCAGCCGGAAACCGACGAGCACAATCGCCAGCCCGGCGAGCTGCGACATGGAGGGCGCCTCGCCGAGCGCAAGATAGCCGACCAACAGCGTGAACGGTGGAACCAGCGAGGGAAACAGCACCGCGCGCGAGGCGCCGAGCAGCACGACGGCGCGGGTAAACAGATAAGTCGCGCCGGCGCCGGCGAGCACGCCCTGCACGAGCGCCTGCAGCAGATTTTCGAGAAAGCCGGCGGCCAGCACATTGTCGAAGGTAAACAGCAGGATCGGCAAGCCCGACAGCGACAACACGCTGGTGATCGCCGCTGCGCGCGTCGCCTTGATGCGCCACATCCGCACCAGCATGCCGAAGACGGCGAAGAAGCTGCCGGCCGCGACGAACAGAAGGTCGCCGCCGACTGCGTGCGGGCCCATCGTTCGCAGCGCTTCGGCGCCGATCACGACAAGACCGAGAACGATGGCCAAAGCCCCAGCGACGCGGCGCGCCGGCAATGGCTCCTTCAGAACCAGCCGCGCCAGCACCAAGCCGCCGAGCGCCGCGCAGGACGGCTGAATGACGCCGCCGTGACCGAGCGGGACAAACAAATAGCCGATATAGCTTAACAGCGCGAGCGGCAGCCCGCCGAACAGCGCGAGCGCGAAGCCGCGGCGCCAGCCTATGCCGCCGAAATCGCCGAAGCGATCGGCGGCGAGGAACGGCAGCAGCGCCAGTCCCGGCCAAACGTAACGATGCAGTGCAATGACCAGCGGCGACAGGCCGACGTTAATCCCGTGCCGTGCGGCGACAAAGCCGAGCGCCCAGCACAGCGCCGCGCCGGTGCCGCATAATATGCCGAGCGCCGTCGCAGATCTTGCCGGCGGCGGGACGCGGTCCATTTAGCTATGGGAGCGGCAGGCGTCCGCCGTGGGCATCACGACCGAACAGGCAGCGCCACGGTTTCGGCGGCCGGTACTTCACCCTTCGCTGCGCGGATGCTTTGCAACAGCCAATGACCGCCGAACAACACTAGGCCCCAGAACAGATCGCCCTCGGCCATGTTGCGCAGGAACGGCAAGCCGGCGACGTAGCATTTGACAAGCCCGTCCGCATTCGCCGCGTAGAGCGGGCTGAAAGCCCAAACGGCAAAATTCGTGACCAGGAAGAATATCAGCGACGACGACAGCAACATCGGGACGATTAGGAGCGGCCGGCGCAGACGGTCCGAACAACACGCGGCACAAGCGGGCAAAGCCAGCGTCCCATAAACGGCCGCCATCACGCGCCAGTCGTAGAAGCCAAGCATGGCGTCGCCGAGCATCATCCCGGCGATCGGCACGAGGATGGCCAAGGCGCGAACGCGAAGGAGCGTCGCGGCGAACAGCGCGGTCGCCGCCACCGGCGTGAAATCTGGCGCGTGCGGCTGAAGACGCGCGGCGATATCGAGCCCGATGAGTAATCCGATCACCAGCAGATCGGTTCGGAGAGCCGGAGAATTGCGCATGCGGTTGAGCGAGGTGGAGAGCATCGGCCTCATTTTCCTTGTTCCGTTGTGAACCGCCAGACGATGGTGTCCTGGGCTTGCAGCTCGAATACGGCAAAGCTGCGATCACCATAGGTGCCGTTGCCCCAATATTGCCAGTTCTTCCTGCCGGCGCCGCCGCCCTCGTTCTGCACGTCGTCGATCTTGGTAAGGACGGCCGAGTCGCCGGATCCGGTATAGCTGAATGAAATTCCGTGCGGCCGGGTCGTTGCGGCCTTCATCGCGTCGAGGATCGTATTGCTTTTGGCCCAGGGCAGATTGGCGACGGTCTTGGAAGCTCCGTCGCCGTAATCGACGATGAGGCGAACGGTGTCGTCTGCGCCGGCGGCGACGGGACGGGTCGCCCACGCTGCGGCCACAACCAGCAATGCAGCCGCCAACAGAACAAAGCGTCGACTGATGCTGCGCGAACCGAGCCGGCTGCTCATAACGTTCTTCCGATCCAAAAAAACCTATCGCGTGGCGCGGGAATACCTAGTGTGGCGGTTCAGAAGTCCGCATCATTTTTGCCGCGAACTCGTCATGCGGACTTCTGAACCAAGCCACACTAGATCAATACGTTGCTAGTGTCCTTCGATTCCGAAGTTCGCAAACGAGGGTGCCGCACAATGATGCGAACTTCGGAATCGAAGTACACTAGATGATAGTCGCTCGCGCTGGTGTTGCACAGAACAAGTTGGCCAGAGGAAAGAGGTCCGCACAACTCGCCCCGCAGTCACAGTGTTGCTTAGCCGAGCGCGTCGGCGTCGACTTGGTCAAGCAGATCAAGCCCGCCCGCGGCGACGACGCGGCCGGCGTCGAGCCGCACGACTTTGGTGGCGATCCGGCGCAATTCGGCGGCGGTATGGCTGACATAGACCATCGGCACTCGGGCTTCGTCGCGCAGGCGGACCAGATACGGAAGAATTTCGCGCTTGCGGCCGGCATCGAGCGAAGCCAGCGGCTCGTCGAGCAGCAGCAGACCCGGCCGCATCAACAGCGCGCGGCCGACGGCAACACGCTGACGCTCGCCGCCCGACAACAGGCGCGGCCGGCGCTCGAGCAGATGGCCGATATCGAGTAGCGCGACGATGCGCGCGAAATCGTCCGGATCGCGCGGACGGCCGCTCATCCGCCGCCCGTAGTCGAGATTTTGGCGGACGCTGAGATGCGGAAACAGCCGGTCCTCCTGGAACACATAGCCGATATGGCGCCGATGCGGTGGCACGTTGATCCCCGCCGCGGCATCGAACAGCACCGTGTCGCCGAGCACGATGGACCCGCGATCGGGCTGCAGCAGACCGGCAATCATGTTGACGATCGTGGTCTTGCCCGCGCCCGAGGGTCCGAACAGGGCGGTCACGCCGCCGGCCGCCTCGAAGCGCACGGCAAGCTTGAATGTGCCGAGCTCTTTCTCCACGTCGACGGCGAGCACGATCATTCCCCCTGGACGCGCATCCCGGCGCGGCGGGCGAACCATTCCGAGACAACGAGCGCCGCCAGCGCGAGCGCGATCGCGAACAGAACCAGCCGGCCTGCGGCGGCGTCGCCGCCGGGAATCTGCATCAAGGTGTAGATGGCGGCGGAAATGGTCTGCGTCTCGCC
The DNA here is from genome assembly GCA_050010955.1 of Xanthobacteraceae bacterium. Lineage (GTDB taxonomy): Bacteria > Pseudomonadota > Alphaproteobacteria > Rhizobiales > Xanthobacteraceae > BOG-931. Next base: position 20,224 of record JBEKJZ010000023.1, on the reverse strand, counting down.
GGGGATATTGGACACGAAAGTGATGGTGGCGCCGAATTCGCCGAGCGCGCGCGCGAAACACAGGACCGCGCCGGCGATGATGCCCGGCAAAGCCAGCGGCAGGGTGATGGTGAGGAACACCAGGACGCGGCTGGCGCCAAGCGTGCCGGCGGCCTCCTCGAGCCGGCGGTCGATCGCCTCAAGCGCAAGCCGGATCGGGCGGACCATGAGCGGAAAGCCCATGATGCCGCAGGACAGCGCCGCTCCGGTCCAGCGGAACGAGAAAACGATGCCGAAATGATCGGCCAAGAAGGCGCCGATCGGTCCCTTCCGTCCGAACGAAATGAGCAGCAGATACCCGGTGACCACCGGCGGCAGCACCAGCGGCAAATAGACCAGCCCGTCAAGTAGGGTCTTGCCCCAGAACTCCTTCCGCGCCAGCAGCCAGCCGATGGCAATGCCGAACGGCAGCGCGAACGCCGTCGCGACAAGCGCGATGCGCAACGACAGCAGCACGGCGGTCCATTCGGCGGGAGAAAGGTCGAGCACGGTTACTCGCTCATCATGCAATGACCGGCAAAATTGCGGTCACGACGCAGGCTTTATCAGGAATGTGAAGCCATAGGACTCGAAAATCGACTTCGCCGCTTGCGAGCGCAGGAACGCGAGGTACTGCGCGGCATCGGGTTTGGCGTTCGCCGTCAACGCCGCCGGATAGACGATCGGCGGATGCGAATCCTCGGGAAAGACGCCGACGATCTTTACCCTTGGCTCGACCTTGGCGTCGGTCGCGTAGACGATGCCGAGCGGCGCCTCGCCGCGGGCGACGAGAATGAGAGCGGCACGGACATTTTCGGCCATCGCCAGCTTCGGCTCGACCGCTGCCCAGACGCCGAGTTTCTCCAGCGCGGCCTTGGCATAGAGGCCGGCCGGGACCGCGCGCACATCTCCGGCCGCGATGCGCCCGTTACCGGCAAGCGCGGCGAGATCGAAGCCCGGCGCGATCGTGACGTTGCCGATATTGGCATCCTTGGGCGCGATCAGCACCAGGCGGTTGCCGAGCAGATTGATGCGCGAGTCGTTCCTGACGAGGTTGCGCTGCGCGCCATAGTCCATCCAGTTGATGTCGGCGGAGACGAACACGTCGGCGGGCGCGCCTTGCTCGATCTGCTTCATCAGCGCCGAGCTCGCGGCATAGCTGGCGACGACCTTGACGCCGGTCTTTTTGGTGAATGCGGCATCGACCTCGTCGAGGGCGTTATTCATCGAGGCGGCGGCGAAAATAATGATGGTGTTGTCTTGCGCCGCTGCGTGGTGCGGCACGGCCCCACTGGCAATGGCGGCGGCAAAAGCCGCCAGCAAACGCCTTCGTTCGAGCACGACGATTCTCCGACGGGTCGGCCCGCAAATTGCGCGGGCGACGACAGGACCATGCAATACGACCGCCTCGGGGAACCGTCGTTCCAGGCTCGTCCGGCACGCGCTCAGCGTGCCGCACGTCGCGGCAGAATAGCAGCCCGCAATGCCGTGGCAAAGCGGCTCGGACCGGCTATCATTCAATGACTTTGCGGAGGGGACGACGATGGCCAATTTGGAGCCGATCGAGGGCGAGTACGACTACATCATCGTCGGCGCGGGCTCGGCCGGCTGCCTCCTGGCCAATCGGCTGTCGGCCGATAGCGACCGGCGCGTGCTGTTGCTCGAAGCCGGCGGCCGCGACAACTGGATTTGGTTTCATATTCCCGTCGGCTATCTGTTCGCAATCGGCAATCCGCGCTCGGACTGGTGCTTCAAGACCGAGCCGGAGGAAGGCCTCAATGGCCGCAGCCTCAATTATCCGCGCGGCAAGGTGATCGGCGGCTCGTCGGCGATCAACGCGATGATTTACATGCGCGGCCAGGCCGCCGATTACGATCATTGGCGCCAGCTCGGGCTTGCCGGCTGGGGCTGGGACGACGTGCTGCCCTATTTTAAGCGGCACGAAGATCACTTCCTCGGCGAGAGCGCCGCGCATGGCGCCGGCGGCGAATTGCGTATCGAGGCGCCGCGCGTGCGATGGGATTTGCTCGACGCGTTCCGCGGGGCGGCCGAGCAGGCCAACATTAAATCGGTCGCGGACTTCAACACCGGCGACAACGAAGGGTGCTGCGCTTTTCACGTCAACCAGAAGCGCGGCCGGCGCTGGTCGGCGGCGCGCGCCTTCCTCAAGCCGGCTCTGCATCGCGCCAATCTGCGGCTGGAGACCGGCTGTTTGGTCGAGGGCGTGGTGTTCGACGGCCGCCGCGCCGTCGGCGTGCGCTGGCGGCAAGGCGGTCAAGAACGGCTGGCCCGCTGCCGCGGCGAAGTCATCCTCGCGGCCGGCTCGATCGGATCGCCGCAGATCATGCTGCTGTCCGGCGTCGGACCGGCGCAGCAGTTGCGCGAGCACGGCATCCCCGTGGTGCTCGACCGGCCGGGGGTCGGCGCCAACCTGCAGGATCACCTGCAGCTGCGCCTGATCTACAAGGTCGACGGCATCACCACGCTCAACGAGCGTTATCACTCCCCGCTCGGGCTGGCCGGCATGCTCGCCGAATATGCCCTGTTCCGACGCGGTCCGCTGACCATGGCGCCGTCGCAGCTCGGTCTGTTCACGCGCTCCGATCCCGACCAGGAGCGCGCCAACCTCGAGTTTCATATTCAGCCGCTGTCGCTCGACCGCTTCGGCGAGCCGTTGCACAAGTTCCCCGCGTTCACGGCGAGCGTCGCCAATCTGCGGCCGACCAGCCGCGGCTACCTGCGGCTGCGCTCCCGCGATCCGGCCGATAAGCCGGTCATCAAGCTGAATTACTTGTCGACCGAGCAGGACCGCCGCATCGCGATCAGCAGCATCCGCTTGACGCGCCGCATCGCGGCGCAGCCGGCGCTGGCGCCGTTCCATCCTGCCGAATATCTGCCCGGCCCCGCCGTGCGCGATGACGATGAGCGGGCGCTGGTGAAAGCCGCAGGCGATATCGGCACCACCATCTTTCATCCGGTCGGTACCGCGAAGATGGGCCTCGACAGCGACCCGCTGACCGTGGTCGACGAGCGGCTGCGCGTCGCCGGGATCGAGCGCCTGCGCGTCATCGATGCTTCCGTCATGCCCACGGTCACGTCCGGCAACACCAACGCTCCAACCACGATGATCGCGGAAAAGGGCGCCGCTTTGATCCGCGCCGACGCCAAGGGACTCTCATGAACGCGGCGTGGCGCGCGCGAGCGATCCTCGCCGATCCTGCCGGCGCGTGGGCGCGGATCGAGAACGAGCTTGGTGACGCGGCTAATTTGTTGACCAGCTACGTTGTGTTGCTGGCGCTTGTTCCGGCCGTCTTCGGCTTTATCGGCGCTTGCGTCGTCGGGACCATCGTGCCGGGACTCGGTGTGGTGCGGGCGCCGATCTTTGACGGATTGTTCCGCGCTGTCTTTGGCTATGTGACGACGTGCGCCACGGTCCTGCTGCTGGGACTGCTGATCAACGCGTTGGCGCCGCGGATCGGCGGCCACGGGAATTTTGACAGTGCGTTCAAGCTTGCGGTCTATTCGTATACTCCGGTCTGGCTTGCCGGGATCTTCCTGCTGGCGCCAGGGCTGCGGTTCCTCGGCCTCACCGGCTTCTACGGCGCCTATATTCTGTGGTGCGGCCTGCCGCGGCTGATGAAAACTCCGGCGCGGCGCGTGCCGCCTTATGCGGCTGTGATTGTCGCCGGCGCCTGCGCGCTCACTCTCATCACCGCCGCCGCGCGACACGCTTTGTTTGGTTCAGCAGGTCTCTAGAGCATGATCCGGAAAAGTGGGAGCTGGTTTGTCGAAAAGATCATGCTCCCACCAAAATCTTAGAGCGACAATCGATTCAACTTGAAGCGATTGCGCTCTAAGGCGCCATCAGCACCTGGCGGCAAGCGGCCGGCAAGTTCGCCATGGTAAGCCCAGGCTTCGGCTTCGGCGGTTCCGTCGGAGGCGCCGGATGCAGCACGCCCGGCGAGAACCAGAAATCGAGGTCATGGCCGCAGCCTTCGCCCGGCGGCGGCTCGGGTTGTGGTTTGCACTCCGGGCTATCGGGCGGACAAAACATGCGAACGTGGAAATGATAGTCGTGGCCCCACCACGGCCGCACTTTGGCGAGCCAGGCGCGATCGGAGCCCGCCTCGCGGCACAGCGCCTTCTTGATCGCCGCATTGACAAAGATGCGCTCGACATCGGGGTCTTCCGCCGCGGTGCGGATGAGTTCGGTGTGTTGATGCGTCCACACCTTGGGATCGACGTCGAGGCGATCTTCCCGGACCATGTTGATAGCGGACATGAACTCGCGCTCTTCGGCGGAAAGCTTGCGGTCGGGCATCGGCGTGAGCCAGATATCGGCATCGAGCCCAACCTGATGGCTGGCGTGTCCGGTGAGCATGGGACCGCCGCGCGGCTGCGACATGTCGCCGACCAAGAGACCGTGCCAGTCGACCTTTTTGGCGTTTTCGGCCAGCCGCTCGAGGAAGGCGATCAGTTTTGGATGGCCCCAATTGCGGTTGCGCGACAGCCGCATGACCTGCCAGGTCGGGCCGTTGATCGGCAGCGCCACGGCGCCGGCGAGACAACCGGAGGAGTAGAAGCCGATCGAGCGGGCGGCGAGCGGAACCGGCTCGGTCTTGCGCGCGAACAGTTCCTTCGCCGGCGTCGACGGCGAATCGGGGTGCGGCAGCGGCGGCAGCGGCTGTTTGTCGAGCGTGCCCGGATCCTGCGCCAGCGCCGGAGCGGTAGCCGCGAGCAGCAAAACACATAGCACGCCGAGCGAAACGCGCATCATCCGTTCTCCGTGCCGGCGCGCCGCATGGGAATTTTCTGCCGAAATGCCACGGCGCGCGCCTGGCGGCGATACGCTGCCGTGAGTCGTTCGTCCTGTCCAGCAGCGAACAGGCCGCCGGCGTCGCCGTCGAGCGCCAGCAGCCGCTGCTCGGTGGCCGCATGCGACTCGACGGTGCCGTCATGCAGGATGTGGCCGATGGTGAGGCCGCGCTCGGCGAGACGGCGCGCCACCAATAAACAGCGGTGGCAGTCGAGCGGCTCGCGTTCCGCGCACATCAGACAGACGCGCGAACGCGCGATGATTTCCTGCAATCGGTCGAGGCCGGCACGAAATTCCGGCTGCTTCGCCATCGCCTCGTAGTCGGCGACGCCGTCGCGGTAGAGGCTGTCATCGCGCGGGCGGCCGCCGAGGGTGTCGCCCATCGCGGTATAGGCGATGCCGATCCCGTTAAGCTGCGCCGCCAAGGTTTCTTGCGAGAACCACGGGAACCAGCGCGAGTTTGGTATCGAGCGCACATCGGCGACGGCGGTCACCGCCGCGTCTTGCAGCAGTGCGGCGAAGCGCGCGGCCGGAACATTGGAATGGCCGATGCTGAAAAGATCGAACGGCGACATGTCGGCCATTGATCCGACAGGCCCGGCGATTTGATGGCGGCGTATGTTTGGTCGTCGCATCTTCGGTACAATTAACTGTCAAAGCGCTGCGCGCTTTACAGTCGAAGTCCCGCCCCCTTAATGCTCGCGGTCATCGAGGAAGGCTCGCTCGGGGCTGTCATGCGTCGTTTGATTGTCGCGGCTTTCCTGGCCGTGCTGTCGTTAACTGTCCTGGCTGCCGCGGATCGCGCCGAAGCCGGCGTCAGGGTCCGCATCGACCGCGCCAGCCAGACCATGGCGGTGATCGTCGACGGCATCCACCGCTATACTTGGCCGGTTTCGACCGGCAGGCGGGGTTACGGCACGCCGACGGGCGTCTTTCATCCGCAGATGCTGGCCGCCCGCTGGTTCTCGCGCCGCTATTACCACTCGCCGATGCCGCATGCGATCTTCTTCCACGGCGGTTTCGCCATTCACGGCAGCTATGAGATCGCGCGGCTCGGCGGCCCGGCCTCGCATGGCTGCATCCGTCTGCATCCACACGACGCGGCGATCCTGTTCGGCCTGGTGGAGCGGGAAGGCATGCGCAACACCACGATCGTGGTGCGGTAAGATTGCGCCTAACGCGCAAGACCAAGAACAAGCAATAACGCGCCGTCCAGGCGATCGCTGGTCGGAGCATCGATGATGCCGATGACCTGCCGCACGCGGTCGCGAGGGACCGCCAGCATTCTGTCCGTCATGATCTGTGAACGGATGCGGAGCCCATTGCTTTCTGCGGCCTCGATGATCGGCCTGATGGGAAGCTTTTCAGCTACCTCCGACGTAATCGGACACGCAAGCACCGTTGTCGTGGCATCTCCTAATTCGTCGGCCTGAACAACGACAGCGGGACGAGGTCTGCCGAGTTCGCCGTAAGCGACGATGACGACGTCGCCGCGTGTCACCGCCACTCGCTCGCATCGTAGATAGCCTCGATCCAGGCATCGATCGGGTCATTCTCAGGATACCGACCGAGTAACCTTCCCTGCCGCCGAAGATCTGCCCGTACGCGAGGATCGCGGAGGTCAGGCACCCAATATTGGATGGGGCGAAGGCCTTGCGCGCGCAAGCGCTTTCGCCGGGCGCTCATGCGCTCTTGCGCAGTCTTCGGTCGCGAAGTCTTTACCTTAGGGGGCATGATAAGGTCTCATCATTGCCGTAACATGTTACACGGGACGACGGACGAAACAAGCGAAATATTATCCGGGCCTCATAAATCGACCTTCGCAGCCGCGGGTCACGCCCGGCCGTGGGGGCTGACGTCGATAACAACACTTCCCCGTTTCCGCCGGGTATCGACACGGGCGCGAGCGGCCGTCTACCGCGCGAACGACCGAGCTGACTCACACATCCACCTTCAGCGCGGCGATGAAAGCCTCCTGCGGGATGTCGACCTTGCCGAACTGGCGCATGCGCTTTTTACCCTTCTTCTGCTTCTCCAGAAGCTTGCGCTTGCGCGTCACGTCGCCGCCGTAGCATTTGGCGGTCACGTCCTTGCGGAAGGCGCGCACGGTCTCGCGCGCGATGATCTTACCGCCGATCGCGGCCTGGATCGGTACCTGGAACATATGCGGCGGGATGAGTTCTTTCAGCTTTTCCGCCATGGCGCGGCCGCGCTGCTCGGCGCGGGTTCGGTGCACCAGCATCGCCAGCGCGTCGACCGGCTCGCCGTTGACCAGCATCTGCAGCTTGACCAGGTCGGCCGGCTTGTAGTCGGTGAGGTGATAGTCGAACGAGGCGTAGCCTTTCGACACCGATTTCAGCCGGTCATAAAAATCGAACACCACCTCGTTGAGCGGCAGGTTGTACTTCACCAGCGCGCGGTTGCCGACATAGGTCAGTTCCCTTTGCTCACCACGGCGATCCTGGCACAGCTTAAGCACGGAGCCGAGGTATTCGTCCGGCGTCAAAATGATCGCCTCGATCCAAGGCTCTTGCATTTCCTCGATGTAGTTCGGATCCGGCATGTCGACAGGATTGTGAATCTCAAGCTGCTGGCCGTTACGCAATTTGATCTTGTAGATGACCGACGGTGCGGTGGCGATCAGATCGAGATTGAATTCGCGCTCCAGCCGCTCCTGGATGATTTCGAGGTGCAGGAGCCCGAGGAAGCCGCAGCGGAAGCCGAAGCCGAGCGCGGCCGAGGTTTCCATCTCGTAGGAAAAGCTGGCGTCGTTGAGCCGAAGCCTGCCCATGGCGGCGCGCAGATTTTCGAAATCTGCGGCGTCGACCGGAAACAGTCCGCAAAAGACCACCGGGATGGCGGGACGAAAGCCGGGGAGCGGCGCCGTCACCGGTCGCTTGTCGTCGGTGATGGTGTCGCCGACGCGCGTATCGGCCACTTCCTTGATCGAGGCGGTGAGAAAGCCGATTTCTCCGGGCCCGAGCTCGTCGCGCTCGACGCGCTTGGGCGTGAACACGCCGACGCGATCGACCTCGTAGGCGGCGTCGGTGCCCATCATGCGGATGCGCTGGCCCTTCTTCAGCACTCCGTCGACGACGCGGAACAGCACCACGACGCCCAGATAGGAATCGTACCAGCTGTCGACGAGGAGCGCCTTGAGCGGTGCCGCGGCATCGCCCTTGGGCGGCGGCAGCCGCTGCACGATCGCTTCCAGCACCGCGGGCACGTTCTCCCCGGTCTTGGCCGAGATGAGGATCGCGTCGGAGGCATCCAGCCCGATCACGTCCTCGATCTGCTGCTTGACCTTGTCGGGCTCGGCGGCCGGAAGATCGACTTTGTTGAGCACCGGCACGATCTCATGGTCGTTGTCGAGCGCCTGGTAGACATTGGCCAGCGTCTGCGCTTCCACCCCCTGGCTGGCGTCGACGACCAAGAGCGAGCCCTCGCAGGCGGCGAGCGAGCGGTTGACCTCGTAGGCGAAATCGACGTGGCCGGGCGTGTCGATCAGGTTGAGGACGTAATCCTTGCCGTCGCGCGCGCGGTAGTTGAGCCGCACGGTCTGCGCCTTGATGGTGATGCCGCGCTCGCGCTCGATGTCCATGGAATCGAGCACCTGCTCGACCATTTCGCGCGCTTCGAGCCCGCCGGTGAGCTGAATCAGCCGGTCCGCGAGTGTCGATTTGCCGTGATCAATATGGGCGATAATAGCGAAGTTGCGGATGTTCTGGATCGGGACCGCCGTCATGGGGGCGAGATAACACCCGCAACCGGCCCCTTCAAGCCGATCCGCGGCCGCCGGCTGATGGACGAAAGGATGCCTGCATGCGATAGAGGCGCCGCAATGCAAGGCCGTCATATTCACGAGACAAATCAGTCGCACGGGCAACGCGAGGACGGAATCGAGACCGTCATTCCCAACCTGTCGTGGCGGTATTCCGGGGCCACCGCGACCAACCAGGCGATCGCGCCGGGACTGGCGCGTCTGTTGTGCGTTGCTTGGCTGGGCCCGGACCGGCCCGGAGGCGTCGCGCGGCTGACGTTGCGCGATCTGCTGCGGCTGCGTGCGCGGCGGCCTTCGCCGGTGGTCTGGCACGCCCGGCGCAATATCGAGATGGCGGTCGGACTGCTGCTCAAAACCTGCTGGCCGTTTGTGCTGATCTTCACGTCGGCGGGACAGCGCCATCACACGGCGATCACCCGATGGATGATCAAGCGGGTCGATGCGGTGATCGCGCCCAGCGCGGCATCCGCTTCCTTCGCGCACCGGCCTGCGCACGTCATTCATCACGGCGTCGATCCGGTGCGCTACGCGCCGGCCGCCGATCGCGCCGCGGCATGGGCCGCAACCGGCTTGCCCAGACACTACGGCATCGGTTGTTTCGGCCGCATTCGCCGGCGGAAGGGCACCGACGTGTTCGTCTCCGCGATGTGCCGTCTGCTGCCGCGTTTTCCCGACTAGACCGCGGTGGTGATCGGCGCCACCACGGCCTCGCACCGCGCTTTTGTCGCGCGCCTGAAAGCCCAAGCGGCCGCGGCGGGACTGTCCGACCGCATCCTGTTCCTCGGCGCGCTGCCGACGCCGGACGTGCAACGCTGGTTCGGGCGGCTCTCGATCTACGTGTTCACGTCGCGCAATGAAGGTTTCGGTCTGACGCTGATCGAGGCGATGGCGGCGGGCGCGGCCCTGGTGGCGGCGCGCTCCGGTGCCGCCGAAGTCGTCGTGGCCGACGGAACAACCGGACTGCTGGTGCCGCCCGGCGATGTCGATGCGCTCACCGCCGCGCTCGAAAAGCTGATGCGCGATCCGCCGGCGGCGGCCACGATGGGCAGGCGCGCGCGCGAACGGGCCGTCGCCGAATTCAGCCTTGACGCCGAAGTCGCCGGCATCGCGAAACTCTATAGCACCGTCAGGAGCGGCGGCCGCTCAGGATCACGCGCATGATCGAATGGCTCAAGCGACACCGCGGCTGGGTCACGCTGATTGTCCTGGCGACGCTTTATTACCCGTTGTTCGGCAAGGGCATCCAACACATCGCGCTTTATGCCGCCGCCGGCCGCTGCATTTGGCAGGGCCAGGCATTATTGCCCTGCCAACCGATGTTTTCCTATCAGCCGGCGCTGGCCGCGCTGCTGCTTCCCTTTGCCGTCCTTCCCGCGCCGCTGCAAAAGCTTGTCTGGTACGTGATCTGCGTCGGCTCGCTGGTGCTCACCGTCCGGCTCGCGGAGGCGATGGCCGAGCAGCTCTATCCGGGCGCAACGCGCGGCCGCAATCTGTTCTGGCTGCGCAGCGTAAGCCTGTTTTTTTGTTCCAAGCACATCCCCGATGTCCTCAACTATCAGGCCTATGAGGCGCCGGCCTTGGCGATGGTTACGCTCGGCATCTGGGCGCTAACCGTCGGCCGCCAAGCGCCGGGCGGATTTTGGCTCGGGGCGTCAGCGGCGATCCGCGCGACGCCGCTGATCTATTTGCCCTACCTGCTTTTGAAGTGCCGGTATCTGGCTTGTGCGACGTTCGCTGTTTGCTTTGTTGCGATCAGTTTTCTGCCCGACGCGATCAGTGCGCTGCGCGGCGGCCATACCGGCTATATCCAGGACTGGGTGCGGCAGATAGCGGGCCCGGCAATGGCGCCGGGGACCCATTCAAACCTTCGGTTCTGGGATACTTGGACCGGGCACAACCTCAACAATCAATCGCTGCGCGGTCTGGTCAATCGTTTAGCCACCGGTCCGATCTTTGGCCTCAGCCCGACGATGATCCTGGCCGCGATTGACGGTTTGTTCGGCCTGGTAGTGGCCGCGCTTTTGCTGATCTCGCCACGCCAGAAGGAATATGCCGCGATCGACGGCGCGGTGTTATTGATCGCCATGCTGGCGCTGTCGCCGATGACCAGCCGCTACCATTTCGTCTTGGTGCTGCCGGCCGTTGTGCTGGTCGTCGCCGCCGTTATCAACGACCCCCGGATGCGGGTGTTTGGCAGCGTGGTGCTGGCGGCGAGCTTCATGTTGCTGACCGGCACGTCCAACGACCTGACGGCACCGTTGTTCGGTGAATTCCCTTATGTGTACGGCTTCATGATCGAGGGCGCGATCGTGCTGCTCGCCGCCTTGGGGATGATGGCAGGAATTTGGCGGCCGCCCGGCGTCGCGGCGGGCGAAAGCCATGCGCTGGAGCAGCCGCCGGCTTACGGCGCGCGGACCAACTCGTTCACGCGTTAGTGCGTGCGCCAGACAAAGGCGGCGCTCACCGCGAAGTTCCACACCGTGCCGATCAGCGCGCCGCCGAGACCCGCCACCCACCAGACGCTGTGGTAATCGTATATCCAGGTGGCGATACCGACATTGGAGATCGCGCCCACCGCGCAAATCAGCTGGAAGCGAATCAGGCCGGTCACAAAGCGCCAGCCGGAGAGCCGCTGGTCGCGATACGTGAACAGATTGTTGAGGACGAAATTCCAGGTGATAGCGCCGACGGTGGCCAGCGTTTGCGCGGTGCCGAACGCCAGCGCGGCTGCCAGCAGCATGCGCAACAGGCCGAGATGGATGCCGATGCCGGTCAGGCCGACCATGCAATACAAGAGGAAGCGCGCAGAGACGGCGTTATTGGTGAGCTTTGCCGTCACCAGCGCGGCAAAATCGAGCGCGATCTTGCTGTCGAGCTTGCTCTCGCCATATTGGCGCTGGCGAAACGTCGACGGCAGTTCGACAATGCGCAGCCGGCCGCGCCCGGTCGCCAGAATATCGAGCAGGATCTTGAAACCCTGCGAGGAGATCGCGGCGGCCAGCGGCTCAAAGGCGTCGCGCCGAATCATGAAATGGCCGCTCATCGGATCGGTCAGGTCGATGCCGAGAAGGAACCGCACCAGCGCATTCGCGGCGCGGCTCATGCGCGAGCGCTGCGTCGAGAGGCCCGCCGCCGAGCCGCCGGAGAGATAGCGGCTGGCGACGACGAGATCGGCGCGTCCCGTGCGCAGCTGGTCGAGCATGGCGACGAGCAGCCCCTCGTCGTGCTGCAGGTCGGCATCCATGACCGCGAGATAGCGGGCTTGGCTGGCGAGCATTCCCTCCAGGCAAGCGCCGGCGAGACCGCGACGGCCGAAGCGGCGGATGCAGCGCACCCGGCTGTCGGTTTCGCCGATGGCACGGACCGCCGCCGCCGTGCCGTCGAGAGAATTGTCGTCGACGAACAAGATTTCCCAGTCGGCGGAAGGCAGCAGCCGCGACAGCCGCTCGACCAGGATCGGAACGTTAGCCCGCTCGTTGAAGGTCGGCACGACGATTGAGAGTTCCGGCGCCGGGCGCACAGCCGAAGCCGTGGCGGCGCGCGCTACCGCCGCTGAAGTCGCTGGTGAGAGGCCATCCATCGCCCGGACCGAGATACCTCGATACGCCCCCGGAATTCAATGCACTGTTATTGCCCTGTCGGTGGGCGCGCGATACTAGCATTCTCCGGTGCTGCCCGCCGCCATTTCGGCGTGCTCGACCGGCCCGTGCAATATCAAATCCTGATCATACCGCCGGAATCGCACTGACCCGTTGCGCCGGCGCGCATCGCTGTCTCAATAGCGATACTGATCCGTCTTGAACGGGCCGCTGATCGGGACGCCGATATAGGTCGACTGCTTATCGGAAAGTTTCGTCAGCTTGACGCCGATCTTGTCGAGATGCAGCCGCGCCACCTTCTCGTCGAGCGCTTTCGGCAGCGTGTAGACCTTGTTCTGGTATTTGCCGGGATTGCTCCACAGTTCGATTTGCGCCAGCGTCTGGTTGGTGAAGGACGACGACATCACGAAGCTCGGGTGGCCCATGGCGTTGCCGAGATTCACCAGCCGGCCCTCGGACAACAGGATGATGCGTTTGCCGTCGGGGAACTCGATCTCGTCGACCTGCGGCTTGACGTTGTTCCATTTCAAGTTCTTCAGCGCCGCGACCTGGATCTCGGAATCGAAGTGCCCGATGTTGGCGACGATGGCGCGGTGCTTCATCTTGCGCATGTGTTCGATGGTAATGACATCGACGTTGCCGGTGGCGGTGACGAAAATGTCGGCGCGCGGCGCGGCGTCCTCCATGGTGGTGACCTCGTAACCTTCCATCGCCGCCTGCAGCGCGCAGATCGGATCGATTTCCGAGACCATGACCCGGCAGCCGGCCTGGCGCAGCGAGGCCGCCGATCCTTTGCCGACGTCGCCGAAGCCGGCGACCATCGCCACCTTGCCCGCCATCATGACGTCGGTGCCGCGGCGGATGCCGTCGACCAGCGACTCGCGGCAGCCGTAAAGATTGTCGAACTTCGATTTGGTGACGCTGTCGTTGACGTTGATGGCGGGGAACAAGAGCCGGCCTTCCTTGGCCATCTGATAAAGCCGATGCACGCCGGTGGTGGTTTCCTCGGTGACGCCGCGGATGCCTTTCGCGATGCTGGAATACCAGCCGGGCTTGTGCTTCACGCGCTGCTTGATGGCCGCGAACAGCACCTCTTCTTCTTCGTTGTTCGGGTGGTTGAGCACGGCCAGGTCGGCTTCGGCTTGCGCGCCGAGATGCAACAGCAAGGTGGCGTCGCCGCCGTCGTCGAGGATCATGTTGGGCCCGCCGCCGCCGGACCACTCGAAGATGCGATGGGTATATTCCCAGTAGTCGTGCAGCGTCTCGCCTTTGACCGCGAAAACCGGCGTGCCGCCGGCCGCCACCGCGGCGGCGGCGTGATCCTGCGTCGAGTAGATGTTGCAGGACGCCCAGCGGACGTCGGCGCCGAGCGTCTTGAGCGTCTCGATCAGCACGGCGGTTTGAATGGTCATGTGCAATGAGCCGGCGATGCGAGCGCCGCGCAGCGGCTGTTCCGCGCCGTATTCTTCGCGCGTCGCCATCAGGCCGGGCATTTCGGTCTCGGCGATGGCGATCTCCTTGCGGCCCCAGTCGGCGAGGCCGAGGTCCTTGACGACATAGTCCGGCGACGAGGTGCGGGCTTTGGCCGATGTACTCATGGTGCTCCTTTGGCAATCCGCTGGCAGTGCTTGGGGGCTCTCTGGAATGGCGCTCCTTGCCGGCCGTCGGCGCGCGGCACTAAAGACATAAAGATACCTTTATGTCTATGCTTGAGCCATAACAGCGCGAAGGCATTCTGATCCCATGGCGACGGAACCCGCAGGTCCGGTCAAATCGCTGCAGCAGCTCGCCGCGGCCGAGGCTGGCTGCACGCGCTGCCCGCTCTATCGCGACGCCACGCAAGCGGTGCCCGGCGAAGGCCCGCATCGCGCCGCCTTCATGTTGGTTGGCGAGCAGCCGGGCGACAAAGAGGACATTGCGGGCAAACCGTTTGTCGGTCCGGCCGGCCGCGTCCTCGACCAGGCGCTGCATGACGCCGGCATCGCCCGGGAAGAGACCTTCGTCACCAATGCGGTCAAGCATTTCAAGCATGAGATGCGCGGCAAACGCCGGCTGCACAAACGTCCCGACAATTACGAGATCGAACGCTGCAGGATCTGGCTCGACGCGGAACGCAGCCTGGTCAAGCCCGCGACCATCGTCGCGCTCGGCGTCACCGCGGCCCGCAGCCTGACCGGCCGCACCGTCACCATCGGCAAAGTACGCGGCAAGCCGGTCGATGTGGGAGACGGAACGAGGCTGGTCGTCACCGTTCATCCCTCGGCGCTCTTACGCATCGAGGATGAGGATGAGCGCCACGCGGCCTATCGGAGTTTTGTCGCCGATCTCAAAGTCGCGGCCGCCTGCACGAAGGCGGTTTGATGGACGCGCTGACACCCGCGAGGGACGCGCCGTCCACCCTTAGGGTCGGCGCTTTGCACGAGCGCATGCCTTTACAACGGGAAGATAATCGTACTACGATCATTAGTTGTAAGTTTGCGGGGCGTTATGAAGATTTATCTTGCTATGGCCGTGGCAACAGCCGCGAGTCTTGTTGCTGCATGCGCTGTCATCGACCTCAATACGCTTATTGGAATTGTCGATGCCGGCGGCCTGCCAAGCCAAATCAAATCCTGAGCCAAACCTTCAGGTGGCAAGACGCTGGTAGCATCTGCGCGCCACGCCGCTACGTATTCCGCCATTGGGAATGCATGGCAAAGATTGCCGCAAGATCTTCAAGACGACGCCGTCGTCAGAGCTATTCTCGCGCACGCGCAATCGGTCCCTTTGAAAACTCCAGTGATACACTCTGACAACTCGATATCTTTCATCGACGAAACCACCATCGCTGCACCGAAGGTGTCGGCGCCTGTTGTAACTCCTGCGCATGGCGATTTTTTCAAATTCGCAAAACTCGTCGCCGAATATGCGATACGACGGCAGACCCATTTACCGAGCTCCGACCCAAGCAAACCGAGTCCCTTCGTGCAATTGTTGGGCCAATATTATCAGAACTACTACCAGGGAAAGTTCGTCACGTACTTTGGCGAGAGTTACGATCAACCAGTCGTTTCACTCACGATAAACGACAACGAAATTACCCAGTCGGTTGGACTTTTTTTCGAGTTTCTTTTCGACTACGCGCTGCAATCGCCGGTTTGGTACGACGGGAAGAACTATTATCCAGGCAACAACTCCAATCTGCCGTCACTCCTTGCCATAAATAATCGGAAACCTGTAACGGTGTCGACGCTACCGCCGTCCTCGGACCCGTGCGGGATGACGGTGATGAAGGCAAAAATAATCAGTTATGTGGCGACCCAATTCGGTACTGCCGCATCATCTGACACCGCGTTGACCGTTAAATCGGCCGGGGGATTGGAAGTTGGTCTAGGCGTGCTCGGCAAATTGAGTGTCGGCGACAACAACACCCTTTCCGATCTGATCAAGATCGTCGTTACCGAAGTCGTGCAGCGGTTGACGGCGCAGGCAGGTTATTTGCTCTTCAGCCAGATCGACATCGTGCAATCCGCTTCGCCGACAGTTGCTCTCGCCGGGCAGGCCGCGCTCATCCAATATTGGACCACCCGCTTCACTAGTGCCGATCGATTGGCCGCGGCGGGGAAGACGAACTAAAGTCAACTTGTTGATGACGCCTCACGGACACGCTGCGCCGAACCGTCCGTTGAAGCTGTCGGATCAATCATCTGCTTTCCCCTCGGCTCGTCGCTTGACGGGGCGGCCGGTTAATCGTCCTCGCCGAAACGCGAATTGATGAGTGCGGTCAAGGCATCGATGACTTCGGCCGCGTCCTTGCCGATGGCCTCGACGGTGATCGAGGTGCCGGGAGACGCCGCCAGCATCATCAGGCCCATGATCGAGGTGCCGCCCACCGTCTCGCCGCAGCGCATGACGCGCACGTCGGCATCGAACTTTTCCACCGTTTGCACGAACTTGGCCGACGCCCGCGCGTGGAGTCCCTTGCGATTGCAGATGGCCAGCTGGCGGACGATGGCGCCGTCGCGGAACGGTTGCTCGGGCCCACATTCGTCGCTGCGCTGCGCCGGTGCGCTCATTTTCCGGTCAGTACCCGGCTGGCGATGGTCACATATTTGCGCCCGGCGTCCTGGGCGGCCGCCACCGCCTCCGCCAGCGGACACTCGTCGCGGACCTTGGCGAGCTTGACCAGCATCGGCAGATTGATGCCGGCGAGCACTTCGACTTTGGGCCGGCTCATGACCGAGATGGCGAGGTTCGATGGCGTGCCGCCGAACATGTCGGTCAGGATGGCGACGCCATCGCCGCTGTCGACGCGCTTCACGGCTTCGATGATGTCCTTGCGGCGCTCCTCGACGTCATCGTCCGGACCGATGGTGACCGCCTCGATCTGACCCTGCGGCCCGACGACGTGCTCCAAGGCTGCGCGGAACTCGACAGCCAGCCGCCCGTGGGTCACCAGCACAACACCAATCATGAAAGTCCCCGCGGGCGCGTCCCGGTTGCACCGCACGAAAGGGTGCTCATGTTGACCATCCGAAGCCCAAGCGCAAGAGGCATACTCGGCGGATTCGGGGGGATATTGCATTGCGGTAACGCAAAGTCGCATATCCGACACCACCAAGACCTGTGACCCCGGCCGCGGCAAGGGGACGGTCGGGCGAGCTTAGTGGCGTCAAGGTTACCAATCTCCAACCACTCCAGGGGACGTCCCGCGGTCCGAAAACCCGCGGGAGGTCCAAATCAGCACGGAGAGAGCGTTTAAATCCAACTCTCGGGCGATGAATTGATGAAGGCGAGGACGAGCGGCAAGGCCGCCGCGTCGGGTGCGACGGCAAGTCGCGGTAGTAAAATACCGTCTATGTCGGCCCTGCGCTTGTCGGGTTCCGGCAAGCGTACGGCATCCGCCGCGGCGAGGTCGACGACGAACCCGACGACCGCGCTTGGCTCATGAGCCACCCGCAGGAGCCCGACGCCGCGCACTTCGATCAGGCCCGCCAGCGCCGCGGCCGGGCGCGCCAGCAAACGGCCGCCCGCGGCTTCGAGATAGACGCGATCGTCGGCGACCAGCCGCGCGAACAGCACGGCGCCGACGCGCTCCGCTTCGATCAGCTCGAGCGCCAGCCGCGATTTCCCGGAAGCCGACGGCCCGCGGCACAGCACCGCGCGCCTACCCACCAACACGGCGGAGGCGTGAACGGTCGTCGATCCTGCGGCCATCACATCGCCGGGAGGCGCACAATAAAGCGCGCGCCGCGCACGGTCGGTGTTCCGTCCGCGCCCGGCACACCGATCCGATTCTCGACCCAGATCGCGCCGCCGTGGGCCTCGACGATCTGCTTGGAAATGGACAGGCCGAGGCCGGAATTCTGGCCAAAGCCCTGGTGCGGCCGATCGGTGTAGAAACGCTCGAATACCTTCTCCAGCGCGTCGGGCCGCACGCCCGGGCCGTCGTCATCGACGCAGATTTCGATGTTGCTCTTCACCCGCCGGCAGGTGATGCGCACGGTGCCGCCCGGCGGGGAGAAGGAGCGCGCGTTCTCGATCAGATTGTCGACGACCTGGCCGAGGCGGGAATCATGGCCGGGCGCCTGGAATGCGCGCATCCCGCCGCCTTCGAAGCGGAGCGTGACTTTGACACCGTCGTCGCGTTTGACCTCGTTGGCGACTGCAACCAGCGTACTCAGGAGCTTCGCGAGGTCGACCGGCGCAGTCTCCTGACGCTGCAGTTCGGCATCGAGGCGGCTGGCGTCGGAAATGTCGGAGATCAGGCGGTCGAGCCGTTTGACGTCGTGCTGGATGATGGCAAGCAGCCGCGCCCGGCTCTCGTCGGTCTTGGCGACCGGCAGCGTTTCTACCGCCGAACGCAGTGAGGTCAGCGGATTTTTCAGTTCGTGCGAGACATCGGCCGCAAAGCTTTCGATCGCTTCGATGCGGCTATAGAGCGCGTTGGTCATGTCGCGCAGCGTACCAGACAGATGCCCGATTTCGTCGCGCCGGTGGGTAAAATCGGGGATTTCGACACGCGACCGGATTCGCCGACGCACGCTCTCGGCCGCGTCCGCCAGCCGCCGCACCGGTTCGGCGATCGTTCCGGCCAATAGGATCGAGAGCACGATCGTGACGGCGGCGGCGACAAGAAAGACTTTCAGGATGGCGAGCCGCTCGGCCTCCACCATGTCGTCGATGTCGGCGCCCTGCGTCGACAGCATGAGCGCGCCGCGCACGGCGCGGAAGCGCTGCACCGGCACCGCGACCGAAACGATCACGTCACCGCGGTCGTTGATGCGCACCATGCTGGCATTCTGGCCATTCAAGGCCCGCGCCACCTCGGGATAACCCTGCCCGTTGCCGGCGCCAAGCTCGCGATAAAGCGGCAGATCGCCGCGGCCGAGCCATCGACGCACGGCAATGAAGGCGCGTTCGAACAGTCCAGGCTTTTCGGCGTTGGGCGGCGGCAGGTCGAAGCGCAATACGTCGCCGCGGCCGAACAGATTGCGGCTGTCGACCAAGAGCACGCCGTCGCGGTCATAGATGCGCGCGCGGGTCTTGGTGGGCGATACAAGGCGCCGCAGCACCGGAGCGACGCGCTCCGGATTGATCGGAAAATTGATGCCGTAAAGCGCTTCCTCGGACGGTCCGTAGCTTTCGCCCGGCTGCAGGCCGAGCAGTTTGTCCGGGTCGATGGTGATCGATGAATCGGTTTCGACCGTCGCCGAGGCGGCAATCGCCCCGGCGATGATTTGTCCCTGCACCAACAGGCTCTGGATGCGCGCGTCGATCAGGCCGGCGCGGAACTGGGAAAGAAAGATGATGCCGATGGACAGCGCCAGGAGTCCGGCGACGTTGAGCGAGACGATGCGCCGGGTGAGGCTGGAGAAGCTCTGGGTGATGAAGAACTGCCAGGCGCGCTGCAGCCAGCCGCCGATCCTGGCGAGAAGGCGGGGCCGCAGAGGCGGGGCCTCATCGATGGCCGCGGCCTCGATCGGGGCCTCGACCTGGGTCGAAGCGTGGGCCTCCGTGCCGGCCCCTGCGATTTCTGCGGTTCGATCGAGCACGTGGTCTGCCGGGGTTCCGATCATGCCCCGCTTCTCGCGGACATGGACGCCATTACTACCGCACGCCAGCCGTCCCAGTCAGCGGCCCTGGCTCAGCGCTTGGATCGGTGGTCCAAGACAAGGCGTCCATGGCCTGTTGCGCACAACCAGCGCTTAGACTTCCTTGAACCGATAGCCGACGCCGTAAAGCGTCTCGATCATATCGAATTCTACGTCGCTTGCCTTGAACTTTTTGCGCAACCGCTTGATGTGGCTGTCGATGGTCCTGTCGTCTACATACACCTGGTCGTCGTAGGCCGCATCCATCAATGCGTTGCGGCTTTTCACCACCCCCGGGCGGCTGGCCAGCGCTTGCAGGATGAGAAACTCGGTGACCGTGAGCGTCACCGGCTCGTTCTTCCAGGTGCAGGTGTGGCGTTCCGGGTCCATGCGCAGCAGTCCGCGCTCCAAAACCTTGCTGTCGGCTTCCTTCGGCGCGGCGCCGTCTTTCGGCGAGGCGCGGCGCAGAACGGCCTTCACCCGCTCGACCAGAAGACGCTGGGAAAACGGTTTGCGGATGAAGTCGTCGGCCCCCATTTTCAGGCCGAACAATTCGTCGATCTCCTCGTCCTTCGAGGTGAGGAAGATCACCGGCAGGTCCGACTTCTGCCGCAGCCGGCGCAACGTCTCCATGCCGTCCATGCGCGGCATCTTGATATCGAGAATGGCCAAGTCCGGCAGGGTGGTCTTGAAGCCGTCGAGCGCGGAGGCACCGTCCGTATACGTCATGATGCGATAGCCTTCGGCCTCGAGCGCGATGGACACCGAGGTCAGGATATTGCGGTCGTCATCGACGAGAGCGATTGTCGGCATGGCGGCCTTCTAGCATGAATCGGCCGCAAGCATTACCTGCCCCGGCCCCTAAGCCTTTGAAAACCCATGTAGGGGCGGAAGTGTGACCAGACAAGGCAAAATCGGGGCAATTGCTGCGACAGGG
>JBEKJZ010000022.1:0-44934 GCA_050010955.1 Xanthobacteraceae bacterium | reverse complement strand
TACCACGAGGGGCTGCGCCCGGCTTGGTTGCTGCGGCTAGGCTTGTTCCTCTATGACCATCTCGGCGGGCGCGAGCTTCTGCGCGCGACCTCCACGCTCGACCTGACCCAGGACGAGGCCGGGCGGCCGCTCAAACGCGGCGATTACTCGGTCGGTTTCGAGTATTCCGATTGCTGGGTGGACGATGCCCGCCTAGTGGCGCTCAACGCCCGGGATGCGGCGGACCGTGGAGCGACGATTCGTACCCGGACCAAGGCTGTTGCCGCAGACCGGAGCGACGATGTTTGGCGCCTGACGACGGTGAACTGCCGGCCCGGCGGCGGCACCGAAGCGGTGCAGGCGAAGATTCTGATCAATGCCGCCGGCCCGTGGGTGGCCGACGTCCTCGCTGCCACCCAGCGGCGTAACGCGCCCGCCAGCATTCGTCTGGTCCAGGGGTCGCACATCGTGATCCCCCGCCTCTACGCGCATGACCGCTGCTACATTTTTCAGAATCCCGATAAACGCATCATCTTCGCCATTCCGTATGAAGGCGATTTCACGCTGATCGGCACGACCGAGCGCGACTATGTCGGCGATCCGGGTCAGGTCAAGACGACCGCCGACGACATCGACTATCTGTGCCAGGCGGCAAACCGATATTTCAGCATGGCGATCACTCCGGCGGAGGTGGTTTGGACCTATTCAGGGGTCCGGCCGCTCTACAACGACGGCGCGAGCGAAGCACAGGCGGCAACACGCGATTACGTGCTGGATCTGGACGACGCCGGCGCGCCGATGCTCTCGATATTCGGCGGTAAGATCACGACCTATCGAAGACTTGCGCTGCACGCGCTCGATAAGCTCGATCGGCACCTGCCGGCGAAGGCTCGTACGCGCCGCAACTGGTCGGGCGCAGAGCCTCTGCCCGGCGGCGATTTCCCGGTTCAGGGCTTCGCGGTGTTGGTCAAGGATATCGTTCGCGATTATCCGTGGCTCGGCGCGCATCAGTCCCGCCGCCTCGCCCGCGCCTACGGCACGCGCGCGCGGGTGATCCTCGATGGCGCAACCCACTGGAGCTCATTGGGCCGGGATTTTGGCAGCGGTTTGACCGAGGCGGAGGTGACTTATCTGATGCGCGAGGAATGGGCGGAGGAAGCCGTCGACGTCCTGTGGCGCCGCTCCAAGCTCGGCCTGCGATTATCGCCAGCACAGGTGATGGCGCTCGAGAACTTCATGGTCAAACACCGCGAGGAATTTCTCACCCGGTAGGGTATTCTGGACCAGAGACCGCGCCGGAGCGGCTGGCTTCGACGCCGCCGTTGGACGGTCGTGCTGGCGAAACGTCGGAATCTGCGTGACCGAGGAATGCAATGTCGCAAATTGAAATTCAGGTGAAGGGTCTATTCGCGACGCCGGTGGCGGCAGTCATTCTGCCCGACGCGGATGCGCGCAACGCCGAGCTGCAGGAGATCATTCTACGCCGTCGGGCCGAGCAACCGAGTATCGGCGCCTCCAACATGGGTGGCTGGCATTCGACACGGGACTTTGCCGAATGGGGCGGCAAGCGAGCCGAGGAAATTTTGACATTCGGGCGCGACCTGGCAACGAAGCTGACGGCCGATCGGGAAGGGCGGGCAGTGCGGCCGGAGTGGAAGACGGAGGCCTGGGCCAATGTCAGCGGACATGGCGACTCGAATGCCTGCCACTATCATCCGGGTTCGTTCTGGTCCGGGACCTACTATGTCAGCGATGGCGGCTGCGCCGACGATCCGTCGCTGGGCGGGGAGTTCGAGATGTTCGATCCTCGCGGACCGGCCCCGATGATGCACGCCCCTGCCCTCAAATTCGGCGGCGAGGATGGGCTGTCGGCGGGCAGCGCCGAGACCATTCGTCCGCGCCCCGGACTGATGTTTCTTTTTCCATCCTTTCTGCTGCACGCGGTGCGGCCCTATCGCGGCAACGGCTTGCGCATCTCGATTGCTTTCAATTTCGGGCTCTACCGGGGTCTTTAGGCAAAGAGATCATGCGCATCGTGTTTCGCTGCGATCCCGCCCTGTACGACCGCCTGCCGCGGCCGGTCGCGGCTCGCGGCGCTTTGCCGGATTGGCTGCGCAGCATGCCGGCGTCGGCATTTTCAGATCTGCACGACCAGCAGATACGGACCGTCAAGCAATGTCCGCCTTTCGTCGATGCGATGGCGTATGGATTCGTCATGCCGCTGCCGTGCGATGTCACTGTGCGCGATGGCAAATTCTCCTGGTCCTGGGAGTTGCCGCCGCTTTCGGTCGAAGCGCATCCGCGCTCGCCGCTGAGTTTTCACGTGCCCGCCCAGGTTTCCGGCACGCCGTTTCACGATGCCTCCCGAGCGGTAATCAAATTCAACAGCTTCTGGACGATCGAGCTCGAACCGGGTTACTCGCTGTTCGCAACGCACCCGGTAAACAGGGCGGACCTGCCGTTCCGCCTGCTCACCGGCCTGGTCGATGCCGATCGTTTCAACGATGTCGGAATTCTGTTTCCGGCAGTCTGGGTCGATCCGAGTTTCAGCGGCGTCTTGCCGGCCGGAACGCCTGTGGCACAATGCTTTCCGGTCACCCGCGACGTTGCCGAGCTGGTCGTCGAGCCGCTCTCGCAAGAAGCTCAACGGCGCTACGACGAGACCGGCGCGGCGCTCTTGTCGAACCCCGGCATTTATCGGCGGCGCTACCGCGCCCGGCGTCGATGATCAGTCGGCAAGCGAATGGCGCAACGCCGCGAGGTCGAGCCATACCTCGCCCATCGGCGCCACAGCCAGAGCCTGCGCGATGCGGCCAAACGTGTCGGGCCGCAGCCTTAATGCGAGCCGGTAGGCCGTTTTGGCGGCTGCCATGTCACCGTTCTCCTGGTGGCAGATGCCGAGATTGACGGCGGCCTCGGCGAGATCGGGCCGGAGCTCGAGCGCGCGACCATAGGCGTCCGCCGCGGCCCCGAACTCGCGCTTGTCCTGTCTGACCAGACCCACGGCGAACCACGCGTTGCCGCTTTCTCGTGCGAGGGCGACGGCCCGCTCGAGCGCTACCGCGGCGTTCGCGGTATTGCCCGTCCGACGCAAACACAGACCGAGCTTGAGCACCGCCTCGCTGCTGTCGGGCGCATGATCCGCAGCGGCGCGGTAGGCGTCGGCCGCTTCCGTCAGGCGGCCGAGAGATTCCAGCAACATGCCACGCCGCAGATGCAACGCGAGCGAGGGCATGGCCTGCGTTGCGCGTGTGAAGGCCACCAGCGCCGCCTCGGGCTGATCGGCGCGCTGTAAAGCAGCACCGAGCAGGCGCCATCCTTCGGCGTCATCAGGAAACCTAACCAACAGCCGGGGGAGTAGCGACCTTGCTTCGGGATCGCCAAGTTCGAGCAGTGTTACACACGTCAGGAAGGCCGCATCGGCTCGCTCGGGTGCAAGCGCGGCAGCGCGGCGAAAGAAAACGGCCGCGCCAGCGACGTCGTCCCCCGCAAGCGCCGCGCGGCCGGCAATAACCAGAGTAGGAACGTGGTCCGGGCGCCGCGCGAGGCTCACCGCCGCCGAGCGCATGGCTTGCGCGGTGTCGCCTTCCTGCAATGCAATGGCAGCGGCAAGCTGATGAACGGCCGGATCATGCGGTTTATTGTCTAGAAGACGCTGCGCGATCGCTGCCGCCGCGGCTAGATTACCCTCACGCAGGGCCGAAAGCGCCACGCGCAGGTCTGGCTCGTCCGTGTGTTGTCCAGGACGCATTGCGCCCCTCTGATGAAGCCTGGAGCGGACAGCTAATACGGCTGGTTAGGGAATCGCAATGAGGAGGCCCACTGTTAAACCAAACGATTGCGCATGCCCGCTGCCGAAATCGTATCCATAGCTTGGTTCCAGATACCAACCGTAATTTCTATTCGGCCATGGCCAGAACTGGAATTCGACCACGGCCTCGCCGCCAAGCGAATCGGCCGTTTTTCCTCCGCCTGTCGCATGCATCCATGCAGGTCCACCACCAACCTCGACCTCCACGGTGGGGGACAACGTGAAGGGCTTCTTGAACACGAGATCGGTGTTCCAGTCCGTACGACCATCGCCAAATTGAGACGCAACGCCCGCTTCAATTTCCAACCAATTCTTGAGAGGAGTGACATCTATGGCGACCGCGGGGCCGAAGCTCTGCCCGCCGTCCCGCAGGCCCCACTCCGCCGCACCGCCCATCTCAATGATTGCGGAAGGCTCCTTTTCCTCGGCCCACCCTTCCCCTGCGAGGCAGAGCAGGGCGGTTATCAAACCCACCGCCGTTCCGCGCTTGATCATTCGCCCCTAGCCTTGCTCGCTTCCCGCCCTTCGTTGGTTTCACCATATCAGGGATTGGCCCTTTTTTAACGCCCCGCGAGGCGAAAATTCTATCCAAGTTATCGATTGGGTTGGTAACGGAGGTGAGGTCCGGACGTTGATGAAGTTCGCAATTGATGCCGGCTGGCGCTCCGACGATCCTACACTAAGGATAAAAACCTTCCCCGAGCACGAATTTCATACTTGGACCGAGGATGAGATCGCGCAATACGAGGACCGATGGCCCATCGGCTCGCGCGAACGGACGGCCTACGCGCTCCACCTCTACACCGGGCAGCGCCGCGCCGACGTTGCGCGTATGGCGTGGACCGATGTTGCAGGAAACGCCATCAACGTCGTGCAGGCCAAGACCGGCGCTCGGCTTACCATTCCGCTTCACCCGAACCTATCTGCGGCGCTTCGTGCGTGGCCACGCAACAACGTGGTTATGTTGACGACGGCATTCAACAAGCCGTTCACCTATGCTGGCTACGGAAACATGATGGCCGACGCGATTGCCGCCGCAGGCCTTCCTGACCGATGCGTGTTGCACGGTCTGCGTAAGGCAGCGGCTCGCCGCCTTGCAGAAGCCGGATGCACCGAAAAGGAAATTGCCGCCGTCACCGGCCACACGACGCTCAAGGAAGTGGCACGCTACACCCGTGCGGCAGACCAGAAGCGGCTCGCTGCTGGAGCCGTTGCTAAGCTGGTGGAACAAAAGCCGCACGAAAATTCCCAACCCTCAAAATCAGGGTTGGGAAAAACCGAAAAAAGATAAATCCTTTCAGTGACGATTTGCGTTGATGGTGCCCAGGGGCGGAATTGAACCACCGACACCTGCATTTTCAGTGCAGTGCTCTACCAACTGAGCTACCTGGGCCCACTTTGCGCGCTCGCCGAGCGGAACCCGTAAGCGGGCCCGCGCGAGCGCCGCGGTTATAGAGGCTCGATTTCCGGCTGTCCAGAATGCGGGCGATGCCGTCAGAACTCGATCAGTTTGATGAGTTAGCTTGGCGCTTCGCCGCCGTCCTCGCGGCGCTCATCCTCTTCTTCGTCTTCCGTCACCGGCACGGCGTAGACGCCGGAGAACCAGCGGTGGAGGTCGACGTCGGCGCAACGCTTGGAGCAGAACGGCCGGAACGCCGCAACCGTCGGTTTGCCGCAAGTCGGGCATTTGGGACTTTTAGCGTCGCTCATCGGCAAAATATGGGAGGCGCGGACGGCCGCGCTAGGGCGCGGCTTAATCGAAGCATGGCCGTGCCCAGGTGTGGTTTGCGCATGATCTTTTCCGAAAACCGGTTCCCACATTTCGGGATCATGCTCTCACACCGCGTTGAGCCAACCGAAATGGATCGGATAGCCTTCGCCGCCCAGGAGCGTCATCGTCTCGTACAGCGGCAGGCCGACGATGTTGGTGTAAGAGCCGACGATTTTCACGATAAATGTTCCGGCGATGCCCTGCGCGGCATAGCCGCCGGCCTTGCCGCGCCATTCGCCGGAAGCGAGGTAAGCCTCGATGTCCTCGTTCGACAGCCGCTTGAAGCGCACGCGCGTCTCCACGTGACGCTGGCGGAACGCTTCCTTCGGCGTCACCAGGCAGACGGACGTGTGGACGCGGTGGTTGCGGCCGGACAGAAGCCTTAAGCACTGCGCCGCG
The DNA here is from genome assembly GCA_050010955.1 of Xanthobacteraceae bacterium. GTDB lineage: Bacteria > Pseudomonadota > Alphaproteobacteria > Rhizobiales > Xanthobacteraceae > BOG-931. The sequence continues at coordinate 38,974 of JBEKJZ010000022.1, read as the reverse complement.
TCGTCAAGCAGCTCGGCCTTGGGCAGGATGCGGCGGCCGACGGCGACCACGGTGTCGGCGGCGAGGATGAAGGCGCCCTTGAGCTCTTCGTCGAGCCGCACCATGGCGAGCGCCGTCTCGGCCTTGCTGCGCGCCAGCCTGGTGGCGCAGGCGCGCGGCAATTCGCCCCGCTTCGGCGTCTCGTCGATGTCGGCCGGGCGCAGCGCGTCGGGCTCGATGCCGGCCTGGTTGACCAGCGCCAGCCGGCGCGGCGAGCCGGAGGCGAGCACGAATTTGGCGCGGCCGATCACGGCCGGGCTCTTCGTTGGCGCGGCGACGCGGCCGTCGCCGCGGCAGGCGCCGAGCGGAGCAAATCGGAATTTTTGCTGTTCGCGATCACTTGAAGCGATACGTGATGCGACCCTTGGTGAGGTCGTAGGGCGTCATCTCCACCAGCACCTTGTCGCCGGCGAGCACGCGGATTCGGTTCTTGCGCATGCGGCCTGCGGTATGAGCGATGATCTCGTGCTCGTTCTCGAGCTTGACGCGGAAGGTGGCGTTCGGGAGCAGCTCCGTCACGACACCGGGAAATTCCAAGGCTTCTTCCTTCGCCATTCGCTACCTGGAAGCGTTGTCATTAGGCTGCGGCCGGGACCAAATCCGAGCGAAAATTCGCGCGGAACCTAGCGGATGATGCGCCGTTCCACAACTGGTCGCGCCGCCGTCCAATTGATTCATTCATTGCCCGGAGTCGGCCGGGAAAAGCGCTGGCGAATGCGCGCGAGCAGCTGGTCGCGCACCTGGCGGTAGGCATCGAGCCGCTGCTCGCGGCTGCCCTCGACGCCGCTCGGATCAACCATCGGCCAATACTCGACATCGACGCCGCTGGTGCGGGTGAGTTCCAGCGCCCGGTGATGGGCCTCCGGCGCCAAGGTGATGATGAGGTCGAAATTGAGTCCCTCCCACTCGTCGATCTCCTCGAAGGTGACCGGCTTGTGCCGCGAGATATCGAGGCCGATCTCCGCCATGACCGCGACCGCGAACGGATCGAGGTCGCCTTTGCGCACGCCGGCGGAAGAAACATAGATGCCGCGGCCGAATATCTGCGCAAACAGCGCAGCCGCCATCGGCGAGCGCACCGAATTGAGCCCGCAGGCAAACAATACCGCCAAGGGGTGCGCCATCGGTCGCGTCGCGGACGCCGCCATTCGCGACCCCTACCCCTTCCAGTGCAGCACCGTGACCAGCGTGAACAGCCGCCGCGCCGTGTCGAAATCGAGCTCGACCTTGCGCTTGAGGCGCTCCATCAGGATATGCGAGCCCTCGTCGTGCAGCGAGCGGCGCGCCATGTCGAGCGCCTCGATACGGTCGGGCGTCGAGCCGCGGATGGCTGCGTAATAACTGTCGCAGACCGTGAAATAATCCTTCACGATGCGGCGGAATGGCGCCAGCGATAGCAGGTGCGCGATCACCGGCGTGCCGTCGGTAGTGCGGATATCGAAAACCAGGCGGTTGCCGCTGATGCCGAGGTTGAGCGCGTACGGTCCGCCTTCATGGCCGTGCGGCCGAAACGCGTTCTCCTCGATCAGATCGTAGATCGCCACCGCGCGCTCGTGCTCGACGTCGCTGTTCGACCGCCCGATCGACGATTCATCGATCGTCACCGCCACCAGGCGGCCGGTACCCTTGTCGCGGTCGGGGCGCGGCATCAGCGATTGAGCCGAATGGCGACGGAACGGGCATGGGCGTCGAGCCCCTCCGCCGTGCCGAGCGTGATCGCGGCGTCGGCGAGCGCCCGCAACTGCTCCGGCCCGCATTTGAGGATCGAGGTGCGCTTCATGAAATCGAGGACGCCCAGCCCGGACGAGAACCGCGCCGATCGCGCCGTCGGCAGCACGTGGTTGGAGCCGGCGACGTAGTCGCCGATCGCCTCCGGGGTGTGCGCGCCGATGAAGATCGCACCGGCATTGCGGATGCGCCGCGCCAGCCGGTCGGCGTCGGCCGTCGCGATTTCCAGATGCTCGGGGGCGACGGCGTCGATCAGCGGCACGGCTTCGTCGAGATCGCGCACCAGCACCACCGCGCCGAAATCGCGCCAGGAGGCGCCGGCGACCTCTTTGCGCGACAGCTGACCAAGCGTGCTCTCGACCGCGCGCTCGACCGCAGCGGCAAGTTTTTCGTCGTCGGTGATGAGGATGGCTTGCGCGCTCGGGTCATGCTCGGCTTGCGCCAGCAAGTCGGCGGCGATCCAGTCGGCATTGCCGGTGTGGTCGGCAAGCATCAGCACTTCGGAGGGGCCGGCGATCATGTCGATGCCGACCTTGCCGAAGACGATGCGCTTGGCGGCTGCGACATAAGCGTTGCCCGGACCGATGATCTTGGCGACCGGAGCGATGGTCGCGGTGCCGTAAGCCAGCGCCGCGATCGCTTGCGCGCCGCCGACCCGATAAACCTCGTCGACGCCGGCGAGTTTCGCCGCCGCCAGCACCAGCGGCGCCACCACGCCGCCGGGCGCCGGCACCACCATGACCAGACGCGGCACGCCGGCGACCTTGGCCGGCACGGCGTTCATCAGCACGGAAGACGGATAAGCGGCGGTGCCGCCCGGCACGTAGAGCCCCACCGCCTCGATCGCCGTCCAGCGGATGCCGAGTTCGACGCCGAGTGCATCGGTGAAGCGGTCGTCCTGCGGCACCTGCCGGCGGTGAAAGACCTCGATGCGGTTGCGGGCGAATTCGATGGCGTCGCGCGCCTTGCGCTCGCAGCTGTCGAGCGCGGTGGCTATCTCCTGCGGCGTGACCCGCGGGCCCACGCTGGCAAGGTCGAAGCCGTCGAATTTTTGCGTGTAGTCGCGCAACGCGCGGTCGCCGCGGGTGGCAACGTCGGCGACGATGGCGCGGACCATCGCATCGACGTCGGCCGCTGCTTCGCGCTTGGTGTCGAGAAACGCGCGAAATTTTTGCGCAAAATCGGCGGCGCGCGTATCGAGACGAATGGCCATCATGTTGCCTTGTGCATTGGTGCGCTGAACGTCATATGGCGCCCACCTCTTGGTAACCGCGACGACCAAAGACGCGGATGGCCGGCCTTCGCCACGCCGAAGGGCCGTTGCGCGCAAGCGGCGCGACGCTACGGCCCTGCAGGCGGGACGAACCCGGCCATGACGAATTCAGAAAGTCGCATTCAACAAAAATCCCTATCAGTTCTCTTTTATTATAACAATTCTAATCTCGGCTTTCTGATTGACAAAACGTCTGCGCTTGCCCAATTCCTCGTATGCTCCAAGTTAGCAAGAGGGCGGCGACAGGCGCTTTGCCGGTCATGACAAGAAACGCATTCATCAAGTCCGGCCCGGTACTGGCCGCGTTGATATTGGTTCTCGGCGCGGCGGTCGCGCGCGCGGACGACGCGGTGATGCTGTCGCTGACGATCAAGGATCATCAGTTCGAGCCCGCCGAATTGCACGCCCCGGCGGGAAAGCCGATTACGTTTGAGGTCAAGAACCTCGGCTCCATCGCCGCCGAATTCGAAAGCAGCGCCCTGCATTTCGAGAAGGTGATCCCGGCGGGCGGCCAGGCGGTCGTGCATGTGCGGCCGCTGGCGCCCGGCCGCTACAATTTCTTCGACGACTTCCACCGTCAGACGCAAGGCTTCCTGGTCGTACCATGATCGTCGTGCCGTGAGGTGCCCGTGCTCCCTTCGCTGTTGATCGTCTTTCGTGAGGTCTTCGAGGCCGGCTTGATCATCGGCATCGTCATGGCGGTGACGTCCGGCGTTGCCGGGCGCGGCCGTTGGGTCGGGCGCCTGCGTGGTGGCGCTGTTCACCGGAGGACTGTCGCAACTGTTCAGCGGCAACGGCCAAGAACTGTTCAATGCCGCCATCCTCAGCTTCGCGGTGCTGATGCTGGGCTGGCACAATGTGTGGATGGCGCGCCATGGTCGCGAGCTCGCCGCCGAGATGCGTGCCGCCGGCGAGGCGGTGGTCGAGGGCTCGAAGTCACTGGCCGCGCTCGCCGCCGTGGTGACCATCGCGGTGCTGCGCGAGGGTTCCGAAGTCGTGCTGTTTCTCTATGGGGTCGCCGCCGCGGAAGGCGGCGCCAGCGTCGGTATGCTGATCGGCGGCGTGATCGGGCTCATTCTCGGCTCGCTGGTCTGTCTCTTGACCTATCTCGGCCTGATCACGATTCCGACGCGTTACCTCTTCGCCGTGACCAGTACCCTGATTTCATTTCTGGCCGCGGGCATGGCGGCGCAGGCGATCGCCTTCCTGGAACAGGCCAACATCCTCACCGCTTTCGACCAGACGGTATGGGACACCTCCTGGATCCTGAGCGACGAAAGCTTTCTCGGCCGGGCGCTGCACACGCTGATCGGCTATGTCGATCAGCCGACCGCCATGCAGCTCATCGTCTATGCGGCGACGCTCGCCGCCATCGTCGTGCTGATGAAGCTTTTCGCCGTGTCGCCGGCGCAACGGCCGCGCGCGGCTTGAGACTAGCGGGCGTCAGGCCGCCGTGGTATCGGCGGCGAAGTGATCCGGGCACAACCCGGCCGCAAAAACCTCGCCGAGGTCGACCAGCTCCGCCTCCAGGCATTCGACATCCAGACGAATGGCGCCGCCGCCGGAGAAGGTCAGCGTGATGATCCCGGAAGGGGAATCGCGCTCGGCAAATTCGACCGCAAGCAGATTGAGTGTTGCATTCTTATTGGCCTGGTCGAGATTCCGGCACTTGCAGGCGTTAACGCGTTCGAACCGCAGCGCGGTCCGGCAGCGGCGGTAACCCGGCGCATTGACGCCCCTGGTACCGTTGACATCGACCGCATTCATCCAGTCGAAACGCTTGAGCGCCATCACGAACCGGTGCTCGCGCGGCAGCCAGAAGATATCGGCGACCTTGACGAGCGCGTCCTGCACGTGGGCAGAGACGATCCCGATGTCGTCCGTGTCGAGGGCGACGAGTTTGAGTTCTTCCATGGCCGCGTCCCGTTCCCAGCGATCCTTGTCTCTTTCCCAAGCTAGGAAGCGAGCTTACAGGCCGCAAGCCCTCATCGCGCGCCTGCCGGCATCTATTAGGGGTCCAGCTTGCACTCATAACTGCCAGCGGAGGCCTGAAGCGAAGCGCCATCGGCGCAGCAGGTCCTGTTTGCTCGGAGGCGCGTTGGTGTCGGCGGACATCTGCTCGGCATGCCCACTTGGCGCTGGCCGAGCCCCAGGGAGGCGGCTATTCCATGCGGCTCGCGGCACACGGCAGGAACAATCAACTATTCGGCTATCAACAACGGGCGCTGGGTACCATAAGTTGGGTTTGCTTCCGGGCCGATAGATTGCTAAGAACGATCTAACAATACTGTTTCTTAACTTGCCCTACCGTATCTGCGGGCGCATCTTCGGACAATGGCTGCGATCCTTAGGATCTCAAACCATCTGTTGTATTTTCTTCCGCTCCCGTTATGGGATACAAGTTGGCCTTTCTTAAAAGGAGGATTTATGGCTAAGAAGTCAAAGAAGCGGCGCGCTTGGACGGCGACCGAAGTTCGTGAACTGAAGACGATGGCGAAGAAGAAAACCGCCGCGTCGCAAATCGCCAGGAAGTTGAAAAGAACCGAGGGCGCGACGCGGCAAAAGGCGTTCAGCATCGGGCTTTCGCTCGATTCTCGCTCCTGAGATTTACCAGAAGCCAGTTTTTGAGTACGAATCGGCGCCGGCCTGTGCGCGCAGGCCGGCACGATGTCGTGCGGGCATTTGTTGATTGCCGCACGGGAACTGCCGGCCAGGCGGAATACCGGCCGGTTGTCGATCTGATTAGGAATGATGTCCGAAGAGGCCGGCCTGATGGCGGGCTTAGTGCGGCTGCTTGCGCGGCTCGGCTAAGGCTTGGCCGCGTTTGGTCAGGCTCGGCCGCGTCTTTGCGCCAAAAGCCCCCCGTTCCATCGTAAACCAAGGTATGATGATCTCCCTGGACGGCCGGTCATTTGCAGGCTCAATGATGGTATTACGCCTGTTACGGTGGTAGGCACGCGCTCATGAGCCCGCTTTCCCGCCCACTGCGGCAGCCGCTCGCGAGTTCCGAACTCGCTGCTGCGCTCGCCTCCTGCCGGAGGGCGTTTCTCGCCATCGCGCTGTTCAGCGGCATGAGCAATCTGTTGATGCTCACCGGCGCGCTGTTCATGCTGGAAATCTACGACCGGGTGCTACCCAGCCGCAGCGTGCCGACGCTCGTCGCGCTGCTGATCCTGGTGGCCGGCCTGTACGCCGCGCAAGGCGTCATCGACGCGATCCGCAGCCGCATCCTTGTCCGTGTCGGCCATAGCCTCGACGAAGCGATGAGCTCGCGCGTGTACGACGCCATCGTCCGGTTGCCGCTCAAGATTGGCGGCAAGAGCGAGGGTACGCAGCCGATCCGCGATCTCGATACCGTGCGCGGGTTTCTGTCCGGTGCCGGGCCGGTCGCCCTATTCGATCTGCCCTGGATGCCGATCTACCTCGCCATTTGTTTCCTGTTCCATACCTATATCGGCCTCACCGCGCTCGCCGGCGCGATCGTCCTGGTCACGCTCACCGTCGTGACTGAAGTGCTGACCCGGCGGCCGACGCGCAGCGCCACGCAATTTGCCATGGCGCGCAACGCGCTGATGGAGGCGAGCCGCCGCAACGCCGAAGCGATCACGGCCATGGGCATGGTCGGCCGCATCGCGCAGCGCTGGGGCGGCCTTAATCGCAGTTACGTTCTGTCGAGCGGCCGCGCCAGCGACGTCGCCGGCGGACTCGGCGCCATGTCGAAGGTGCTGCGGCTGTTGCTGCAGTCGGCGATTCTGGCAGTCGGCGCCTGGCTCGTCATCCATGGCCAATCCACGCCCGGCATCATCATCGCCGGCTCGATCCTCGGCGCCCGCGCGCTGGCGCCGGTCGATCTCGCCATCGCCAACTGGCGCGGCTTCGTCGCCGCGCGGCAAGGCTGGCAGCGGTTGTCGCGGTTGCTCAGCTACCTGCCGCCGCGAACCGAGCCGATGCCGTTGCAGCCGCCGGTGAAGTCGCTCGTCGTGCAGAACGCGGCGGTTAACCCGCCGGGCGAACAGAAGACCGTGTGCCAGGATGTGAACTTCTCGCTGGCTGCCGGCAAGGCGCTCGGCGTCATCGGCCCGACGGCGTCCGGCAAATCATCGCTGGCGCGCATGCTGGTCGGCGTATGGACGCCGCTGCGGGGAAGCATCCGCCTCGATGGCGCCAGCGTCGATCAATGGTCGCCGGAGGCGCTCGGCCGGCACATCGGCTACCTGCCGCAGGACGTCGAATTGTTCCCCGGCAACGTCGCGCAGAACATCGCGCGCTTCGAGGATCCGCCCGATCCCGAAGCCGTCCTCGCCGCGGCGCAGGCTGCGGGCGTCCACGACCTCATCGTCAACCTGCCGAACGGCTATGAGACCACTGTCGGCGATCAGGGCAGCGCGCTGTCGGCCGGTCAAGCCCAGCGCATCGCGCTGGCGCGGGCGCTTTATCGCGACCCGTTCCTGGTCGTGCTCGACGAGCCGAACTCCAACCTCGACGCCGAGGGTGACGAAGCGCTGACCCGGGCCATTTTCGGCATTCGCGCCCGCGGCGGTATCGTCATCGTGGTCGCCCATCGCCCGAGTGCCATTGCCGGCGTCGACTACATTCTGGTCATGGCCAAGGGCCGCCAGCAGCAGTTCGGGCCGAAAGACGATATTCTCAACCGCATGACCCAGCCGAGCACGCCGCGAGCTTTGAAAGTGGTGCCGGAGCAGGGAGGAAAGGGATGAGCAGCAAGGCGCCCCAGAATTCCCGCGCGTCGATCCGCCGCCACGTGATCGTCGGCTGCGCGCTAGTCGCGTTCCTCGGCGTCGGACTCGGCGGCTGGGCCTCGACTGCCGAGATCTCTGGCGCGCTGATCGCCCAAGGCTCGCTGGTCGTCGATTCCAACGTCAAGAAGGTCCAGCACCCAAGCGGCGGAGTCGTCGGCGAGGTGCGGGTGCGCGACGGCGACCGGGTCAAGGCCGGTGATATTCTCATTCGCCTCGATGAAACCGTGACCCAGGCCAATCTGGCGATCGTCACCAAGGGTCTCACTGGGTTCTATGCGCGCAAAGCGCGGCTTGCCGCCGAGCGCGACGGTGCCGATACGGTCGCGGTACCCAGGGAGCTCGCGGACGCCATCGGCGACCCCAGCGTCGAGGAGGCGCTCGCCAGCGAGCGCAAGCTGTTCGATCTTCGGCGCACGGCGCGGCTCGGCCAGAAGGATCAACTCCACCAACGCATCCAGCAATTGCGCGAGCAGATCAGCGGGCTCGCCGCCCAGCAGGACGCCAAGACCAAGGAGACGTCGCTGATCGAGAAGGAACTCGGCGGCGTGCGCGATTTGTGGGCGAAAAACCTGGTCCAGCTCAACCGGCTCACGTCGCTGGAGCGCGAGCAAGCCCGGCTGGAAGGCGAGCGCGGCCAACTCGTTGCCGCCGCCGCCGAGGCCAAGGGCAAGATCGTCGAGACCGAGCTGCAAATTCTCCAGGTCGATCAGGAATTGAGCAGCGACGTCGCCAAGGAACTGCGCGAAACCGACAGCAAGATCGGCGAATACGTCGAGCGCAAGGTGACGGCGGAGGACCAGCTCAAGCGCACCGACATCCGCGCGCCGCAGGACGGTGTGGTGTTCCAGTCGACGGCCAACACCGTCGGCGGCGTCGTCACCGCCGGCGACCCGATCATGCTCATCGTGCCCGAGGCGGATAACCTGTTGGTCGAGGCCAAGGTGGAGCCCAAAGACATCGATCAGGTGCAATTCGGTCAGCCGGTCGTGCTCCGCTTCTCTGCATTCAATATGCGCACGACCCCCGAGCTCAACGGCACCGTCGTGCGCACCGGCGCGGATACCACCACCGACCAGCGCACCGGGCAGAGTTATTATCTCGTCCGCATCGCGATGACCGTCGGCGAGCTCAGCCGCCTCGGCGACGTCAAATTGACGCCGGGCATGCCGGTCGAGGCCTTCATCCAGACCGGCGAGCGCACGATGCTCTCGTACCTGGTCAAGCCGCTGCACGATCAGCTGATGCGCTCGTTCCGGGAGAAGTGAACGCCTATAATTGTGCGGCGCGGTTCGCGCGGGGAGCGCAGGGGATCGGCAACCAATGAAGCTGATCGTTCGCTGGGCGCGGCAATTCGGTCTGGCGCGAGCGGTATGCACGCTTATTTTGTTCGCGCTGGTGCCGCTGCGCCTCGCCGATCCGCGGCCGCTCGAAGAAGTGCGGCTGCGCACGTTCGATCTCGCTCAGGTTCTGCGGCCGCGCCAACAGACCGCGCGGCCGGTCGTCATCGCCGACATTGACGAAGCGAGCTTGAAGGAGATCGGGCAATGGCCCTGGCCGCGGACCGTGGTGGCCGATCTGGTCACCCGTCTGCGCGAGCTTGGCGCCGTGGCGATCGGCTTCGACATCGTTTTCGCCGAGCCCGATCGCATGTCGCCGGCGGTCGCGGCGGCGAGCTTCCGCGGCCTCGATGCGGCGACCCGCGACAAGCTCGCGGCGCTGCCGAGCAACGACCAGGTCTTGGCCGACGCGATCAAACAAACCGGCGGCGTCGTGGTCGGCCAAGCTGGGGCGGCGACGCCCTCGCCGCGCAGCGAAGCCGAAATGGCGCTGCAAACCGGTTTCGCCGTTCTCGGCCCCGATCCACGGCCGTTCCTGGTGACGTTTCCCGGATTGCTGCGCAACGTTCCAGCTATCGAGCAGGCGGCCGCCGGGCGCGGGCTGTTCTCGATCAAACCTGAGCGCGACGGCATCATTCGCCGCGTCCCGGTGGTCATGAACGCGCAGAATATTTTGGTGCCGGCGCTGACCTTGGAAATGCTGCGCGTCGTCACCCGCGCCGGCGCCATCCTCGTTCGCACCGACGACGCCGGCGTGCGCGCGGTGGCGGTGCCCGGTCTTGAAGTGCCCACCGACGGCAACGGCCAATTCTGGGTGCATTTCAATAAGCACGATCCGGCGCGCTATGTATCGGCCGCCGATGTGCTGCACGGACGCTCGCCGGCCGATCGTTTTAACGGCCGACTCGTGCTGATCGGCACCTCGGCGACCGGCCTCCTCGACATCAAGACCACGCCGGTCGAGCCGGCGATGCCCGGCGTCGAGGTCCACGCCCAGATCCTTGAGAGCGTACTGACCCAGGCGCTGCTGGCACGCCCCAATTATGCGATCGCGGTCGAACTTGTCGCTGCGGTCGTGTTCGGGATTGCCATCATCATCGCCGCACCGATGTTGCCGGCCTCGATCGTGATCGCGATCGGCGCTTTGCTGATCGCAGGATTGATCGGCTTGTCGCTGTACTTCTTCGTCGCGCACAACCTGCTCATCGACTTCACTTATCCGCTAATGTCGTTCTGGTTGATCTATCTCGTGCTCACCTTCGTCAATTATTTCCGCGAGCAGAAGCAACGCCAGCAGATTCGCTCCGCGTTCGGCTTTTACCTGTCGCCGCCGCTCGTCGAGCAGCTGGCAAAGTCGCCGGAGAAGCTGGTGCTCGGCGGCGAGGAACGCCGCATGACCATCCTGTTCAGCGACGTGCGCGGCTTCACCACCATCTCCGAGCACTACAAGGACGATCCGCAGGGCCTGACCCGCTTGATGAATCGCTTCCTCACGCCGCTGACCAACGCCATCATCGAGCGCAAGGGCACGATCGACAAATACATCGGCGACGCCATCATGGCGTTCTGGAACGCTCCGGTCGACGACGAGGAGCACGAGGCCAATGCCTGCGACGCAGCGCTGGAAATGCTGGCGCGGGCCGAAGCGCTCAACGTCGAGCTCAAGCGCGAGGCCGAAACCAATGGTAGCGTTTATATGCCGCTGCGCATCGGTATCGGGCTCAATAGCGGTCCCTGCGTTGTCGGCAATATGGGTTCCGATTTCCGCTTCAACTATTCGGTGCTGGGCGACACGGTCAATCTCGCCTCGCGGCTCGAATCGCGGACCAAGGATTATCGCCTCTCAATGGTGATCGGCTCGCGCACCGCCGAAGGGGCGAAGACGGAGTTCGCCACCATGGAGATCGACCTCATCCAAGTGAAAGGCAAAAAGCAGCCCGAAGTGGTGTTCACCGTGCTCGGCCGGGCCGAAGTGAACGACGACCCGCGCTGCAAAGACTTGCGCGATCTGAACGCGGCGATGCTGGCGACGTACCGCAAGCAGCAATGGGATGAAGCGAAGAGCCTGATCGATCGCTGCCGCAAGCTCGCCAACGGCTTCGGCGTCGATGGCCTCTACGACATGTATGTCGAGCGCATTGAGGCGTACCGCGCCGACCCGCCGCCGCCGGACTGGAACGGCGTCTACGAAGCGGAATCGAAGTGACGTAACGCAGAGTGACTCATTTGGGCGCGCGCTTGGCGAGGATACGCTGCAAGGTGCGGCGGTGCATGCTGAGGCGGCGCGCGGTTTCCGAAACGTTGCGCCCGCACAATTCGTAGATGCGCTGGATGTGTTCCCAGCGCACGCGGTCCGCCGACATCGGATTCTCCGGCGGCTCGATCTTCTTGTTGTCGAGCGCGAGCAGGGCGGCAACGACGTCGTCGGCATCGACCGGTTTGGCGAGGTAATCGACGGCGCCGAGTTTGACCGCATTCACCGCGGTGGCGATGTTGCCGTAGCCGGTGAGGATGATGGCGCGCGCTTCCGGCCGGCGCTTCTTCATGGCCGAAATGACGTCGAGACCGTTGCCGTCGCCGAGCCGCATATCGACCACTGCGAAGGCGGGCGCCGCCTTCTCGACCTGCAACAGACCGTCGGCGACCGACTCGGCGGTGGTCACCACGAAACCTCGGCCTTCCATGGCGCGGGCCAGCCGCTGCAGGAACGATTTATCGTCCTCGACGATGAGGAGGGTACGCTCGCCCGACAGCGGCGCCGTTGATGGACGGCTCGTGGCGTTGGTCATCACATTGGTCCTGCAATCTACTCCACCACAGCGCCGCCCCGCTCTTGCCTGATTTAAGAAACCGGCGCCGCCCGCTCAAGAGGGGCCGCCGCCAGCGGCCGCTCGAAATCCGCACGACTCCAGGTGATGGTAACCAGGGCCCCGTGCCGGGGGGAGGCCTGATTCTTCAACGAGAGCTTGGCGCCGGAGCGTTCCAGCAAGGTCTTGGCAATGAAGAAACCAAGGCCAAGCCCGAACACCTCCTCCTCATCGTTCGGCCCGCGCTGCCCGGGCCGCCGGTGGGTCACATAGGGCGCGCCGATGCGGTCCAGCACTTCGGGGGCAAAGCCCGGCCCGTCGTCGCTGATCGTGATGCTCGCAGCTTCGGCGGTCCATTGCGCCAGAATGTCGACCTGCTTGTTGGCAAAATCGACCGCGTTCTCGACGAGGTTGCCGAGACCGTAGCGGATCGCCGGATTGCGCGCGCCGAGCGGCTCCGCCGTGCGGTCGGCCGGAACCGTGACGACGATCGAGACGCCAAAATGACGATACGGCGCCACCGTTTCCTCGATCAGGGCGGAAAGCGGCACGCGATCGAACGGTTCGCCGGTGGGAAGTTCGGTGATCTTGGCGAGAATCTCACGACAACGCTGCGCCTGTTCGCGCAGCAATTTCACGTCTTCGGCATAGGGCGAGTTCGGTTGTAGCGCGCGTTCGATCTCGCGCACCACCACGGTGATGGTGGAGAGCGGCGTGCCGAGCTCATGCGCCGCGGCGGCGGCAAGACCGTCGAGCTGAGAAAGATGCTGCTCGCGCGCCAAAGCGAGTTCGGTTGCGCCCAGGGCATCCGAGAGCTGGCGCGCCTCCTCGGTGACTTGCCACGTGTAGACCCCGATATAGCCCATCGCCAGCAGGATCGAGAGCCAGACCCCGACCGTGTAGATTTCGGGCAGCTCCAGCTGATCCTCGGTGTCCCAGGGCAGCTGGTAATGAAAGAATACCAGCACAGTGGCGCAGACCATGGCGAAGATGCCGATCAACAACGTCATGCGCGGCGGCAGCGCCGTCGCCGAGATCAGCACCGGCCCGAGCAGCAAGAAGGAAAACGGATTTTCCAGGCCGCCGGTGAGGTAGAGGAGCGCCGCGAGCTGGGCGATGTCGAACCCGAGCAGCCACGCGGCGCGGTCGGGCTCGAGCCACTGCGTCTGCCGATAAACCGCCCCCAGCGCCACGTTGAGGAGCGCCGCGAGCGCGATCACCGCGAGGCAGGGCCAGATCGGAACGTCGAATTCTAGGCCGAAGTGCACCCCCAGGATGGCCACGAACTGGCCGAGCACAGCGAGCCAACGCAGCCGCAGCAGCGTCTCGAGCCGCACGTTGCGGGGCCGGTGATGCGTCCTTGGCGTGCCGAACATGACGCTAATGTAGCGATCGGCCGGGCCTAATCCAAACAAACCCCCCGGCGGCTTCCAGCAGCCGCACCTACCCGGCCGCCGGCACGCCCATCACGGCTGCCAAGCGGAGGTCGTGGTGCTTGCCTCGGCCGCGGTGGGGCGCGCTTTTTCGATCACCTGATAAAGCGCACGCAGAACTTCGGCGACGCCGTCTCCGCTCACCGCCGAGACGGCGAGCGGCTGCTTCTTTGCCGCGCGTTTGAGCCGCGCCAGCTGCTGCTTGGTGTCGTCGGCGCTCAGCGCGTCGGCCTTGCTCAGCGCGACGATTTCCGGCTTGTCGGCGAGACCGTTGCCATAGGCGGCGATTTCCGCGCGCACCGTCTTGTAGGCCGCTCCGGCGTCGCCGCCCGTTCCGTCGACGAGATGCAGCAGCACCCGGCAGCGCTCGACGTGGCCGAGGAAGCGGTCGCCGAGGCCGACGCCCTCATGCGCGCCCTCGATCAAGCCGGGAATATCGGCCAGCACGAATTCGCGGCCGTCGATCTCGACGACGCCGAGCTGCGGCTGCAGCGTGGTGAACGGATAATCGGCGATTTTCGGCTTCGCCGCGCTGACGCGAGCGAGGAACGTCGATTTCCCGGCATTCGGCAGGCCGACGATGCCGGCATCGGCGATCAGCTTCAGCCGCAGCCGGATCGTGTGCTCTTCGCCGGGCTGGCCCGGATTGGCGCGGCGCGGCGCGCGGTTGGTCGAGGACTTGAAATAGGCATTGCCGAAGCCGCCGTTGCCGCCGCGCGCCAGCACGACGCGCTGGCCGAGTTCGGTGAGATCGGCGAGGAGGATCTCGCCGTCCTCCTCGTAGATTTGCGTACCGACCGGCACCTTGAGCACGGCGTCGGCGCCGTTGGCGCCATGGCGGTCCTTGCCCATGCCGGCGCGCCCGTTCTTGGCAAAAAAGTGCTGCTGAAAGCGATAGTCGATGAGCGTGTTGAGGCCTTCCACCGCTTCCACGATCACGTCGCCGCCCTTGCCGCCGTCGCCGCCATTCGGGCCGCCGAACTCGATGAATTTTTCGCGCCGGAACGACACGCAGCCGTTACCGCCGTCGCCGGAGCGAATATAGACCTTGGCCTCGTCGAGGAATTTCATAGGAGATCATATGGGATGCCCTGGCCTAACCCGCCTGTTCGGCGCAGCGCAGCCCCCAATACAACATGGATGCAATAATAAACCGGATGAATCGGGACGATCGTCAATGGGAAGCTTCGCCGGGAGGGGCCAGGTGGGGCCTTGCCTCACTGCTGCGGCCCGATAGGCCGCTCCCGACGCGCCGTTCGCTAACGCCGCTACGCCACAGCCCGAACGGTGCCGCGGCGGTCAACGCGGCCTGACTGGCCCGGGGGCATGGCACCTCCATTCATCGTCCATTTGCGGGGGCGAAACGCGAAAGAAGCGATCGCCACCCGTGATTATCGTCCTCCTCCGGCCTGGCACTGTCAACAACCCCCCCGGTAGGGACCCAAGGCCGCGAATGCCATGCCCATCACGCCACGCGCCGCACCGGGCCCCAGCGCTTGAGCGAGACCCAAAGCTTGCGATCGAGCCGGAAGCGGTCCACCGGCGCTGCGGAATTGATGGCGCGGATGCGAGACAGGCGGACGCCGGTCCATTGGAAGGCGCATTTCTCCAGCACCCGACGCGACGCCGGGTTGCTGACGCGCGCGCCGGCCTGCAACGCCTCATGCTGCAGATCGCCGAAAGCGTGGTCGATCACTGCGCGCACCGCCTCCGTGGCGAAGCCCTGTCCCCAATAGGGCGCTCCGAGCCAATAGCCGATCTCCGGACCGTCCTCGCGCGGATCGACCGCGCAGGCGCCGATCAGCGTGTCGTCGAGCGTGATGACGAAGCAAGCTTCGCCCGCGCGCTTGTTGGCGGTCGCGACAAATCGTTCGGCGTCGTCGACGCCAAAGGGATGCGGGATGCGCGCGGTGTTCTCGGCGATGCGGCGATCGTCGGCAAGGACCGCAATCGCCTTGATGTCCTCGGGACGCGGCGAGCGCAGCGTCAGCCGCTCGGTCTCGAGGATGGGACTCCTGCGTTCCCGCCGTGCGTCCACCAGCACTTCTTCCGACAGGCTCATCTGTGGGCTCCTGCAGAAAGCCGAAAGGGGGAGCCGGCATCCCGGTCTCCCCCTTTTCGGAGCCCATTGGGGCCCGCCGGTTCGACTGGATGCCGGCGGACCTCATATGATCCACCGTGTTATTGGGCCGCAGCCTCCGTCATCGGACGTACCGATACGAATACGCGGCCTTTGGTTTTGGCCTGGAACTCAACGCGACCGTCGATCAACGCAAACAGCGTGTGGTCCCTGCCGACGCCGACATTGCGGCCCGGGTGCCATTTGGTGCCGCGCTGGCGCGCGATGATGTTGCCGGCAACGACCTCTTCGCCGCCGAAAATCTTCAGTCCCAGCCGCTGGCCGCCAGAATCACGGCCGTTGCGCGAGGACCCGCCTGCTTTCTTGTGAGCCATTGCTGGCCTCCGAACCTTTCTTGTCCGCTACCTATACCGGATTCATGACAAAAGCATCACCGCTTTCGTTCACTTCTTTTTCTTGCCCTTGGCCACGAGCTGCTTCCCCTTGGCCGCGGGCTGCTTCCCCTTGGCCGCTGGCTTTTTAGCCTGCGGCTTCGATTTTGGCTTCGTCTTTGCCGGAGCTTTGCGTGTTTTCGCCGTGGCTCCTGCTGACGCGGCGGGCGCAGTCTCGGACCCGGTCGCCCCGGTATCGTCCGTGGCTGCCGGTCCAGGCGCCGGCGCGCGTTTCGGCCGCGGCGGCACCGTCTTGCTCGGCTTCTGGCCGTCGGTGAGGATCTCGGTGATGCGCAACAGCGTGAATTCCTGGCGATGACCGCGCTTGCGGCGGGAATTCTTCCTCCGCCGCTTCTTGAACGCAATGATCTTGGGACCGCGCGCCTGATCCAGCACCTCGGCCGCGACCGTCGCGCCGGCGACGGTCGGAGCGCCAAGCGTCACGCTGTCGCTGCCCACGAGCAAAACCTCGCCGAACTCGACGATCTCGCCGGGCGCGCCCTTGACCTTGTCGACCTTGAGCACATCCTCGGCGGCCACCCGGTATTGCTTGCCGCCTGTTTTGAAGACCGCGAACATCTTGTGTCCTTGTGTTCGATCCTAGGAGTCCCGAAAGCTCGCAACCGCTTGCCGCACGCTTCCGCGCAAGAACCCAGGCCACCGACAAATTTATGATTCTAATGCGATTTTGGATTTAACCTGTAAATCCACCGCACTAGTGCTCGGAACCGGACCGGCATTTTCCAGTCGAGTCTGCTGCTGGCAGAAGCACGTGCCGACAGACCTTAACCGTGCCGCCCGGCAACGCGCGCGGTCCTTATGACGGCACCATAAGTCGCTGTCAAGAAATGCAAAGCCGCCACGGCGCCCGGCCATGCGGCAGCCCCGCGCGCGGACAAGGTACCGCGTCGTGTGATAGGAGAGCCTCCGGCAAAGGGAGTTTGGCATGGCCACGAATGCAACACCGGACAGGCAGAAAATCGGTTGGATCGGCGCCGGCCGCATGGGGACGCCCATGGCCGAGCGGCTGATCAAGGCGGGCTACGATGTCGCGATCTGGAACCGCACCCGCGCCAAGGCCGAGCCGCTGGCGAAGATCGGCGGCAAGCTCGTCGATCGTCTCTCCGATCTGCGGAACGTGGACGTGCTGTTCTGCATCGTCGCCACCGGCAAGGACGTGCAGGAGGTCCTCTACGGCAACAACGGCGTCTGCAGCCAGGGCGGCAAGGTGCCGCCGATCGTGGTCGATTGCTCCACCATCGCGGTCGAGGAATCGGCCGGGATCCGCGCCAAGCTCAAAGAGCTCGGCGCCGAGTTCGTCGCCGCCCCGGTCAGCGGCAATGCCAAGGTCATCAAAGCCGGCAAACTCTCCGCCGTCGTTTCCGGTACCGAGGCGGCCTGCAAGGCGGCGATGCCGCTGAT
Source organism: Xanthobacteraceae bacterium (assembly GCA_050010955.1). Taxonomy (GTDB): domain Bacteria; phylum Pseudomonadota; class Alphaproteobacteria; order Rhizobiales; family Xanthobacteraceae; genus BOG-931. The sequence goes on along the minus strand of JBEKJZ010000022.1, from coordinate 21,664 downwards.
CGAAGTATTCGCGCCGCGGGGCGTATCCTATGTCGGCAACGGCGAACTCGCCCGCGTCTGCAAGATCGCCCACAACGTCATGCTCGGCGTCGTCATCGAAAATCTGATCGAGATGACGCTCTTGACCAACAAGATGGGCGTGCCGCGCCACGCCTTCCTGGCCTTCCTCAACAACGGCGTGATGGGCTCGATGTTCACCCGCTATAAATCGCCGGCGCTGGTCAATTGCGACTGGACCACGACGTTCACGCCGGAATCGTTGCGTAAGGACCTCGACCTCGGGCTCGATCTCGGCCGCGAGATGGACGTGCCGCTGCCGGTGACGGCGGCCGCGCGGGAGGTGCTGCAAAGCCATTTCGGGGCCGCCACCTTGCAGCGGAACCCGGAGCAATATCTGCAGAAGGATTTCGCGGCGCTCGCCGAGACCATGGCGCTCGCCGCCGGCATGAAGCTCGAAAGCGAGAACGAGAACGTGCCGACGGGACTGGAGGAGTAGTGCAACGCTCGATCGAATTCGGCTCGCTACTTGACCTCGGTGTGCGCGCTGATCGCCATCAGCCATTGACCATTGCGCTTTACCCACACCCGCGCGGCGCGGTAGGGCGGGTGTGAATTATCGGGTGCGGTCTCGGTGGTGATCATCACCGCGCCGTCACCATACACTGCAAGCCGCATCGTCTGGATCTCGCCGACCGCCACAACGGCATTGCTCTCCTTTTGGCGCTCGATCGCGGCGACCCGCTCGGATTTCGGGACCGGCTCCCGACCGCTGCCCTGGAGCACGAATTGGTCGGCGACGTGCTCGGCCCATTCGTTGGCGTCATGGACAACGATGGCCTTCACGATGGCCTGGTAGGTGTTGATGACGTCCTGCTCGGCCGCCGAGCGCACCCGGTAGGGGATCGCCTGGCAGGGGTTCTTACATTCGTGCTGTTTCGGCTCGCCGCCGGCCGCGGCCGGAGCGGCAGGTGGCGGCTCCGCCGGCGCGGCCGCGACGTTCTGCATCAAGAGCGCGTGCCAGCTGCCCTTCTGCCTGGCCCAGATGTCGAGGAAAAACACGTCGTTGTTGTCGGCCGCTTTGCGGTGCCCGGTAACCATGGCGAGCTCACCGTAGCTGCTCACCTTGGCGTCGGCACTGGCGGCAGCAGCGACGCTCTTGATCTCGCCAAGAAAATCCCTGCGCACGTGAATCTTGCCGCCGGCGTCGACGAAAGTGAATTGCAACGCAAGGAGCCGGCGGGCCGCCGTCCGGTCGCCGGCGCGCATGGCTTCGCCGAGCGACGAAACGGCTGCCAGCAGCTGCCCATCCTCGGCCGCAACAAGCCGGGCCTTGGGTTGGGCTTTGGGTACCGCGAAAGCCGCGATCAGCACCACGGCGGCCAGCGCGACGAGCCACCCCCAATGCAGGGTCCGGCGTAATGCCGCTGATATGGCCGACGTTCGCAGCTGCATGACCCCGCCGTAGCGCCTGTTTCCCGAACTCGAACGTCGACGCTTTAGGCCGCCCCGGCACGCCGTTGCGCGTGCAGCATGGCATTTTCATGTAACGGCGCTCAAGGCGTCCGCTCACGCGAGACGCCGCACTTTTGCCAAGCGCGGCGCGGGCGCGTTCCGGTCAAGACATGGTCAACCGCAATGCCGGCCGTGCCGGCAATGCCGGTAGCTCTTCCATCGATGTGTGCGATATCTGTGGACGGCCCGGTGGCCATGCGACATCGCCAGGCGGCAGGCGGCGCTGAGCTGGGCGTGCTTGGCGTTCATGCATGCCGTGATCCTCGGCACGTCTGGGATGAATTCGGAACACAGCCGCATCGCATCGGGCGTGCAAGCCTGGCGGGCCTCGTCGCTGCCCTGGGCGGCGGCTGGGTTGAGGACAGCAAGAAGCGCGACGACCGGCAACGCCAGCCAGCAAACGAGACGCATGGTCCGCAGCATATGTTTCTTTCCCTGGTTTCGTGCGGGTTACTCCCGGACGCCCTAACCTAGCGGCGCGCTGGCGCTCCGTCGATGGTCGAAAGGTGGCCGGCCCCACCAATCCACTGCTCCCCAGGGAACCTTTCCCATTTGATTTCGAAGTTCCATGGAACCGCGCCGTGGATGCTATGGTGGGCCATGCGAACTCAAGTCGCCATCATCGGCGCCGGGCCGGCGGGCCTGCTGCTCGGCCAGCTCCTGCACAAGCACGGCATCGATAACATCATCCTGGAACGGCAAAGCGGCGAATACGTCCTCGGCCGCATCCGCGCCGGCGTCATCGAACAGGTCACCATGGATCTGCTCGACCAGGCCGGCGTCGGCGCCCGCATGCACACGGACGGGCTCGTGCACGAGGGGGTACAGATTTGCGTCGACGGCAGCCGCCACCGCATCTCCTTCAAGGACCTCACCGGCAAGGCGGTGATGGTCTACGGGCAGACCGAGATCACCAAGGATCTGATGGACGGCCGCGCCGCGGTCGGCGCGCCCAGCGTGTACGCAGCTCACGACGTGGCCTTGCACGATATTTTTGCCGCGACGCCGCGGGTGACCTTTCGTGCCGACGGCAAATCGCAGGAGATCGTGTGCGACTTCATTGCCGGCTGCGACGGCTTTCACGGCGTCAGCCGCCAGAGCGTGCCCGCCGGCGCGATCACCATGCAGGAGCGGGTCTACCCGTTCGGCTGGCTCGGCATTCTCTCCGACACGCCGCCGGTCTCCGAGGAGCTGATCTACGTCCGCCACCCGCGCGGCTTCGCGCTCTGCTCGATGCGTTCGCCGACGCGCAGCCGCTACTATCTGCAATGCAGTCTCGCCGAGGACACCGACGCCTGGCCGGACGAGCGCTTCTGGGCAGAGCTCAAGCCCAGGCTCGATGCCGAGGCCCGCGAGCGCCTGGTCACCGGCCCATCCATCGAGAAGAGCATCGCGCCACTGCGCAGCTTCGTCGCCGAGCCGATGCGCTTCGGCCGGCTTTTCCTCGCCGGCGACGCCGCCCATATCGTTCCGCCGACCGGCGCCAAGGGGCTTAATCTCGCGGCGAGCGACGTACGCTACCTCTCGCAGGCTCTGGTCGAATACTACGCCGAGAAATGCGACGCCGGCCTCGATCATTATTCCGCGCGCGCGCTGGCCCGGGTGTGGAAAGCCGAACGCTTCTCGTGGTGGATGACGACGCTATTGCACAGGATTTCCGAAAACCCGTTCGATCACAAACTTCAGCTCGCCGAGCTCGACTATTTGTTCCGCTCGAAGGCCGCGGCAACGGCGTTCGCCGAAAATTATGTCGGGCTGCCGTATTAGTAGCAAATTGCCGAATTTCATCTAAAATCGTGCAATGCTACCGACGCCGCCCTTCAGCAGTGGACAGACTTTGCTTTGGCACGGGGTTTATCTCGCCGCCGTGGGCTTCGTGCTGTTTCTCGCCCCAGGACTGCCGCGGTTCTTCCTCCCGTTCTCGGCAGAGCTCGATTGGTGGAACCGGGTGTTGGCACTCCCGCTGTTCAATCTTGGCATTTTGTGCATTGGCGCGGCACAGACGCAATCGCGAGCACTCATCAAACTCTCCGTCGCGATGCGGCTGTGGGTGATGGCGGCAGTGGCGGCAGTGGCGACATTGGCAGCGGTGCGGCTGGTGCCGCCGATCGCTCTGGCCATCGGCGTTGTCGACCTGATTTCGGCGACGCTGACAGCTTGGGCGCTGGTGGCCGAGCGCAGTTCCGATCAGGAAGCGCCTAACTAGCGCGATTCTTTCTTCCTGGCCTTCGCCTGCTCCACCAGGAAGCGCGACAGGCGTTGTCGAACAGCATCGGCGGATTCCGCCGTCCAATGGCGCAAGCCCTCGCCGCTTTTCATCCCGAGCTTTCCGGCCTTGACCTTCTCGCGCAGGAAAGGATGCGGGCCCGCCGTACGGTCGAGGTCCGCATAAAGCACCTCGGCGATGTCGAGGGTGAGATCCAAGCCGATCAGGTCGCATTGCTCCAGCGGCCCGAGCACGGCCAGGCGCGTGCCGAAACCTTCCTTGACCACGGTATCGACCGTGTCGGCGTCGCACACCCCGGCGGCGACCAGCGCGATCGCCTCGCGCTTCATCGCGTGCTGCAGCCGGTTGCCGACGAAGCCGGGAATATCGCGGCGGACATGGACCGGGACTTTTCCGGCCTGGCGGAGAAGCGCCATGGTCTTGCCCACGGCGTCGGTGCTGGTCTTTTCATTCTCGATGACTTCGACCAGGGGAATGAGATGCGGTGGATTCCAGAAATGCGTGCCGAGGACGCGGTCGCGATGCTGGAGATCGCGGCCGATCTCGGTCGAGGGGATCGCCGAACTGTTGCTGGCGAGGATCGTCTCCGGCGCGACCGCGTCTTCAAGCTCGGCAAAAATACGCTGCTTGAGCGGAAGCCGTTCCGGCGCGGCTTCGAACACAAAGGCGGCGCCGTCAACGGCAGGCGCCAACCGATCGCGCACCGCGATCCGTTGCAGGACCGCCAGATCGTCAGCAAAAAGATCGACGATCGCTTGCAGCCGTTGCGGCAGCGAGGCGCGGGTATCCGCCGCCGGCTCAAATAACCCTACTTGGTGCCCCGCCGCGGCGAGAAGGTAAGCAATGCCGTGGCCCATCAAGCCGCCGCCGACAACGCCGATTTTCTGCTCATGCATGTGCGCCTCAATGCCCAGTGAGAGGAACCACAAATGACCTCAAACCCGGTGCTCGTATCGAAATGCTCGCTCCATCGCTGGCTGCCGCCGGGATGCCGGCGGGCGGGGGCGGTAATTGGGCGGTCGTTAATGACGGTATATTTTTCCGCTAACCAGCCGCAAATCGTGAAGTTGCAGCCGGCGCATCGCGCCGGTATCAATACGCGCCTTTTCGCGCCGGCCCGCAACCATCGCGGCAACCGGCGCGCTTGCCGTAGAAGAGCGCGAACGATTGCCATGGCCCGTCTCGTCATGAAGTTTGGCGGTACCTCGGTCGCCGACATCGACCGCATCCGCAACGTCGCGCGCCACGTCAAGCGCGAGGTCGATGCCGGCCACGACGTCGCCGTCGTCGTCTCGGCCATGGCGGGCACCACCGACCGGCTCGTCGCCTGGTGCGCGGCGGCCCTGCAGAAACGGCACATATTCGACGCCCGGGAATATGACGCCGTGGTCGCCACCGGCGAACAGGTGACCGCCGGCCTGCTCGCGATCACGCTGCAGGACATGGACATCAACGCGCGCTCCTGGCAGGGCTGGCAGCTGCCGATCCTGACTTCGAACGTGCATGCCTCGGCACGCATCCTCGACATCAACGGCGCCGAAATCATCAAGCGTTTCGGCGAACGCAAGGAGGTCGCGGTCATCGCCGGATTCCAGGGCCTGCACAAGGAAACCGGGCGCATCACCACGCTCGGCCGCGGCGGCTCCGATACCTCGGCGGTGGCGGTGGCGGCCGCCATCCGCGCCGACCGCTGCGACATCTACACCGACGTCGACGGCGTCTATACCAGCGATCCGCGCGTCGTGCCGCGCGCCCACCGGCTTGAAAAGATCGCGTTCGAGGAAATGCTGGAGCTGGCCTCGCTTGGCGCCAAGGTGATGCAGGTGCGCTCGATCGAGCTCGGTATGGTGCACAATGTGCGTATTTTCGTGCGCTCGAGCTTCGATCGGCCCGAAGATATCGACCCGCACGGCAACCCGCCCGGGACGCTTATTTGCGACGAGGAGGAGATCGTGGAACACCAAGTGGTCACCGGCATCGCCTTCTCCCGCGACGAGGCGCAAATCTCGGTGCGCCAGGTCCAGGACAAGCCCGGCGTTGCTGCGGCGATTTTCGGTCCGCTGGCCGAAGCCAACATCAATGTCGACATGATCGTGCAGAACGTCTCGGCCGACGGCAAAACCACCGACCTGACCTTCACGGTGCCGTCCGGCGACTATCAGCGCGCGCTCGATGTTGTCGGCAAGGCCAAGCAGACCATCGGGTATGCCCGGCTCGACGGCGCCGCCGATGTCGCCAAAATCTCCGTCATCGGCATCGGCATGCGAAGCCACGCCGGCGTCGCCGCGCAGGCGTTCCGAGCGCTGGCCGAGCGCGCCATCAATATCCGCGCCATTACCACTTCGGAGATCAAGTTTTCCCTGCTGATCGACGCCGCGTTTACCGAACTGGCGGTCCGCACGCTGCACTCGCTCTACGGCCTCGACCAGGCGAAGCCGTAAAACCGTAGCCTTACGCTGCGGCGCACAAAACCCGGCGCCGTCATATCCTTGTCTTTGGCTTGCGGTTTGCATGCCGCATTCGATATAGGCTTCATGGTGTTCGCCGCGGGCCCGACCCAGGCGGATTCCTCTTCGATAGGGCCGGTACGACGCGGGCGGCGTTCCGGTCACGGCAAAGGCCGAGGGACCTCACGCCATGCGCGGCGCGCTCGGCGGTCCGCGCGTGCTGTTGCGCCGGCTTCGCGAAGTCATGGCGGAGCCGGTCAGCGCGCAGGAACGCCTCGACAAGATCGTGGTGTTGATCGCCGCCAACATGGTTGCGGAGGTCTGCTCCGTCTATGTGCTGCGCGTCGATTCCACGCTCGAACTCTACGCCACCGAGGGCCTCAATCGCGACGCCGTGCACCACACCGTGATGCGCGCGGACGAGGGCCTGGTCGGCCTGGTCGCGAGCCAGGCGAGCGCCATCAACCTGTCCAACGCGCAGGCGCATCCGGCCTATTCCTACCGGCCGGAAACCGGCGAGGAAATCTACCACTCCTTCCTCGGCGTGCCGGTTTTGCGCGCCGGCAACACGCTCGGCGTGCTCGTGGTGCAGAACCGCGCCCGGCGCACTTATTCGGAGGAGGAAGTCGAGGCGCTCCAGACCACGGCGATGGTGCTCGCGGAGATGATCGCCTCCGGCGAGCTGTCGGTGCTGGCGCCTCCCGGTGCCGAGCCGGCTGCGCGGCGGCCGCTTCACCTCAAGGGCAAGGCGCTCAGCGAAGGCATCGCGCTCGGTCACGCGGTGCTGCACGAGCCGCGCGTCGTCGTCACCAATTTCATCGCCGACGATATTCCGAAGGAACTGAAGCACCTCGAATCGGCGGTCGAGACATTGCGTACCCATCTCGACGAACTGCTCGAGCACGGCGACGTGGTGGAGGGCGGCGAGCATCGCGACGTGCTCGAAGCCTACCGCATGTTCGCCTACGACCGCGGCTGGGTTCACAAGCTCGAAGAAGCGGTGATGACGGGGCTCACCGCCGAGGCCGCGGTCGAACGCGTGCAGTCGGACACCCGCGCCCGCATGCTGCGCCAAACCGATCCGTTCCTGCGCGAGCGGCTGCACGACCTCGACGACCTCGCCAACCGGCTGATGCGCCAGCTCACCGGCCGCGATCACGCGCCGTCGCGCGAGAACCTGCCGGAGAATGCCATCCTCGTCGCGCGCTCGATGGGTCCGGCGGCGCTGCTCGATTACGACCGCAAGCGGTTGCGCGGTCTGGTGCTGGAGGAAGGCGGCCCCCATTCGCATGTCGCCATCGTGGCGCGCGCGCTCGGCATTCCGGCGGTCGGCGACATCGACAACGCCACCGGCATCGTCGATCCGGGCGACGCCATCATCGTTGACGGCTCGGCCGGCGATCTGCAGGTCCGGCCGTTACCCGACATGGAGGCCGCCTATGCCGAGCGGGTACGGCTGCGGGCGCGGCGGCAGCAACAATATCTGGCGCTGCGCGACAAGCCGTGCGTGACCAAGGACGGCGAAGAGGTGACGTTGCTGATCAACGCCGGCTTGACCGTCGACCTGCCGCACATCGCCGATACCGGCGCCGCCGGCATCGGCCTGTTCCGCACCGAGCTGCAATTCATGGTGGCGCCGAATTTCCCGCGCTCGAGCGAGCAATACGCGCTCTACCGCACCGTGCTCGATGCCGCCGGCGACAAGCCGGTGACCTTCCGCACGCTCGATATCGGCGGCGACAAGGTGCTGCCGTACATGCGCAACATCGAGGAGGAGAATCCGGCGCTCGGCTGGCGGGCGATCCGGCTCGGGCTCGATCGGCCCGCTTTGCTGCGCACGCAGCTCCGGGCGCTGCTGCGCGCCGCCGGCGGCCGCGCGTTGAAAATCATGTTTCCAATGATCGCCACCGTCGGCGAATTCGATCAGGCGAAGGAGCTGGTCGAGCGCGAGCTCACGCACCTGCGCCGCCATGGCCACAAGCTGCCGGCTCAGGTCGAGGTCGGCAGCATGGTCGAGGTCCCCTCGCTGCTTTATCAGCTCGACGAATTGCTCGACCACGCCGATTTCCTTTCGGTCGGATCCAACGACCTCGTGCAATTCCTCTACGCCGTCGATCGCGGCAATCCGCGGGTGTCCGGCCGCTTCGATCCGCTGTCGGCGCCGGTGTTGCGCGCGCTCAAATACATTGCCGACAAAGGCCGCGCGCATGGCAAGCCGGTAACGCTGTGCGGGGAACTGGCTTCGCAGCCGATCGGCGCGCTGGCGCTGGTCGCCATCGGCTACCGCGCGCTTTCGGTCACCCCCTCGGCGGTAGGACCGGTCAAGGCGATGCTGGTCGACCTCGATTGCCGCAAGACGGCTGCGTTTGTCTGCTCGCTGGTCGAAAAATCGAGCGGCGGCGTGCAAATTCGCGCCCAGCTCGAAAAATTCGCCGCCGATCACGGTTTGCAGATGTAGCCAATAGATGGCTGCCATGGCCGGGCTTGTCGCGGCCATCCACGCCTTCTACTTATTGCATAGAGCCCATGCTTCCCGATCAGAAACTCAACGCGCTTGTCGTCCGCCATGCGGCGCTCGAACGCGACCTTACGGCCGCGCTGCCGCCCGAGACCTATGTGAAGTTGTCGCGTGAATTCGCCGAGCTGGCGCCGGTGGTCGAGGCGGTAAAATCCTATCGCGCGGCGCAGCGCGAACTCGACGGGGTCGAGAGTCTGATCGAAGACCCTTCGACCGACGCCGAAATGCGCGCCGTCGCCGAGGCGGAACGGCCGCAGCTCGAAGCGCGGCGCGCGGCGCTCGAACAGCAGTTGCGCTTGGCGCTCATCCCCAAGGACGCAATGGACGAGCGCAACGTCATTCTCGAAATCCGCGCCGGCACCGGCGGCGACGAAGCGGCGTTGTTTGCCGGCGATCTGTTTCGCATGTACGAGCGCTACGCGGCCAAGCAGGGCTGGAAAGTCGAACTCATGACTGCCAGCGAAGGCTCGATGGGCGGCTACAAGGAGATCATCGCCGAAATCCGCGGCCGCGGCGCCTTCGCCAAGCTCAAATTCGAATCCGGCGTGCACCGCGTTCAGCGCGTGCCCGACACCGAAGCCTCCGGCCGCATTCATACCTCGACCGCGACCGTCGCCGTGCTGCCCGAGGCGCAAGAAGTCGACGCCCCGATCAACGAATCCGATCTTCGCATCGACACACTGCGCGCCGGCGGCGCCGGCGGCCAGCACGTCAACAAGACCGAATCCGCGGTGCGCGTGACCCACATTCCCTCCGGCATTGTCGTCATGATGCAGGAGGACCGCTCGCAACACCGCAATCGCGCCAAGGCGCTCGCGGTGCTGCGCACGCGGCTCTACGATTTCGAGCGGCAGAAGCTCGAGGCCGCGCGTGCCGCCGAGCGCCGCGGCCAGGTCGGCACCGGCGACCGCTCCGAACGCATCCGCACCTATAATTTCCCGCAAGGGCGCGTGTCGGACCACCGCATCAATCTGACGCTTTACAAGCTGCCGCAGATCCTCGAGGGCGAGGCACTGGGCGAAATCATTGACGCGCTCTCCGCCGAGCACCAGGCCGCGCTACTGGCGGCCGAGAACGGCGGCGGATGACCCCGCGCGCAGCCAACGCCTTCGCGCGCCCTGAGGGCGCCGGTGCCCGCACCGTCGCCGAAGCGCGGCGCGCATTGGCGCAAAAATTTCGCGTTGCCGGCCTCGATTCGCCCGAGCTCGACGCTCGCATCCTCGTCGGACACGCGCTGGCGCTCGATCATGCCGCGCTCGCCGCAGCCGGCGTCCGCGCGCTTGACGCCGCGGAGCGAGCGGCGATCGCCGGGCTCGCGGCGCGGCGACTTAAGCGCGAGCCGGTCGCACGCATCGTCGGCCGCAAGGAATTCTGGAGCTTGCCGTTGCGCGTCGATGCCACGACGCTGGTGCCGCGGCCTGAAACCGAAACGGTGGTCGAGACGGCGCTCGCCGCCATCGATTCGCACGGCCCGCGCGCGGGTGTCGGGCAAATCGCCGATCTCGGCACCGGCTCGGGCGCGCTCCTTCTGGCGCTGCTCACCGAGCTGCCCAACATGACCGGGATCGGCACCGATACCAGCCTCGACGCGCTTGCGGTGGCACGCGACAACGCGCGGCGGCTGGGACTTTCCCGCGCGCAATTTGTCGCCTGCGATATGGCGGCGTCGCTCGGCGGACCATTCGACCTGATCGTCTCCAATCCGCCTTACATCGCCTCCGGCGCCATCGCCGCGCTGACCCCCGAGGTGCGCGATTTCGACCCACGTGCGGCGCTGGACGGCGGACTCGACGGTCTCGACTTCTATCGGGCGATCGCGGCCAGCGCGCCGGCGCTGCTCCGGCCCGGCGGCGCTCTTGTCGTCGAACTTGGCGCCGGTCAGGCCGAAACCGTCGCCGCCTTGTTTTCGGCGGCGGGGCTTGCGCCGGCGCCGCCCCGCCCCGATCTTGCAGGTGTGCCTCGTGCCCTACTGGCGACAAAGGCCGCGGTTAGTGAGGGCATGAGCGTGGAGCATTGACCCCCCGGCAAAAAAGCGGGAAAAAAGCTCTTGGAATATCAGCCGGAACCGACTAGTTTGCTCGCACGGAATCGGCCCGAGACGATAACGCCGCGCCGCCTTGAACGCCTAGAGCGTCCCTCGCAGAGGTTGGCAGCGCAGGCCTAGTGAAGCGAAAGCCGGGATAGCGAAAGCCGGATCGGACGGCAGACGGGATCGCCACATTCAGACCGAGAAGTCATCGGTTCGGCGCGCATTGGTGAATGTCGCGCATAACGAGGGGTTCGCAGCGCGGCGAAACCGCCGGTGATGGCTGCATGGGAAGGGGTTCGTCAGGTCAACAGCACGCCGCGCGGCGGCGGCCGATGACGGCATTGCGGCGCGGAACTGCGAGCGCCATGCGCAAAGAAAGATCGCCAAGGTCAATGCGTCCAGTTGGATTGATATTCAGGAAGTGATCCGGCGGCATGCGTGCCGCCGTAAATAAGGGGGTTGGCTAACAGCAACCATGAGAAACGGTCAGAACAAGCGCATGCGGGGTCGCAACCGCAAAGGTGGCCATCATCAGAATCCATTGTCGCGCATGTACGAGTCCAACGGACCGGACGTGAAAATTCGGGGAACCGCTTCCCACGTTGCCGAAAAATACCTTCAGCTGGCCCGAGATGCGCAAAGCTCCGGAGACCCGGTCGCCGCCGAAAACTATTATCAGCACGCGGAGCATTACTTCCGCCTGATCGCGGCGGCGCAAGAGCAGTTTCGCCAGAGTCAGCCCTACTACCAGCAATCCGGCGAGTCGCGCGGCAATGTTCCCGACGACGGCTACGACGACGACAACGAACAGCCCTCCATCGGCGGCGAACCGTTTGCACCACGCGAGTCGCAGCCGTTCTATCCGCGCGAGCAACACCACCCGCAGGCACAGCCGCAGCACGCGCAACCGCGACCGCAGCATGTGCCGCCGGTCAGCGAGGAAGACGTCGAGCGGCTGCCGTCGTTCATCACCGGCGGCCAGCCGCAACAGCAGGCGCCGCAGCAATCCCCGCAACAAGGTCAAGGGCCCAATGGCCCCAATGGCTACGACGGTTCGCCGGACCGGTTTCCGCTGCACCGCCGGCGGCGCCGGCATCGCGGCCCGCGCGATCACGCAATGCCGAGCGAGGGCGATGGGCCGATGCCCGCCGGTCCCCGTCCGATCGACGACTGAGCGATCTCAGGCGCTCATTCTGCAAAGTAGGAGGCTATGGATTCCGGACTCGGCCTTTGTTGCCGCCCGGAATGACGGCGCTCAACCGCCGCGCGGCGCCTTGGCCAACCGGACCAGAAACCAGATCGGCACGACGATCACGGCGCCGAGCAGGAAATAGCGCCACAGCCAGCGCACGGCGTCAAAGCCCATACTCCAGACGTGCCAAATGAGCAGACGGACCGATTCGATGATGTTCCACGGATCGAGGCCGATCGCGGCGAGGATCACGCCCACCAGGATCGACAGCAAGACCAGCCGCCCGATCACCGCCAAGGGCGGACCGCCGAAGAAGCGCTGAACAAAGTCGTAGGCTTGCTCTTGGGCCATCGCAGTCTCCGCTCGCGCCACTTACCTAAGTTGCCGTACCCTGCGCAAGCGGGACATCCGATCGCACAGCGCCGCAGCCGTTGCCTCGGCTTCGCAAGTGGCGCTAAGTTGCTTCCGTCCCAAGCGGATTTGCGACGCTCCGAGGAAAATTCATGGCCAAGATCGAGGACCGTGCGCCGGCGTCGAAGGCGAGCCTCAACGACGACATCGGCGAAGAGAAGCGGCTCGACATGTATCGCATGCAGGTCGAGATCCGCGAGGCCGAGCAGCGCGCGTTCGATCTGTTCCTGCAGAACCTGGTCAAGGGCACCAGCCATCTTTCGCTCGGCCAGGAGGCGGTGGCCGCCGGCTTTGCCGCCGCCATGCGTCCGGGCGATCTATCCTTCTGCACCTATCGCGGCCATGCGCACACGCTCGCGCGCGGGGTGCCGATCGTAAAGGTGCTCGGCGAGCTGATGCAGCGTGACATCGGGCTGATGCGCGGCAAGGGCGGCTCGATGCACCTGACCTCGGTCGAGCACGGCGTGATGGGGTCGTATGCGATCATCGGCGCGCACCTGCCGATCGCCTGCGGCGCCGCCTGGCGCGCGCAATACAAAGGGCAGAAGGACGTGTCGGTCTGCTTCTTCGGCGACGGCACGACGAATATCGGCGCCTTCCACGAGGCCTTGAACTTCGCCGCGGTGTGGAAGCTGCCGGTGGTCTTCGTCTGCGAGAACAATCTCTACATGGAATATACGCCGATCGGCGACGTCACCGCAGTGCCGCATCCGGCCGCCGATCGCGCCGCGAGCTACGGCCTGCCGCGCATCATCGTCGACGGCAACGACGCCGACGTGGTTTACCGCACGGCGATGGCCGCCTACGACAAAGCGCGCGCGGGCGGCGGGCCGTCGCTGATCGAATGCCTGACCTACCGCCACAGCGGGCATTCGCGCGCCGATCCGGCCAAGTACCGGCCGGAAGGCGAACTGGAAAAATGGAAGGAGCGCGATCCGATCAAAATCTATCGCGAGCGGCTCAAACAATTCGGCATCGACGAGGAGGTCATCCTCGGCATCGAGACCGACGTGAAGCGGCGCGTCGATGAGGCGACCGAACAGTGCAAGGCCGCTCCGCCGCCGCCGTCCGAGCTTCTCACCGCCGACGTCTACGCCAACGGAGGCTTCGCATGGCGGAACTGACCTACCGCGACGCCGTCATCCGCGGCATCGCCCAGGAAATGACCCACGACCCCGATGTCGTGTTCCTCGGCGAGGACGTCGGCAAGCCCGGCGGTGTGTTCAAGGCGACGGTCGGATTGTTCGAGCAGTTCGGGCCGGTGCGGGTGCGCGACACGCCGATCTCCGAGCAGGCGATCCTCGGCGCCGCCATGGGCGCGGCGATGACCGGACTAAAGCCGATCGCGGAAATCATGTTCTCGGACTTCTTCGCGGTCTGCTTCGACTATATAGCCAACGAGTTCGCCAAGAGCCGCTACATGTCCAACGGCCAGCTCAAATGTTCGCTCGTGGTGCGCACCGGCAACGGCGGCGGCGCGCGCTTCGGCGCCCAGCATTCGCAGAGCGTCGAGAACTGGTGCATGATGATTCCCGGGCTGAAGGTCGTAGCGCCGTCGAACCCGCGCGACGTGATCGGGCTGATGGCGGCGGCAGTGCGCGATCCCGACCCGGTGATCTTCTTCGAGCATAAATCGCTTTACCCGACCAAGGGCGAGGTCCCGGACGGCGAGATCGTCGACACGCTCGGCACCGCGAAAATCGTGCGGCCGGGCAAGGACGCCACCATCCTGGCGTTGGCCTTGATGGTGCCGCGCGCGTTGGCGGCGGCGGACAAGCTCAAGACCGAGCACGGCATCGATTGCGAAGTGGTCGACGTGCGCTCGCTGGTGCCGCTCGACACCCAGACCATTCTCGGCTCGGTCGCGCGCACGCACCGCCTGTTCACCGTCGAGGAAAACCCGCGGCTGTGCGGCTGGGGCGCCGAGCTCGTCTCTATCGTCGCCGACGAAGCGTTCTACGACCTCGACGGCCCGCCGGTGCGGATCACCACGCCGCACATTCCGCTGCCGGCCGCCGACACTCTCGAGGACCTCGCGCTGCCGAGCGCCGAGCGCATCGCCGAGCGCGTGCGGAAGTCGCTGGAGAGTTAATTTCCGCTCGTCCCCCGGGGGGCGGAAGAGAAGCGTAAAGGACACAACACCATGTACGACAATCTTCTCGCCAACGTCCCGACCGATCTGTGGATCGGCGGCAAATGGCGTAAATCCTCCGACGGCGGCCGCTTCGATGTGATCGATCCGGCCACCGAGAACAAAGTCGCCTCGGTCGCCAGCGCCACGGTCGAGGACGCCAAAGCCGCGCTCGACGCCGCCAGCGCCGCCTTTCCCGGCTGGGCCGGCAAGAAACCGCGCGAGCGCGCCGAAATCCTGCGCAAATCGTTCGAGCTGATCATGCGCGACGCCGAGCGGCTGGCCAAGCTCATCACCATCGAGAACGGCAAGGCGTTGTCGGATTCGCGCGGCGAGGTCGCCTACGCCGCCGAATTCTTCCGCTGGTTCGCCGAGGAAGCGGTACGCAACATCGGACAAAACTCCGTCGCACCAGCCTCGGGCGCGCGCATGTTGGTGCACCATAAACCGGCCGGCATCGCGGTGCTGGTGACGCCGTGGAATTTCCCGGCCGCGATGGCGACGCGCAAGATCGGGCCGGCGCTCGCCGCCGGCTGCACGGTCGTACTGAAGCCCGCTTCCGATACGCCGCTCACCATGCTCGCTCTGATGCCGATCCTGGAGGAAGCCGGCGTGCCGGCGGGTGTTGTCAACGTCGTTCCCTCGCGCTCCTCCGGCAAGGTCGTCAGCGCCATGCTGCACGATCCGCGCGTGCGCGTCGTGTCGTTTACCGGCTCGACCGAGGTCGGCAGAAAGCTGCTGCACGAAGCCGCCGACAACGTGCTGAGGCCGGCGATGGAGCTCGGCGGCAACGCGCCCTTCATCGTCTTCGACGACGCCGACATCGACGCCGCGATCGACGGCGCCATGATCGCCAAGATGCGCAACATGGGCGAGGCCTGCACGGCCGCCAACCGCTTCTACGTGCACGAGAAGGTGCACGACGAATTCGCCAAGAAGCTCACGGCCAAGATGGCCGGGCTGAAAATGGGCAACGGCCTCGACGACGGGGTCGCACTTGGGCCGCTGGTGAACAAGGATGGTCGCGACAAGGTGATCGAGCTGGTCGCCGACGCGGTGAAGAAAGGCGCCAAGGTGCTCACCGGCGGCAAGACACCCGGCGGGCCCGGCTTCTTCTACCCGGCCACCGTGCTGACCAACGTGTCCGAAGACGCCAAAATGCTCAACGAGGAGATTTTCGGACCGGTGGCGTCGCTGCAGACCTTCAAGTCCGAGGACGAGGTAATCGCGCGCGCCAACGACACCGAATACGGCCTGGTCGCTTACCTCTACACCAAGGATTTGAGCCGCGGCTTGCGCGTCTCTGAAAAGCTCGACTACGGCATGATCGGATTGAACCGCGGTCTGGTCTCCGATCCCGCCGCGCCGTTCGGCGGCACGAAGCAATCCGGCCTCGGCCGCGAAGGCGCCCATGAGGGGCTGATGGAATTTTTGGAGACGCAGTACATCTCGGTGAGCTGGTGAATTGCGGCCGTTGGGACTTTGAATGAACATCCTCATGCCGCAGCTCGGCGAGACGGTCGCCGAGGGCAAGATCACCAAGTGGTTCAAGTCGGCCGGCGATACGGTCAAGCCGGGCGAAAATCTGTTCGAGATCGAGACCGACAAGACCTCGATGGAGGTGCCGGCGACGGAAGCCGGCATCTTGCGCGAGATCCGCGTGCTGGAGGGCGAGGTGGCGCCGGTCGGCGCCATCGTCGGCGTCATCGGCGACGCGGCCGGCGCTACCGCGAGCGCGCCGTCCGGGCCTGCACCGGCAACACCAGCCGCGCGCGCCGCGATCCCGCCCGCTGAGCACCGCGCACCGCCGCCGCCCAAAGCGCCGCAGCAACCGATCAAGCTCGATCCGTTCTTCGAAGTGCGCACGCCCAACCGCAATTTCGGTTCGGCGCGGCTGCCGGGGGGCGTGACGGTCACGCCGCTGGCGCGGCGGCTCGCCGCCGAAGCCGGCATCGATCTGTCGCGGCTGCGCGGCTCCGGCCCGCGCGGTCGCATCGTCGCGAATGATGTCGAGAACGCCCCGCGACCATCGCCGCCGCAGGCTCCGCCCGTCCCGATAGCAGACGGACGCACGGCCGAAGAGATCAAGGCGCTCCACGACCCGGGGAGCTACGAGGAAGTGACGCTCGACGGCATGCGCCGCACCATCGCGGCGCGGCTTCTGCAGGCCAAGCAGTCCGTCCCGCATTTCTATCTGACCGCCGACATCGCGATCGACCGCCTCAAGGCGCTGCGCGCGGAGGCGAATGAAGCTGCCCCGAAGGATCGCGACGGCAATCCCGCGTTCAAGCTCTCGCTCAACGACTTCATCATCAGCGCGCTGGCGCTGGCGCTGCAACGCGTGCCGGCGGCGAATGCGGTGTGGGCCGGCGACCGCATTTTGCGGTTCCGCCATTCCGATATCGGCGTTGCGGTTGCGTTCGACGGCGGCCTCATCGTCCCGGTGATCCGGAGCGCCGAAACCAAAACGCTCGGCGCGATATCGAGCGAAATGAAGGAGCTCGCGGCGCGTGCCAGAGAAAAAAAGCTTCAACCCCACGAATATCAGGGCGGCGCGTCGGCGGTTTCCAATCTCGGCATGTACGGCGTGCGCGAGTTCACCGCCATCATCAACCCGCCGCATGCGACGATTCTCGCGGTCGGCGCCGCGCGCCGGCAGGCGGTCGAGATCGCGGACGGCGGCGTAGCCTTCGTCAGCATGCTGACGGCGACGCTATCCTGCGACCATCGCGTGGTTGACGGAGTGCTTGGCGCCGAGCTTTTGGCCGCCGTCAAGGCGCTCATCGAAGCCCCCGTGACCATGCTGGTTTAGTGTGGCGGAGTTGTGCGTGAACTATCGGCTCTATGAAGCGCCGTTCGCCGTGCTGTGGCTGGCGTGGCTCGCCTACTGGATTGTTGCCGCGGCTAACGTCAAAGCCGTCAGGCGACGGGAAGCTTCCGTCACGCGCTTCGGCCACGTCGCGCTATCGGTGCTGGCCGCAACGCTGTTGGCATGGCCGGATCGCTGGCTGCCCTGGCTCGACCAGCGTTTTCTGCCACCGACGATGAGCGCGTATTGGCTCGGGTTGATCATGGTTGCCGCCGGCATCGCTTTTGCCGTGTGGGCGCGCCATTATCTTGGCCGCAACTGGAGCGGCACGGTCACTGTCAAGCAGGATCACGAGCTTATACGCACCGGCCCTTACCGCCTGGTCCGCCATCCGATTTATACCGGCTTGCTGTTGGCGATCCTGGGCACCGCCATCGCGTTTGGCGAGTGGCGCGGCTTGCTGGCCTTCGCATTGCTTTCCGGTTCGCTGTTGCTCAAACTGCGCGTCGAAGAGCGCTTCATGAGCGAAAGCTTTCCCAAAGAATATGCTCGCTATCGGGCGGAAGTGCCGGCCTTGGTCCCTTGCATCGGCCGCGCTCGCGCGACCAACAATGTCTCGGACTGAACGTTGCAGGAGAGGATCATTGCCGGACCAACGAACTGACGTGCTGCTGGCCGGGCCGTCCCGGCCCGTCATCACCAGAGGGCTCGCAGGTTTTACCGTGTATAACCTGCCTGCCGTCGATCGCGACGCATTGCTCGCTTCCGTTGGCCATGTGCGCGCCATGGCGGTCACGGCGATGGTGCCGGTCAACGACGCCTTGCTCTCGCGCCTGGCGCATCTCGACATCATCGCCAGCTTCGGGGTCGGTTACGACCATATCGACGCCCACGCCGCCGCCCGGCACGGCGTGATCGTCACCAACACGCCCGATGTGCTCACCGAGGAAGTCGCCGATACCGCGCTCGGGCTGTTGCTGTGCACGGTGCGCGAGTTGCCGCAGGCCGAACGGCATCTGCGCGCCGGCAAATGGCGCGAGCGACATTATCCCTTGAGCCGGGCGACGCTCCGCAACCGCACCGTCGGCCTGGTCGGCATGGGTCGCATCGGTGCCGCCATCGCGCGGCGGCTTGAAGCGTTCGGCGTGCCGGTCGTCTATCATGCGCGCCACCCGCGCCAGGAGGTTCCCTACCGCCATTATCCTAGTCTTATCGACATGGCGCGTGCCGTCGATGTCCTCATGATCATCGTCCCTGGCGGCGCGGCGACGCGGAACATGATCAACGCCGAAGTGCTCGAGGCGCTCGGCCCCGAGGGTATTCTCATCAACGTGGCGCGCGGCTCGGTGGTCGACGAGCCGGCTTTGGTCGAAGCGCTTCGGCAACGAAAGATCATGGCCGCCGGGCTCGACGTGTTCGCCAACGAGCCGGAGGTGCCCGCGGAATTGCTGACGATGGAAAACGTCGTGCTATTGCCGCATGTCGGTTCGGGATCCCTCTTCACGCGCGAGAAGATGGATCAGCTCGTCGTCGACAACATCCTCGCCTGGGCTGCGGGAAAACCGCCGCTGACGCCGGTGGCCGAAACGCCCTGGCGAGCGTGGCGCTAACTCACTCCGCGGCGAGGCGGACTTCCGGCGCGGCGGCGCGCACGTCGGCGTCGACGTGCTCCTCGAACTGGACGAAGTTTTTCTGGAACATGGCGACCAGCTTGCGCGCGGTCTGGTCGAATTCGGCTTTGTTCTGCCAGGTCTTCTGCGGATAGAGCAGGTGCGGCTCGACGCCGGCGAGCTGCGTCGGCACGGCAAAGGCGAAATACGGATCGGTGCGGAATTTGACGCTCCTGAGCGAGCCGTCGAGCGCGGTGCCGAGCAAGGTCCGCGTCACCTTGATCGGCATGCGGCGGCCGACGCCGTAAATGCCGCCGGTCCACCCGGTATTGACCAGCCAGCAATCGACACCATGCACGCTGATCAGCTCGCGTAAGAGATTGCCGTAAACCAAAGGATGTCGCGGCAGGAACGGCGCGCCGAAACAAGTGGAGAATTCCGGCTGCACGCCGACCAAGCCCTTCTCGGTGCCGGCGACCTTGGCGGTGTAGCCGGAAAGGAAATGATACATCGCCTGCGCCGGCGTCAGCTTGGCGATCGGCGGGATGACGCCGAAAGCGTCGGCGGTCAAGAGTACGATGTTGCGCGGCTGTCCGGCGCGGCCGGTGCGCGAGGCGTTCGGAATAAATTCGAGCGGATAGGCGGCGCGCGTGTTCTCGGTCTTCGAGTCGTCATTGAAGTCGCAAACGCGGGTATCCGGATCGAACACGACGTTCTCCAGCACGGTGCCGAAGCGTTTGGTCGTGGCGTAGATCTCCGGCTCGGCCTCGGGCGAGAGTCTGATGCACTTGGCGTAACAGCCGCCCTCGAAATTGAACACGCCCTGCGGGCCCCAGCCGTGCTCGTCGTCGCCGATCAGCGTGCGCTTGGGATCGGCCGACAGCGTCGTCTTGCCGGTGCCGGAGAGGCCGAAGAACAGCGCAACGTCGCCCGCAGGGCCGACATTCGCCGAGCAGTGCATCGGCATCACGCTATCGGCCGGCAGATAGTAGTTGAGCGTCGTGAATACCGCTTTCTTCATCTCGCCGGCATACGAGGTGCCGCCAATCAGGATGATGCGCCGGCTGAAGTCGATCGCGATGACGGTTTCGCTGCGTACGCCATGGCGTTTCGGATCGGCCTTGAACGACGGCAGCGACAGGATGGTGAAATCCGGCACGTAGTGCGCAAGCTCGGCGCGTTCCGGCCTGATCAACAGCGTGCGGATGAATAGCGAGTGCCAGGCGATCTCGTTATAGACGCGCGTCCTGATGCGGTATCTGGGATCGGCGCCACCGTAGAGATCCTGCGCATACAAGGTCTTGCCCTTGGCGTGGGCGATGAAATCGTCGAACAGCAACTGGAATTTCTCGGGCGCGAGGCGGCCATTGCGCTCCCACCACACCGTTTTCTCAGTCTGTGCGTTGGCGACGACGAATTTGTCCTTGGGACTGCGGCCGGTATGCGCGCCGGTCTCCGCGCAGAACGCGCCGCCCTGAACGAGGGAGCCTTCGCAGTTGGCGATCGCGTGCTCGACCAAAGCTGTGTCAAGCAAATTCCAGTGCACGGCGGCGAGGTTTTTAAAGCCGAATTTTTCGGCGCCATGCGCGCCATTCCGCAGGCCGGTTTCCTTCACGCTTGCCTCCACAACTCGTCCGGCTGCCGCCGCCGTGTGACGCCGAATTCGCCCACCTGCCGCGGGCGTGCGACCCTATATCGGGCATTCTAGCATCTGCCAAGATGGACTCCCACCTCGAGGCTAATCGGACAAAAACGCAATGCGTTCCCGCGTTGCGGCGCAACAAACAACGGCATTCATCGCACGCTTGATTGAGCGGCAGCGACCGTAACCCGGTGCGCCTATTGCGCCCGCGCCTTGGCCGCCAAATCCACCACGACCTTGCGCAACTGCGCGGCGCTGGTGACGCGCTCCGGGAACGGCAGGCGCAGCGCGGCGTCGCCCAGTGCCAGATCGAGCCCCTCAGGGTCGAGGCCGGTCAGCCGCCATGGCCCATCTTCGGCACCGCATAGCTTGACCGCATAAAGCCGTACGGCTTCGGTATGGTCCGCATTCATGTGCGCGATCGCGTCCGCTTCTGCTTCGATCAACTCCTCAGCGCCGGTGCTGTCCGTTATCACCTCGTCAGCTTTCAAATCTGCCGCGCGGCCGAACCCGGCATTCAGATGGGCCGACACGACCGCAAGCCGCCAGAACGAAAAATCGCCAAAGCCGGCGTAAAGCTCGGATTTCGGGTGACGGGCAAGGAACCGGCGCCGGACGCGAGGTTCCTCACGATCCTCGCGTCCGATCGGTGCAAAAGTGCCAAGCACTGTCAGCCGCGGGTACGCGAGCGGGTCGCCCTTGCCGACGGCTGCGAGCAGCAAGGAGGCGCGACCGTCGATTTCGAGATTGGCGGTGTGGGTGGAGAGCCGGGAGACCAGGATGAGCGGAGAGCCGTCGGCATCGGTGGCGACGTTAACCAGCGAGGCGAACGGATAGCCGCTATGACGGTCGATGGTCCCAAGAGCGCCGGCACGCGTGGTCCGCAACAGCGCCTTGGCGATCGATCGGGACTCGAAGTCAGCCGCCGCCGCGTTTTCAGGCAGCCGATTCGGCATGGAACCCGGTAAAGGGGGCGTATCGTCAGCTTTTGCCATTCGTTTTCTCCGGTTGTCGCCCTGTCGCAGCAATTGCCCCGATTTTGCCTTGTCTGGTCACACTTCCGCCCCTACATGGGTTTTCAAAGGCTTAGGGGCCGGGGCAGGTAATGCTTGCGGCCGATTCATGCTAGAAGGCCG